>CALGOA010000111.1 GCA_937958015.1 uncultured Acidimicrobiales bacterium | reverse complement strand
ACAGTGCGGGACGAAACATCTGCGGACGAGATCGAGCTATCGTTCCGTTCCTTCGACGATACCCAGCGTGTCGACGTAGAGATCGAGATCGAAGACGGCGCGCCTCGTGTCCGAATCGAACGGGAAACCGACAAGGACTCGGATGATGATGACTCGGACTACGACGATGGTGAGTACGAGGATGATGACTCGGACGATGACGACTCGGACGATGACGACTCGGATGACGACGACGATTTCGATGACTACGACGACGACTCGGATGACGACGATGACGACGAGTAACGATTGTCGCACGCGGTTCTGGTGACCTCGGTTGCCGACGACGGCTGAGGGTCACACTGCATGAGCGGTGTGGCCCTGGCGGTGTGACCGGGCCGACGAAGCAGATCACAACCCAAGGAAGGGGTTCAGATACGACCGAACCGGGTACGAACCCGAGGTGGCCGCACAACCTTCCCGAAAGGTGCCGACCATCTGTCCGGCGTCGGTCACGCCTGCGATCCGGGATCGGCTAGAGCGGATAGCGATTGCCGCGCACCGGGCGTTGGGCTGCCGGGATTACTCACTGTTCGACTTCCGGATCGATGAGAACGATGAGCCAAAGCTGTTGGAAGCCTGCCTCTTCTGGACCTTCGGTCGTCCGAGCATCATCACCAAGATGATCAATGATGGCGGTCGTGACGGGTCGGAGGTCTCGACTCGCGTATGGCGGAACGCCCTCGATCGTGCCACCCTCCAGCCCGGAGATGTTGGCGCAGCGCAGGAGCCGAACGTGGAGATCGATCTGAGGTCCCCGCTCGCCTCATGAGGCGAGTGATGTTGTCAACCTCCGACGGGGTCGGGTCGATCCGTGCCGCCACGAGCGCCACGAGACGATGATCCACAAAGCGATCAGTGATGTCGATGGTGAAGGTCGGGCACATGGGGGTGCGCATGAGTCATCGGTTGATGGCGGTGACGATGGGAGTGGGTCAGTGCCTCAGGCACCGCCCCGTCGGTATGGCCGTGCTGATGATGTCGGTCGGTATGACGATGTTCGTGTTCATGTTCAACCGCCCCGTGGGGATGTTCATGCTCGTGGGCCGACTCCAGTGACACCAAAACACCGATCACGGCGATAGCAACCGCAATCAACTGGGGCGTGGTCACCGCCTCCTGCAACACGGTCCATGCGATGAGGGCTCCGATGAACGGTGCGGTAGCGAAGATGAGCTGCCCGCGAGCTGCGCCAAGATCGCGCGCCCCCTTGACCCACAGCACGATCGAGGCGCCGTAACCGAGCGCACCGATAGCCAGTGCGGCGAGGACTCTGCCGATATCGAGGCCGATGCTCGCACCTGCGACCAACAATCCGAGCGTCAGATTGGCCGTGCCAGCCACTGCGCCTTTGAGGAACACCACCTGTTGAGGCGAGAGCTGGTCGATGCGTGCTGTGACGCCGTTGTCTACGCCCCACGCCACGCACGCTGCAGCGATAAGGAGTGCGCCCGAGTCAATTGTCGCGCCGGGCTCCCTGGTGAGGATTGCGCCCGCGACGGTGACTAAACCCGCTCCAATGACCAAGCGTCGGCCGAGGTGCTCCCGGAAGACGGTCGCAGCGAGGGCGACGGTGGCGGCCAGTTCGAGGTTCAGCAGGATCGACGCAGTCGCCGCCGACGTGCGGGCCAAACCGGCCACCAGTAGCGCTGGACCAACCGCGCCGCCAGCGACGACGGCTATGAGCGCAGGCTTCCAATCTCGGCTGATGGCTGCCCGGTCCGGTCTGTTGACTGCGACGTGGGGGAGTACGGCGAGCCCAGCGCCCACGTACAACAACCCGGCAAGAACGAGGAAGTGAACCTCGCCCGCCAGTTCAGATGCTGCAGGCGCCGAGGCACCAAACAACACCGCAGCGACAAGGCAACGCAACACTCCTCTACTGGTCAAGACATCCAGTGTGCCCCGCGGCGGTTGCGACAGCGCAGCCCAAGACCCCTTAGAGCTACTGCTGCAGCGCGTCGATCAATTCAGCCTTGCTCATGGTCGATCGTCCATCGAGGTCGAGCTCCTGGGCCTTCTCGTAGAGCTCGGCTCTGGTCCAAGTTTCGTATGATCCGTCGGCAGCGTTGTCGACGACGGCGTTCGCACTGTCGATCTTCTCGACAACTTCGTCCTCGACGGTCTCGACCACCCTTTTGCTCTGCGCCTTGGCTTGGCCGCTCACCTGCCGGGCTCCGGATGCCGCGCTCGACATCGTCTTCGAAGCTGCTGACCGGGCTTGGCCGGTGACGGTGCTGGTCGCCTCGGAGGTTGAGCGGCCGACAGATCGCATCGAGCCGAGAATGGCGCTGGAGGCACGTTCGGAGAGGTTGATGCCAAACCGGGCGATCGCCCGGTTCAACTGCAGAGCTTTCTTGGGGATGGTGGGAAGGCGCTGTTCCATCGAGTCGAGGGCAGTGGAGATGCGGTTGTTTGAATCGGTTCTTGACATCGTTGTTTCCTTTGCTGGTCGGATAGTGATCGGGTGGACCTTCCCGGTATCCGTGGGACCTAAACGTCACACCCTCGCAGGGTCGAACACGGCAAACAGGCGGCACCTTCCGGTACCGCCCGCTCAAAGTGTTCGGGTCTACTCCTCGACGCGGAAGGCGAGGTCCAGTTTCACCTGCCAGCGATCGATGCCACCGTCGTCGCTGAGGTTGGCACGAATTTCCTTCACCTCGATCCACGACTGTCCACGGACAGTTCGAGATGAGGTCTTCACTGCGGTCTTCACGGCGTCTTCGAGACCGGCCTCGGACTCGCCGACCAGTTCCACCATCTTGAATGTTGTTCCCATTGGTAGCTCCTCGCTCCTTGGTAGAGGGTCGATCGGCTGACGGGTTCACCACACCGATCGATGATGGTGTCCTACCCGAGGACCTCGCCGATAAACAAACCACCCGCAAACCCATTCGAGGCACATGTCCGATTCCGATCCAACAATCCCGACCTAATCGGCGCGAGGCGCCGTGCCGCAGTTGTAGGTGATCCGCTCGATAGTCTCACGGCAGCGAACCTGCTTCGGGACGCAGGGCGGAGCGTCGATGTGTTCCGACGCAGCGCTCGGCCGCTCGGCGGTCACGGTGCTGGGATCGTGCGTCCACGAGGCACCCAGCCTCTGCCGCTGGTCGGCGTGGATTAGGAGGAGGTGGAGCCCGTCACCGATTTGATGAAGTCCCCGATGCCCTGGATGGACGCCAAGGCTTCGGGCACGGTCGGTGCCATGAGATGCCACACATGCCAGAGGTCCTGTCCAACCTGAAGGTCGACCGGGATGCCTGCGGCCCTGGCCTGATCGGCGAACGCCACACTCTCGCCGTAGAGGACCTCATTGTCCGAAACCTGAATCAGCATCGGCGGCAGGCCGTCCAACGATCCGAGAAGTGGAGAGATACCGGGATCGCTGGCGGGATGGTCTCCTCGGTACCAGCCCGATGACCGGATCACCGATTCGGGCAGGATCAGGATCTCGGTGTCGACGGTGGGCATGGCACCCTCCGCATCGCCGGTGTGGTCGAGCCACGGCGCAATCAGGAACATTCCCGCAGGCATGGGCAACCCCTCGGCCTGTGCGGCCTGAAGTACCGCAACCGACAGACCGCCGCCGGCCGAATCACCGCCGATAACAAGTTGGTCCGGCGCCGTGCGTTCGAGCATTGCCCGGTAGGCGGCCAGCCCATCCTCCACCGCAGCAGGAAAGGTGTTCTCGGGAGCGAGCCGATACTGCGGGACGTTCACCTGTGCGTCTGCGGCCCGAGCGATCCGGCCCGCCAACCATCGGTACATCTCCGGTGAACCGAAGACGTAGCCGCCCCCGTGGAACATGAGAACCTGACTGGTGGGGGTCGAGTCCGAGGCGGAAATCTCCAACGTCCGGGACGGCCCGAGCATGCCGCCGGCAATGGTGACTCCCCGGGCTGGCAGAAGGGTTCGACTCACCCGATCGATGAAGGTCCTCATCCCCTTCGGATTCGTTTGCCGGGCTAACCCTTTGCCGATCAGGCGGATGATTGGCTTGTGGAGTCGAGCACGTCTGCTGGGCATTCGGAGGCCTCCTCGTTACAGCGTCCCGGTTGTGGTGTCGCTGATGTTGAAACTACCACCTGCCAGTTGCCGGCTGTCCGGCCATTGCATGCGTCCAGGCAGTTGTCGGTTGCGAGCGTGGTTTGAACCGATGGGCGGCGGGATATGTCGGGCCAAGGACCAAGGAGGAATGACATGAGCACACCACCGATCCCACAACCCTCGAAGAACACCCCGACCCCTGAGGAAGATGATGTCCGCGAGGCCGACGACGATGCCGGTGCAATCCAGCACACCGACAGCGGCACCCCCTACATCGAAGCCCTTGACGTTCCGCCCGAAGAAGTGATGGGCGGCTAAGTGATGCCGCACGGATTCGATCCGACCGTGGACGAAACAACTGTGCCATCGGGGAGTCCGCGCCAATGGTGAAAGACCACGGTCCCAGCATCAAGAACGACGAACAGTACGAGGCTCTCCGCAACGACGGCATGAGTAAATCCAAGGCGGCGGCCATCGCCAACTCCGAGGGTGCCTCCGAGCGGGGAGGTTCGTCCCCGCCCTACGAAGAGTGGACAAAGGACGAACTCTACGAGCGGGCTCAGGAACTTGAGATCGACGGTCGGTCCACCATGGACAAGGGCGAACTCATCGAAGCGCTGCGTAACGGCTGATCGAGGCCAGCCATAGCGTTGCGGTACGGCTGCCCGGCGGCTAGCCGTTGGAGGCAAGCCACATGAGAACGGCTTTGACCCTGGAGTGAGAGTCCGGTTCGTCTCCCAGCGACAACTTCGAGAAGATCGAGTTGATGTGTTTGGCCACGGCCTTGGGACTCAACACCAGAGCTTCTGCCACTGACGTATTGTTCCGGCCTTCGGCGATGAGGCTGAGCACCTCGCTCTCACGGGGTGTCAACGCATCGATGGGCGACTGGCGTCTCAGGCGACCAGCCACCAAGACCTCCACGATCGCCGAGTCGACGGCGGAACCACCGCTGCTCACCTCGGTGACCGCTCGCTGCAGTTCGCCACGGCTTACCTTGTCCTTCAACAGGTAACCCAGACCCTGGCTCCCATCGACGAAGAGTTCGAGCACATACTCCGGTTCGGCGAACTGCGAGAGCACGATCACGCCCGTGGTGGGGTGCGCCTGTCGAATGGCGAGGGCGGCTGCGATCCCTTCGTCGGTCTGGGTGGGCGGCATTCGAATGTCGGTGATGACGACGTCGGGAGCATGCTCGGCAACGGCGGCCATGAGGCTGGGGTAGTCGACACACTCGGCGATCACTTCGACCTCGTCGATCGTGTCGAGCACGGCAGCGATGCCGCGACGGATCAGTTCGTGATCATCAGCGAGTACAACCCGCATCGTCAGCGTTTCCAATCGAATGCACCGTCCCACGCCTGCCGAATCGTCGCCGGGCTAAGGCGTGACTTGGGAAGAAAGCCGGATGCACTGGTGACGGCGTTGGGCGGCAGGTCAGAACGATCGAGGGTCGATATCAGAATCACCCGGATCTGGGGCCACGTGGTAACGAGGTCGCGCGCTGCGGCGACACCGCTCTCGGCGCCGAGATTCACGTCCATCAACACCAGCTTCGGGAGCGGCACCGGTTCACCGATTAGCAGCTGGGCCTCAGCCCACGAGCCGGCGGTGCCCCGAACGGAGAAACCATCGGTTGCGTTGATCACCTCGGCTGCAACGGAGCGGAATCCGTCGTGATCGTCGACAACGACGACGTCGATGTCGACAACGGATCGTGGGGCCTCGGCGGCTTGTTGGGGGTGTCTGTCCATAGTCCTGCGCTCATTCTCATCCGTCCGGCCGTCGAATCACAATCACCCACGGCTCCCATTGGTTGGGGGTGCCTGCACCCCCGCAACGAACAACCCTCAGGACTACGGTGCATCAATGCCGGACGTTCAAGCGCCAGCCGACCCTTACCACAAACCCGCCGACATTCAGCTGCGAGAAGCCGTGGCAACGATACGACCCTTTCTGCGCCTGGATCGGATCAGTGCCTGCGTCGGTTTGGGCGTGGTTGTCGTCGCTTGGCTTCTCGGCCTGCGAGACAGCGGGCTGCTCCTGCTGGTCGCTGCTGCCATCGTTGTTCTGATCGGACTGCTCTCGGTGGCCTTGAATTCGATCGAGCAACAACGGGTACTCCTCGCTTTGGGCCTGGCGACGATCGGCAATTGGATCGTGGCCATCGCCGTGTCCTGGGCCGTACCGCAGCTGTGGCCGGTGATGATCATGACCGTGCTGATGCCAGTCGTGTTGTCCACACCGTTCCTCGACACGCAGACATTGGTCGCTCTCCTGGTCGGATCGGCGCTGGCCGTCTCCACCGTGTCGGCCACTGGACTATTGAACGATGACGGGGGAGTGTTGCCCGACCTTGAGGACGAACTCGAACTCATTCTTGTTATCGGTGCGGTGATCGCCCTGACGCTGCCAATCGCACTGATCGTTCGGAACAACAACCAACTGCTGCAGGGGCGGCTCTCGCAACTCAGCTTGCTGAACGCCGAACTGAACGCGTCCCAACGCGAGTTGGCTGCGTCGCGTCGTCGGGTGGTGGAAGCCAGCGATGCCGAGCGACGACGTATCGAGCGGGATCTCCACGACGGGGCCCAGCAGCGACTGGTGTCTTTGGGTGTGCGTTTGCGACTATTGGACTCGCTAATCGGGCCCGACCATGACCTGAACCCCAATGTGCAGGCCCTGGTGACTGAAGCCGATGAAGCGATCGAGGAACTCCGTCGTCTGGCGCAGGGCATCTATCCGCCGCTGCTGGAAACCAGCGGCCTGGTTCCGGCGCTCCAGGTGGCGGCGCGGCGATCCGGGCTCTCGATCGAGACCGACATCGCCGACATCGGCCGTCTCGACACCAACCACGAACGGGCCCTGTACTTCGTGGCCCTCGAGGCACTTACCAACGCTGCGAAGTATGCACCCGACGCCGATGTCCGACTGCAGCTGGGCGCTGCTGTCTCAGGCATCGAACTGACCATCCACGACGACGGTCCGGGTTTCGACCCCGCCGGTGAGGGTCATCGCCACGGCACCGACAACATGAAGGACCGGGTCGAGTCGGTCGGCGGCGAACTGACGATTGACTCGGCCCTCGGCGTCGGCACCACCGTGGCGGCTCGTCTGCCGAACGCATAACTCCGCCATCGAGTCATGAGTGTGAGGGTGGTGCCAGCACCCCCTCGGTTCGGGGTGTGACGCCACGGAAGAGACACCCCCGTGCGCCATCGCCGTCGAGCCGCCGGTCGTTCACGGTGGAGGTATGGAAACGAACCAGCGAACCAGAACAATCCAACCCCGCCCATTCCGCCTCGGCGGGGTCCTGCTTGCAGCAGCGATGATCCTGAGCGCCTGCTCACTGCCGGGTGGTGTCGAGATCTCCACCGGAGGCGGCGGCGACGAAGGCAGTTTCGGTCCGCCCGAGACCACCATCGTCGACGGTGGCATCGACGGCACGACGACAACCACCACACCGCCCCCCGAATTCGATCCCACCTCCGAAATCGACAGTCACATCGCAACGTTGCGTTACAACAGCGACGACAACCTCGACGTGCAGGACATCCCCGGCGGTGCTCCGAACGACCGTGAAGCGGGCGAGGCCGACCTGACCGAGGAAGCGGAGGGCAACACCATCCGCCGATGCATCAGCACCCCGTACAACCTGCGCACCAACTTCAGCGAGGTCGCCATCCTTCGTCCCACCAACGGCGTCGTCTTCCCCGGTGCGCTGGTGAAGGCCGACTCGTCATTGCTCGATGGCACCCCAACACCGCTGGGCATTCCTCAGGGCCCGGTGGCACTGAGCATCGACCTCCCCGGGATCGGCGAGAACGGTGTGCTTCAGGTGGAGAACCCCTCGAACTCCAGTGTCCAGGCCGCGGTCGATGACGCGCTCGGGTGGTGGAACAACAACGCCTATATCGATGGACACGTGAACCCGGCGAACTCTTCGTTCCAGTACAAGACGGCATACAGCTCCCAGCAGGCGGCGCTGGACGTGGGCCTCAACGTTGCATGGGCGACGGGTGACTTCGCCGGGCACATGTCGGTCGATACCTCGTCGGAGAAGCGCACCACCATCGCCACCTTCAAACAGGCGTTCTACACGGTGAGCGTGGACACACCCTCGTCGCCGGCCTCGATGATCGCCGACTCGGTGTCCGCCGACCGGGCCATCGCCGCACTCACGCCGGAGAACGCACCCGCCTACGTGGCGTCGGTCGTGTACGGCCGGATCCTGATGGTTCGGATGGAGAGCAGCCGCGACATCACCGCCGCCGAAGCTGAGGCCGCCCTTAACTACGCCGCTGGCGCAAAGGTGGAGGCCCAGTTGAAGGCCCGCTACGACGAGATCCTGACGCAGTCGTCGCTGGAAGTTGTCACGCTCGGCGGCAACGCTGCAGTGCAGGCACAACTGATCGATCCATCGACCCTGCCGCAGGTCATTCAGGGTGAGAACGCCATCTACTCCACCAGCAACCCCGGCGTGCCGATCGCCTATTCGGTTCACAACCTGCACGACAACTCCCTCGCCAAGCTGGGCTACACCACCGACTACACAGCAACCGAATGTGCCGTCGATCAGGTGGGCAGCACCGTCCACCTCACACTCGTCCGGTTCCAGGCCATCCGGGATTGCGACGGGGTCGAGGGTGATGGCGACTTTGCCTTCTCCGCATCGGTCCGAAATCGGAACGGGAACACCTACCCCGGTTCGGTCGTCCACAGAAGCGCCACACTTGGTGATGGCGACTATGTGAATGTCCTACACGACGTGTTCTTCGATGTGGATTGGGAGCAGGGCGAGAAGTTCACAGTGTCCTTCACCGGATCCGAACGCGACAAGGATGTGTTCGGCAAGACGTGGAACGACGCCCGAATGAACGGAGCGAATCGGATGGCGAGCCACACCTACAACGAGGCCACCAACACCTGGTCGAACAACGACCCGCAGGGCACCGGACTGGGCGGTCGTTGGCCCAAGCTGCACCAGATCGAAGTTGGTAGCGGCAACTGTCGGGCCGAACTGCACTACAACGTCGAGTACCTCTAGAACCAGCGCTGGTTCAGCCGCAGTGGGTCTGGCCCGAACGGGTCAGGCCCACGTTCGCGTCTCTGCGGCCGAAACCCCAACCGGTCCTGACGAGGACCCCGACGCCGACCTGCCAGCCAGATCGCCGCTAGTCGCTGGCGGGTGGAGTCTGCTGGTGGAGCTGGGCGCCGGTCAGACCCAGGCGGATGGCAGCCTCATCCGGCACCTCGCCCGGTAGGTCGAGGGCATCGTCACTCTCAGTATCGAGTAGGCCAAGGCTGCTGGCTCGATCTCGCCACTGGTCCCGAGCGAGCGACTGCATGTCCTCGTCCCGGTCGGTTTCGTCAGTGATCTCCAATCCCAGAAGGGTTTCGATCACATCCTCCATGGTGACGATTCCGGAAGTGCCGCCGTACTCGTCGACCACCAGAGCGATGTGTTCCCGTCCGTCAACCAGCCGTTCGAATACCTCGAGCAGCGACTGATTCTCGGGTAGGGCAACGATGTCGCGTCGGATGTCGGCCAGCGGAGTGTTGGGGGTGTCGTCGGCCACCTGGGCCAGGGCGTCGCTGAGGAGCACGTAGCCGGTGACGTCGTCACGATTCTTCGAATAGACGGGGTAGCGCGAGAAGGGTCGTTTGGCCGTGACCAGTTCGCTTACTGGCGCAGTCTCGGGAAAGGCGACCAGAACGGTTCGGGGGGTCATTACATCCGATGCCCGAAGGCTCTCGAAACGCAGGAGGCTCTTGAAAAGGTGTGCTTCCTGATCCTGGAACACACCCTCTTCGGCGCCGATATCGGCGAGCGCTGCCAGCTCTTCCCGACTGACGTCGCCTTCCTTCTTTCCCCGGGTGAGAAAGCTGGAGAACCACTGCGACATGATGACCAGCGGGTACAGGGCATAGATGAGCGGCTTGAGCATCCGGCTCACGATGGGTGCGAGGCCTCGCCAATAGACCGCACCGAGTGTCTTGGGAATGATCTCGCTCAGCACAAGGATCCCGAGGGTGAGGATGGCCGAGAAGATTCCGATGGCGCCGCTTCCGAAGTACGCCGCAGCCTCGGCACCGGCTCCGGCGGCGCCGATCGTGTGGGCCACCGTGTTCAGGGTGAGGATTGCGGCGAGGGGTCGGTCGACGTCGGTCTTGAGCTCCCGCAGGCGTTGGGCGACAGATGGTTTGGTCGACTCGAGAGCGCCGATGTAGGCCGGGGAAACGCTCAGCAGGACCGCCTCCATGATCGAACACAGGAACGACACCCCGATCGCCAGCGCGATATAGACGACGAGGAGGGTAAGCGACCCCGAACCTCCGCCCCCGCCGTCAGAGGCGGGGCCGACAACTGCCAACAGATTCAGCACGTAGTGAGCCTAGACGCTCCAATGGAGCAGAAAACGGCTCCGGCGGCCGCCTGACGGAGACCGTGGCAGCAAAGGGTTGCGCTTCTGACACGGTGCGCTGCCACGGACGGCTCGCTGCGCCTCAGCCGTCTACCGGCAGCGAAGCGGGGTTACATCGTGGCGGGGTAGTAGTCGCCGGCTGGGGTCGCGGACGAATCGGCGGTGAAGTTGCCGGCGAAGGGCCATTCGTCTTCTTCTCCGGGCAGTGGGCCCTGATTGAAGCGGCCCAGTTCGCCGCCCCCGGCCTTCTCGTTTCCGACCAACGACCATGCCTGGCGTTTGTAGGTCCAGTTGTCGGGCTGCAGTCGGTGGGCGTGATTGAAGTGTTCGATGGCGCTGTCGCGATCTCCCGCGGTCCAGAGATGATTGGCCAACTCGAAGTGGGCGGCACCTTCACTCTTGTCGATCCCGCGTTCGGCCGACGCTGCCAACACCTGACTCTCCGACATCGCAAACGCACTATCGGCGCCGTTTCGGGCCCAGTCCCGAATCGCATCGGGATACGCCTCGCGGACCTGACCGCCGCGCATTCGGGCAGCCAACTCGGGATCGTCCTTCTCGATCTTGGCGGCTTTCCTCTCCACCTTCTCATCTCGATCATCGAGAAAGCTGCGAAGCCAGTCCGGGTAGTCATCGCCCGGCGGCCATCCCGGTTCCGGAGGTCGGACGATCACGCCCTCCTCGTCGATCCAGATGACGTTGGGAATATTGACGACACCGAAGAGGGCGTCCAACTGATGTTTGGGGTCCAACAGCGAGGGGTGGCGTGGATTGGCTGCCTCGATGAACGGACGGGACGCCTCGGGGTCACTCAGCTCAAGTGACACCGTGACGATCTCGACGCCGAGGGGTGCGAGTTCTTCGCGCAATGCCTGCCAACCTGGCAGGTCGTAGCGGCAGCCTCAATAGGGCGCCCACGCAACCACCACCACCTTCTTGCCCCGCAGCGAGGAAAGATGAAACTCGTTTCCATCGAGGTCGGGCAACACGACCTCCGGCGCCTGTGCGGTCACAAGAGCACGACCGCTGAGGGACTCGGGGCCGAAGGCGACCAGCCCGGCGTCATCGTTTCGGACCACCGCCATGCCGAGACGATCGGCGGCGTGGGCCGCAGAATAACCATCGGGGAGCGGGACACACACCTCACCCTTGCAGGCACCTTCGGGTTTGATATCCCAGCCCGTGCCCGCAGCAAACTCCTCGGCCGACACGTCGGGTGTAGTTGTGATCATGTCCGACAGCATCCCAGATGGACGAAGGGGCACAACAATCGAGTCGTGTACGCACTCGTGCTTCCAGCCGAGAGGGTGCCGCTCGTCAGTTCGATCCTGGGCCCGGACCGACGGGTCGGGCTGTCGTCGGTGGTTCGCCAATCTCGGAGACCGGTCGCGGTCGGTAGCTCCCCTTGGTCAGATCAGCTCGGCTGATTCGATCGAGTCGGAACCAACGGGTGTCGTTGCGGTCCTGGCAGTGCGCAACGAGATACCAACTGCTTTTGGCCCAGGCGATGATCGTGGGCTCCACCGTCCGTCGGCTGGGTGCGCCCTGGGCGTTGGTGTGGGTCATAGCGATTGTTCGGTGTTCGGTGAGCGAGCGCTCAATGGCGCGCAGAACCGACGGGGGTGCTGGCGCCGTTTCTTCAGGTCGAGGTTGGACCCACACGCGGGATGCGAGCGAGGCTGCCTGTTCGCTGGCCCGGGGGCCTAGCGCATCGCGGATCTTGCCCTCGGCGGCTGACCCGTCGGCACTGAAGGGGCTCCCGGCGGGGAGCACGGCCAGTGCCACCGATACCGCCACCGCCTGGGAGGGCGTGAAATTGATCGGAGGCAACGTGGCCGAGGCTGCGAGGAAGTAGCCGCCGTCGGGTCCGGTCTGGGCCCAGATCGGCATGCCGGACTGTTGCAGGGCACTGATGTCGCGTTTGATAGTCCGCGTGCTCACCTCGAGGTAGTCGGCGAGGTTTGCGGCGCTGATCCCGTCCGTTCCGGTTCGACGGAGCTGTTCGGCGATCGCATAGAGGCGGTCGGTTCGGTTCATGGTCGTGATCTTCTCATTGAATTAGTGACAGCCTAGTGACACCAAGGGTGATGGATCATCGGATTTGTGACTACGCCAAATTCAAACCCGGACCCTTCGTCGTCTCCGAAGTCGACCGTTCCCGAACCGCTCCTGCTGTTGAGTGGATCGGGGCTCCAACCGTGGATCTGGGACGACTTCGTGGCCGAACTGCCAACGAATACCGCGGTCGGTATCGCTCGGCGACCCAGCGGCAAGGACGCCTCGCTTGCGGAGTACGTGGCGAGCGCGTTGGAGGCCGCTCCCTCGGAGCGGTTCACGATCGTGGCTCATTCGGTCGGCGCCGTCGTTGCGCTCGGGGTCGCCGCCGCAGCGCCCGAACGAGTGTCGGGACTGGTGGCGGTGGCGGGTGTTGTGCCCGCCCTGCCCGGGTCGTTCCTCTCGGCGATGCCGATTCCCAATCGCTGGGTGTTGAGCATGGCCATGCGAGTCGCAGGCACGCGGCCACCGGACAAGGCCATCCGCAAGACACTCACCGGAAGGCTCGATGCCGATGTGGCGGACCGGATCGTAGAGCAGTTCGAGGCGGAATCTCCGCACCTGTTCCGGACCGCCGTCGCTCAAGGAAGCCAACCCATACCCAAGGGATACGTGCGGACCGCCGAGGATGCGGAGATGCCAGCCGGACTGCAGGATCGGTTCGTCAATGCCCTGACACCGGACTGGACGAAGACCCTTCAGGCCGGCCATCTGCCCATGCTCGAAGACCCGGCCGGGCTCGCCGCAGCAATCGTCGACTTCGGTCAACTGGTCTGACCACCCACAGGCCACACGACGCGCCAAGGCGCCGCAGATCCGCTGTGGTTTCTGGGTGATGCGACGAGTTGGCTGGTTTCAGCGGGTGTTCAGTAAAGATCGTGAATACTTGTGGGATGAGCCCCCCGACTCAGTCGCGCCTCCTTGTCGTGTCTCGCCGGACACTGTTGAAGGCGACCCTTGGGGCCGGCGCAGCATCCGTTCTCGCCGCTGCATGTGCTGAAGCCGACGCCGAGGTGTTTGGTGGTCAGGTGGCAACGCCGGTGCCAACCACAACCACAACGACAACCACGACGATCCCAACGACGACCGAGGCTCCCGACACCACCAACTCCGGTGCCAATCAAACCACGGTTGAAACGTCTGCGGTCGACGCTCCACCCGGCACGCCGGCCGTTGGCGGTGAGATGGTCATCGCCTTCACCTACACCAGAGATGTCGGCGGCAAGATCGAATCGCCGTACGTGGCGGTATGGATCGAGGACGAGCAGGGTTTCCTGGTGGAGACCGTGGCGCTGTTCTACCAGCAGGAACGGCGGGGAAATCGATGGCTCGATCACCTCGATCGCTGGTTCACCGTCGATGCCCAACGAATCGCAGCGGGAGGCGCTGACACGACGGCCACGATCTCCTCGGCGACGCGACCGCCCGGAGCGTATGCCGTTGCATGGGACGGACTCTCCAGTGGCGAAGTCGTTCCCGCCGGTCGGTACTTCATCTGTATCGAAGCCGTTCGGGAGGAAGGGCCGTATTCCCTCATCCGGGAACCGTTCGATCTGGTGGGCTCGCTGGCCGAGACAGCGCTTCCCGACACGGGGGAGCTCTCCAGCGCATCGGTCCGAATCAATGGCTGACACTTCTACCGCTACCGACGACCGGTTGGCGGCCCGACTGGAAGCGCAGCGCTCGAGGAAGTCGCCCGGTTCAACCTCCGACTCCAAGTCCGGCGGGCGCTTCTCGGCTCGGGCTCAGCGGTGGATGCGGTGGGCCCACGTCTACCTCAGCATGGCCGCATTTGCGATTATCGGGTTCTTCGGAGCCACCGGGCTCCTTCTGAATCATCCCGGCTGGCTGGGTGGTGAGGAACTGGTGACAACCCTCGAAGCCGGAACGCTGCCGGAGTCGGTGAGGGCCGGCGATGAAGTCGAGTTTCTGTTGGTGAGCGAGTTCCTCCGCAGCGAACACGGGGTGGTCGGCGAAGTGACCAACTTCGACCAGGTCGGCAATGAGGGTTCCATCAACTACACCGGTCCGGCCTACGGGGCATCGGCTCGATTCGACGTCGTGACGCTGGAGTACTCGCTGCGGGTTACCGAGGAGAACCTCGTGAACGCCATGCGGGACCTTCACACCGGCAGCGACACGAACGTGGTGTGGGACCTCGCCATCGATGCGTCTGCGGTGCTGCTTCTGGTGGTGTCGGTCACCGGACTTGGCATTCAGCTGTTCATGCGTAAACGTCGCGCCCGTGCCCTGGGCTGGCTCGTCCTGGGTGCCGCAATCTCCGCGCTGCTGGTGTGGTTCACCCTCGTCTAAATCGTTCCGACGACACCACAGCCGACCCGTCGGACCGAACGAGCATGCAGCTGGCATCCTCGGACCTGACCAGTTCGATCGACTCGTGGGGCTCGAGCACGAGTGCTGTGGTTGCCAACACATCGGCGGTGGCCGCGTCGGACGCAATGACGGTGGCGCTGACGATCCCCTCCACCGGTCGACCGCTGCGAGGGTCCAACACCTTGGAGTATCGCTGGCCGCCGATCGTCCACCAGCGCCGGGCTGAGCCGCTCGTTGCCAGGGCTTCGTTGTCGATCTCGACGGTGGCGAGCGGAGCCACGTTGTCGTAGGGCCGGTGGGGATCCTCGATGCCGACTGCGATCGAGCCCGCCCCTCGGTGTACGAGGTCGCCGCCGATGCTCAGCCAGACACTGTCGTGCTGGGGGTCGAAGGAGCG
>CALGOA010000110.1 GCA_937958015.1 uncultured Acidimicrobiales bacterium | reverse complement strand
AATCGGTCGGGGAGACCGGATCGGCGTCCTTGCTCACAACGGAGTCGAGTTTTTCGACATTCAGTTCGCCTGCGCCCGAATCGGCTCGATCTGCGTGTTGCTCAACTGGCGGCTGACCGTCACCGAACTCGAGTACATCCTGAACGACAGCTCGCCGATGTTGTTGGTGCACGACGTCGAGTTCGCCGACTCAGCTGCCGAGTTGCAGGAGCGGTGTTCGATCGGAACGCTGTTGGCGATCGATGGTGGCACCCCCGACAGTGCGTACGAGACGGCGATGACATCTCATATGGGCACACCGGTCGAGCGCGTTCTTCTGACCCACGACGATGTCATCACCATCATGTACACGTCGGGTACGACCGGTTTGCCGAAGGGGGCCATGATCACCCACGGCATGAACTTCTGGAATGCGGTCAACCTGGGCATTCCTGCGGGAATCGGGTTGGACACCGTGCACCTGAACGTTCTGCCGCTGTTCCACACCGGTGGACTCAACTGTTATTCGAACCCGGTCCTGCACGCCGGTGGCACCGTCGTCATCCTGAAGGGTTTCGATCCGGGCGAGACGCTCAGTGTGCTTGGCGATGATGCTCAGGGCATTACCCACTTCTTCGGCGTTCCCGCTCCCTATCAGTTCATGATGCAACATCCCGATTTCGATGAGACCGATCTCTCTCGGCTTCGAGTCGCAGGCGTCGGCGGTGCGCCGTGCGCCCTAGCGATCATGGAGCGCTGGACCGAGAAAGGCGTGATGCTCGCTCAGGGTTTCGGGATGACCGAGACCAGCCCTGCAGCGATCTTCCTCGATCCGGGTGACGCTCTGCGCAAGATTGGATCCACCGGCAAGGCGCTCATGCATACCGAGTTTCGGATCGTGGGCGATGACGGCACCGATGCCGGCCCCGACGAGATTGGCGAACTGTGGGTCGCCGGTCCCCACATCACCCCCGGGTACTGGAACCGGCCCGATGCAACCGCAGCAGCGTTCGAAGGACGGTGGCTCAAGACCGGTGATGCCGCCCGCAGGGACGATGAAGGATTTGTCTACATCGTTGATCGCTGGAAGGACATGTACATCTCTGGTGGAGAGAACGTGTATCCGGCCGAGGTGGAGAATGTCCTCTACCAACTTCCCGAGGTTGCCGAGGCGGCGATCATCGGGATCCCCGACGACCGGTGGGGCGAAGTTGGTCTGGCAGTTGTCGCTCTCAAGCCCGATGCCACGCTTGAACGCACAACGGTCATCGAGCATTGCGCCGGCCAGTTGGCCAAGTTCAAGGTTCCAAGTGACCTGGCCATCGTCGACGAACTGCCCCGCAACGCCACGGGCAAGGTTCTCAAGCGAGAACTGCGCGCCCAATTCGTCGACGCCGACGCCCCCAAGATTTCCTAAACCCACCCGAACGGACGTGTTCGGTGGTGAGTCCGCCTGAACTCTTCGTTTCGGTGGGTTCGGGCGGGTTGGGCGCGTCGGGTAGCGGTTGGGGCGGGTTATGCCCAGCGAAGGGCCATGGAACCGACCAGCGCTTCGCCCGGATGGAGGATGCAGGGGTTCAGATGCACCTCGTTCGGCGGACCCGATTGAGGCTCCACGCAAAGGGCGTGTTCGGGTTCGGTAAAGATCACCCAGTGATCGAAGGTGGAGCTGATGGTCAGTTCGACCGCCCCCGGCCACCGGATCACCGGGTCTTCAGTCAGGCCAACGAAACAAGCATCCCAGGGACCCGGGGGGACGGGAATCAGTTCGCCAGTGGGAACAGCGTCGTCGTCGACGGCGTAGATCGATTCGGCGGAGAAGCTGAGCTCGGCCGGTTCGCCCCGATCGAGTTGACGTTGGAACCACGGGTGCCAGCCCGCCATTGCCGGCATCGCCTGATCGTGGGAATGAACTTCGACGGTGACCACCAATGCGTCGTCGTCGAGGTCGAATCTTTGAACCGCATGACCACCAAACGGCCACGGGTCGCTTAGTTCGGTCCGGATCTCGTTGGGTCCGAGGACTGCCCATTCCTGCAGATGAGTGCGGCCGTGATTGGCATGGGGCGGGCTCGTGATTGGGAACTCCCAGGAGGCACCGTCGAACTCCAAACGCCCGAACGGCAGTCGACCACACCACGGAATCATTGGGAACGAACCCCACCGGGTGGGTTTTGGCCCGTCGGTTACCAGAAGTTCCAAACCGTCCACGACCAGTGACGCCAGTCGGCCCCCGGTTGGATCGATTGTGGCGCTGGCTCTACTGCTGGTCAGGTGCACCATTCCATCTTGGCTCGTGATTGGGCCGCCCGCCTCGACCATTCCGAACGTGGATTGAACGCGCTCGAACTGACGCTTTGGGTCCTCAACCCGCTCGAACTGTCGGATTCGAGCGGTTGGGGCGGGTTTAGGTGCAGGCGGCGTTGGGGCTGGCGTCGTTGTTGGCGATGGCGCGGACGCGGTACTCGACGGTGCCGGAGCGGAACGAGTCCGCAAAGTTGGTGTCGGAGGTGCGGGTCCGCCACCACCAGGTGCCGCCGTTCACGCGACGCTCCACCACGTAGGTGTCGGCGTCGGCCGAAGGGTCCCAGGTGAGCGAGAACCCGTTGGCGTCAGCTACCACCGCACAATTCTGCGGCATCGCAAGACTCACGCCGCCGGCGGTGGTTGCGGTGACCGGATCGCTCCACGCTGCTCCCGGGGTCTGGAATCGAACCCGGTAGGTGTAGTCGGTGCCCGGTTCCAGGCCGCTGTCGACGAACCAGTTGTCGGGGTCCGTCGCTACCACGACGCCGTTTCTTTCGATTTCAACCGGCTGCCCTCCGGCCTGATAGTTCAGCACCACCAGTCGGCGGTCCTCGCGGGTGACTCGCAGGCCTAATGGCGCCGCGGCCGCCTCTTCGCTGCACACGGTTGGTGTGGTGCCGATGGCGCCGAATCGGGCCTCGACCGAATACTCGAGCGTTCCGCTGCGGCTGGAGTCGACGAAGCTGGTGGCGGGGGCGTTCACGGACCCTCGCCAGTAGCTGGTGCCGCCGTTGACCGACCGGCGAACGATGAAACGATCCGCGTTCGCCGGCGGTGTCCACGACAGCGAGATTCCGTCGGCGGTCGGCGTGTAGGCACAGTCGATCACCGGCGCCGACTGCGGCGGCGGTTCAACAACTCGACTGCGATTTCCCGCGGCATCGACCGACACCACCTGGAAACTGCGAGATAGTTGACCGGGAGCCCCGACCGGTAGACGGGTGCTGGTCGTCCGGCTCACCGAGCCGTCGGGCGCAGTGATCTCGTAGAAGGCGACCGCAGTGTTATCGGTGGCGCCGCCCCACTCCAGTATCGACTGGGACCCGCGGGTGACGACCCGCGACCACCCGGGATCGCTGGGATTGGTGGTGTCGGCTGCCGGTTGACTGGGCGTGGGTTGCGAGGTTGCGGTGAACACCCGGATCTCATCGAATGACGTGCGGGGTTGGCTGGTGTAGATCCGAAGATGACGAACGGCTTCCGCGATCGGAGCCACATCGATCCTGGGTTCGGCGGGTAGACGGACCACATCGCCCTGCCATACCGAATGGCCACCGACCGAGGCATCGGCCCGATTGTCCGCTGTCACCGGGGTGGTGTCGTAGTAGATACGGGGCCGCTGATTCGATTCGGTGAATCGGGAGTCCCGACGGGGATGGAGTTCGATCGAGTCGACGTAGATCACCGAGCCTAGGTCGAGATCGATCCACGGATCGGTTCCGGCCGCACGGGTGCCGGTTCGGCTGGGCATCTGCGTAGCAGGATCGAGCGAAAGTAGGCCATCGATCGCCTTGTCGGCGGTCGTCGTGGCGTCGTAGTCACTGCTCTGGGTTGCAGTCGACTGCGGCGCCACATTGACACGGGCGCCGATCCGGACCGGTGTGGACCGTCCGGAGAGATCGCTCTGATTTCCCGCCATGTCGACAGCGGCGATCTGCCAGAAGTGGGTGGAGGAGTAGGAAAGGAGCTTGTCCGAGTAACTGGTCGACGAGGTACGGCCAACGAGAGCGCCGTTGCGGAAGATCAGGTAGGCCACCTGACCCGAGTCGTCGGCGACAGCGCCCCACGAAAGATCGACCGATGCGCCCCGCACCGTGGAGATCGTCGGTGACGCCGGTCCTGCCGGCGCGGACTGATCACCTTGCGGGGGAGCGGGCAACACCGGGTTGGTGCCGGCGCCCCCGGTCGGGCAGAAACGGAGCAGGTTCCACGCCGGATGGCGGACACCGTTGACGAACGTGGACGTCAGATTGCCGCCACCCCACAGGCAACCGTCAGGAGCAAGACCGGCGGCCCAACCGCCAGCGGCGCCCCGGGAGTTCACGGTGGGGGAGGCGATCTCGGTCATGGCCACAGGGTCGATCACCCGGATGTAGCGGTGGGCGATGTTGTTGAATTCATCGGAGGTGGTGGCCGTCTCACAGTGGCAACCGATCACGATCTTGTCGCCGACCAGGTCGACACTCTGGCCGTCGTTAGTCACTTCGTTCGCAGCGAGGATCGTGCCATCCGACGAATCGAGCGCAGCCCAGAAGTGTTTCGCTCCGGCGACGAACACTCGGTCCTGCGCCATCGCCAACCCGTTGATCGCGCCACAGGTATCTCGCCAACCTACAGCACACCGTTCGTACGGGAACCCGTGGTTCCAGCCCGGTACCAGGCTGCCGTCGATAGGACTCAGCGCAGCGAGCGTCTCGGTGCCATCCACGCCATTGACGGTTTCGAAGTAACCGCCCACAAATACCCGACCGTTCGACGCCACGCCGATGCCGAAGCCGTCGCCGCCCCGCAGTTCGGGGGTCCAACCAGCATCCAGTTGGCCGCTAGCAAGCGAGAATCGTGCCAGGCCGCGGGTGTTCGCCGACACGTTGCCGCCCGCCGCGGTGGTGAACGCACCGGTGGCGTACAACCAGTCACCCGAGATGGCGACCGCCCGCACGGCGGTCTTGTCGGACTGGCTGAACTGGAACGAGTACGACGTATCGACCAGGCCGGTCGCGGTGTCGATGATTGCGATCTTGTCGGTGCCAGCGACGCCGTTGACGGTGGTGAATTCGCCGGCGAGTAGAGCGCGGCCGTTGCCGAGGTCGACGATGTCGTAGACCGTGCCGTTCGGTTGCACCTGGAACCACGGCGCGTGTTCGCCGGTGGTTGGATCGAAGGCGGCTAGATAGGGCCACGGGGTGGTCTTGAAGGTCGAACGATCCCGCACTTCCAGAAACGCTCCACCCACCAGCATGTAGGGGCCAACATTCTCGATGGCCCACACCTCGGACTCGATCGGCGTGGTGCGATTCACTTCCAGTCCGGTGACGCCGTCACCCAGAACCGGTTGTTCCTCCACCGCACCCAACGGTGCAGCGTCCGCAGGACCTGAAACCATGGTGGATGCCATCAAACATCCAGCAATCAGAACGATCCCCGTTCGGAAAAACTTCTTCATACCATCGCCTTTGGTGTCGCTAGTGGCGAGCCCGCTCCTGGTTCGCCCGCTGAACTTTTGTAGCGAAGCTACCCCGCTAGAACCAGAGCAACTATCCCACGGGCAGGCCAAAAGGCCCAGTGAGCGACCGGCGGTCCTGCCCGTCGTCGATGAATCTGCGTCATTCAGCCCGCAACCCGCATTGGGCGCGCCATCATGAAGGTTCAGTCGTCGAAGAGGGTGTACGTGAAGGTTTCGCTGGATTTCATCTGTGAGCATGGGATGCCTCAGCCGTGGGCCACCTGCACCGAGTGCATGCTGCTGCCCCACGCCATGCAGCCGGTCCCGCCTGCGCCCGAGCCGCCGCCGACTCCCGCTCCCAAGAAGCGAGCCTCCCGGGCCAAGAGTCCCTCCAGCAAGAAACCTCGCAAGGCCTCGGCCGCCGCCGCTCGCAACCCCACCCGGTTGCCTCGGACCGAAGTGGATCCCTGCCCGGAGCTCTACGGCACCCGGGACCTGTCCTACGAGATCCCCGAAACCAACCTGCGGTATCACGTCCAGGGTGCCGATAGCGGCTGGGTTCCGATCTCGACGATGCCCCGGGAACTACGACCGAACGGTTGGCTCTACCTGCAGACCGAACGCCTTCTGGTAGCGCGCTGCAGGGTGAAGGGGATTGGTTTCCGAGACCGCCGCTGGACCCACGAGAAGTCTGAGACAACGTTCGACGCTGGCCCCGGCGCGGTGCTCGAGCTGTACGGCGACGACTGGGAGTACCTGTCGATCGATCTTGGCCCCGGCGGTGACGCGGAGGTGCGGGGTTATCGCTACCTCGTCACCGATGAGGACGGTTCGGTCGGTCTTGCCATCGACGAGGACGACTGACCGAACGTTGGTGACTATTCGAAGAATCGAATGTCGGCCAGCAGGTCGACCGGGTCGAGACCGGTGAGGAACGCCATCCGGTCACTCTCGGGTGAACCAAAGGTGGAGTCCTCGGGAAACTCCGGATACCCGACTGTCGCCGTGTGATACGTTCCCGCTCGTTCGAACGTCCAAACGACACTTCGAGACCAGGTGTTCGGATCCGGGCTTCCAAATCGGTACTGGGTCGCCACGACCTCGTTTCCCGACTCGACGACGACACCGTCGACCACGGTGAACAACCGGACGGCAATGGGGAGAGGATCTCCGACCAGTTCCAGGTCGCTCGGGTTCTCGAACGGCTCGGCGCCTGTTGCCACACTGATGGTTCCCCGACCCACGACATCGGCGAAGGGGACTCCGGCGTCCCTTGCAACCCACTCCTCCGGGAGCGGCACGTCGGCTCCACCGGGATCGGTGGAACCGGCGCGGTTCGTGAACCACGGTTCTGAAACCCGACCTGCAACGGGGGATTCGTTTTGTTCGGGCCGGGGTGGCGTGTCGAGTGGTGGCGGAGTGGGCGCCACCACCTCGATGACCGGGTCGGCGGCGGTTGCCAACCTCAGCGTCAGGATGCCCTGAGAATTGGCCAAGGTGACGGTGTTTCCCCTTCTGTCAGCCGTCACACCGGCATCGAAGAATCGCTGGGTGGCGCGATCGGATTCGGGAGCGTATTGGCAGGCATCGGTCGTGATCGAGTTGTTGGAACGGAACCTCTTCTGGTCTCCCGTCGTCGCAACACCGTTGATCCGGCACGACGGCGTGGTCACCGTCACCGATCGATAGCTCGACTGTGCCAACTCCACCCGAGCAGGGTCGATCGACGCGACGGTGGATTCCAGACCGACGAATCGCTCCCGGTCATCAACTACCGGCCGAACGCCGGAACCGGTGGTCATCATCTCCAGTTCGTACTGTTCGTTGCTGAGAAGGATCCGATCTTCGAAGACAAGCACGGCGGGGTCGTGGTGGAACAGTCGACGACTGGCTATGGCGACATCGGGATCTTCGGGCGTGCACACCCCTAGCGGCCCCATTGGATCGAAATTCGTGAGTCGGCCATTGACGAAATCAAATGAACCGGAGCCAAGCCCGCACCCAGCGGCGCCAACACTCATGCCGGATCGACCGGTGAATTTCAGGCCGACGCTGGAAGCATCGAGTTCGACGTTTTCGTAGAGGTCGAGCAGTCGGACTCCGACGTAGTCGGCGCCGATGAGCCAGCGGTCGGAGGTTTCATCGGGGAAGTAGTCGGAGTCGGTAACCTCAGCCATCGCTTGGGCGGTAGTGCTCGTTTCCTGCGCAAGCGGTTCCGGGGGATCACCAACAGCGCAGGCCGACGCAGCGACCGCAGACGTCAGAAGTACCAGCCCGAACGATTTCCTACCCATTGCCACGTAGGGTACGACGCTCGTCAAGTGCGATTGGTTCCCTACAACTGCTAGGGCTCGGGGTGGAGTGAAAAGAGCCCGGTTCGAAGCACGACGCGGTCGTTGCTCTGCACCGAAAGATCCGCCAGAGCTCCCGACGTTTCGATGTCGAATCGTCCGGCATCGTCGAGCTGGAGCGTGACCGGGTCGCGCCCGGGCTGGTGAAGACGAACCGACCAGTCGGGCTCGAGTCCATCGACCAATCCCTCCACCAGTACGTGATCACCCTCGGCCGAAAGAGACAACTCGATCGAGAGTCCCGACCCCTCGAAGGTGAGGTCCCGCACGGCGGTGTCGCTCCGCATTCCCGCCATCTGGCCCTTGGAATCGTAGGTGCGCTCCGCGAGCGATTCGGATTCGGTGTCCCACGTGAGAGCCCGGACGGCCATGGCCGCCAACCCCGCCGGGGGAGGATCGGTGGCGTCGATCGCCTCTTTCACTTCGGCCAGAAGTTCGTCGTCGTTCATGCCAGCTGTGCCTCTCGGCGGAGATCGGCAAGGCATCGTCGTCGGGTCTCACCGATGGAGCCGACGGCCATCGACAACATCTCGGCGATATCTCGGTAGGCGACATCGGCCCATAGCAGCGAGAGCAGCTCGCGGCATTTCTGCTTCAGCGAATCGAACGCCTCGCGGAGTCGCTGTTGAGCTTCGGTTGCGACCGCTCGATCCTCGGGCCCCGGAGTCGGGTCGGCGATCTGACGATCGAGACCTTCGGACCCAAGATCGCTTCGGCTTCGTTTGCCGCGGATCGATACCGCCTGAGCCTCGCGCCGGGTGGTGGTAGCCAACCAGCCGGCCAGCCGTCGTGGATCCTCGATCGAGTGGCCGCGATCCTTCAGCAGGTACCAGACACTCTGGCAGACGTCTTCAGCATCTTCACGGCCGAGCCCCTGATTGCGAGCCCATCCCCAAATGGTTGACGAGAACTCGTGCACGATGGCCGTCCATGCGTCGACATCACCACCCAGTGCGGACCGGAGGTTCCACGGGTCGGGGTTGTCGCCATCCATCACGAGGAAGGATACCGAGTCCTCGTGGTCGGGAAGAATGCGCATACCCCCACCGAGGGACTGGACCGGGGTTTGATACAAATCTGATTCACATGTGACTGAGGCAACAACCTTGTCCGCTGATTGGGCGAGAACCAGCCCGAGGTTCGCCACAGAATTTCTTTCGATTTCTTGTATCAGAGGTCGGTTCCCGTGCTCTGGGTGAGTGACGTTCCTTCGCCGCGGCGGTGTCGGAACGGCTTCCGGGGATGGCGAGGCGGACTGCCATCCCCGGGGGCGGCGGTTCTCATGCGGTGCGAGTGCTCAGCACGCTGAGAAGGGCCGGTTATACGTCCGGCCCTCCGCCGAAGAATCTGTATCACAGGCCGCCGTCGGCCCCTCTGGCCCGGCATGACTCACATCCTGACCGGAGCAACCGGATTCGTCGGTTCGGCCCTCACCCTCGAGTTGCTGCAGAACACCGACGACCTGATCATCGGCGTCGTCCGGCCGAAGAAGGGGCTCACTCCGATCGAACGATTGCGGGGTGTGCTGCTACCTCTGATCGAGGGATACGGACTGCCGGCCTCGTTGACCGAAACGGTGATGGAACGAGTCTCGGCTGTGCCCGGCGATCTGGCCCACGAGAGGTTGGGGGTCGGAAAACTTCCGATCACCGATGACGTGCATTTCTGGCACTGCGCCGCCTCCCTGCAATACCAAGACCGGCATCGGGCCGCCATCGACCGATCGAACATCACCGGAACGATGAATGCTCTCGAGCTCGCCCGATCGCTCGGTGCCGATCACTTCAACATGGTCAGCACCGCCTATGTCGCGGGCTCCCAGAGCGGAAGGATCGAACCGGTGCCGGGTCGATTGGATCTCGTGAACAACCTGTACGAACGGTCCAAGGTGATCGCCGAGGACATCGTGCGCTCCAGCGGCCTGCGGTATCGCATCATGCGACCCGGCGTGGTGATCGGACATTCGCAGACTCGCCACACGACGAGCAGCGATGGGCTCTACGGGTTCCTCCGGGGCCTTCGTAAGTTCCGCGGCATTCTGGAACGCACGCAACCGGGCCTCGCTGAACGACTCGTCGTTCGGGTTCGGGCCGACGCAGAGGGCACGATCGATTTCGTGCCGGTGGATCACGTGGCCGCCGATGCGGTTGCGCTTCACCGAGCCAACGCTCCCCAGGGCCACTATCACCTCACGAATCCGACGCCGCCGCTCATCGCCGATGCACTGCGTTCAAGTTTCGCGGTTGCTGGCCTCCAGCAGCCGCTGGTCGTGGAGAATCGAGACGGGTTCACCGCTACCGACATCAAGCTCGGTGATCGGATCGATTTCTACAGCTCGTACATCGTGAATCCCAAGCACTTCGATCGGTCCTCGGTCGATCGGGTGATCGGTGCAGCCGCATCCCCCGGTCTGCACATCGACCCCTCCGTCATGACCGACTTCTGCCGGTGGTACATGGACGACTTCGAGTTGGGTCGGGCCCGTCTGCCCGTGGCCCGATGATCCAGAATGAGCGGTCGCCGATCCTCGTGCTCGGCACCGGGCGTTGCGGCAGCACCCTGATCTCGGAGATGGTTTGCGATCATCCTGACGCCCTCAGCATTTCCGAACTCTTCTCGTTCGTCACCGACCTGGGTATGGAGATCGAACGGCCATTCCCGGCCGGAACGCTCAGCGGGGCCCAGTTCTGGTCCATTCTTGCAACCGCTCGTCCCCGCCAATCGATGCTGCTTCGGCATGGACTCAAGATGCCGGAGGTCATCTATCCGTTCGAAGATGGACCTGCGTCCGCATCGGACCTTCCTCCGATATTGCAGGCGATGCTCCCGCATCTGGAACCGGCCGAACCGGACCAACTCTTTCGCGATCTGGCCGACGTGGTGTGCGCTCAGCCTTCTCAATCGATCGGCGATCACTACCGGGATCTGTTCGGCTATCTGCAACGGCGTTTCCGCCGGGCGTTGTGGGTGGAGCGGTCGGGGGGATCGTTGCGGATAGCGAAACGACTGTTGGCCACGTTTCCCGAAGCGAAGGTGCTTCACATCGTCCGGGACGGCCGAGATACCGCCTTGTCGATGAGTCGTCATATCGGCTTTCGGATGGCGTTGTTGTGCGGGCTGCAGGTGGAGCAACTGGGGCTCGACCCGTTCGGAAGCGACGACCGCAGCGAGGAGGAGGACCTCCCCGACGAGTTGGCGGCGTTGCTGCCCGAGAACTTCAGTGCGTCGGCCTTCCACGCTCTCGATCTCCCGGCCGCGTTATGCGGCCACTATTGGTCAGGTGAGATCATCTGTGGTTTGGAGGTCCTTTCGGGAGTCCCGTCGGACCGACTTCTCACGCTGCGATACGAGGACATCGTGACCGACACGAGACGTTCGGTTGAATGCCTGGGGTCGTTCGTCGGAGGTGACGACTCTCCCGATTGGGTCGATCGGGCCGTGGCCCGCGTCGAGGATCGATCCGGATCATGGCGCAGTCTTTCTGAAGAGACGGCCGGGCAGCTTGCTGCCGCGTGCGAACCGGGTATGCGGGCCCTGCGAGAGTGGTTGCTCGTCAACGAACCGGCGCTGGTTGGGTGAAAGCGCACTCCCGTACGATGTCGCATGTGAGAAAAAGTTTCGCTTCGGTTTGAGATTTCGATTGCGCGCAATGTAAGACTTGTATCAAGCGCTGCAGAGTCGGGCGATCGTGATTCTGCAGCGCTTACTTCGCGCCCGGCGGTATGGCCTGAGCGCGATGGGTCCTGTCAGGATCTGGACGAGGCCAGCGTTCGGGTCTTCTTCGTCGTGGACGCGCGGGACCGGGTTCGGGTTCGAGTGGGCGGGCCGATGCTTGCGATGCTCACCAGTGTTCGTCCGTAGCGGGTTGCGGTGTCGAGCGCTACCTGGCTGCTGGTCACCGTGACGGCGGCAAACGCGGCGAGCAGTCCCACCCACATCAACTGCTGTTGGGTTGAAAGCCACATCGGTACGCCGCGGGCAGCCCGGGACGCGATGATCGAAACGCCGATGATCAGCAACAAACGCCCAACCCAGCTGAGGGTCACGTGGAGGGAGAGCCGAGCCTGCTGAAGGTCACGGTCGGTCCCCAGACTCTCAGGGGTGTCGATCAAGTCGGCTCGGAGTGCCTCGGTGAAGTTGCTTCCACCCCGCTTGCGGTAGACCGAGTCGGCTCGATCCTCGAAGGCCCGCAGGGTGTTCCCCAGCCGGGTCGGCAACAGGCCGGTCTGGGGATAACGAGCCAGTGTTGTCTGCAGGGACTCGTACTCGCGGCGCAGTTCATCCGGCACGCTGGCGAGGCGATCCACCCCGGCGATCTGTTCCTTGAGGCCACGGATCTCCCGGCGGGTCAATTGGGCCCGCGGGCTGGCGTTGGCCGATACCGATCTCTTGCGGCGCAGGAAACTGACTTCGTAGTTGTTCCAGTCCTTCGGCGACATCGTGCGGTGGGCCCAGAAGTCGGTGGAGTTGACCGAGATCAACACCCGGTCGACGTTGATGGTGGGGTACCGATCCGCGAGGGCGCGATCGATCTGGCGTTCGCACTCGTCGAACCGTTCACGGTGGCCATGCCAGAAGCGGTTGTAGAAACCGGTGCCCAGCTTCGCCGCCCGCACGGAGAATCGACTGCTGCCCCAGTAACCCTCGGCGATCTGAAGGAGGCCGAGCCCGTGGGTCTGGAGCACAACGGTGGACAGTGCGGTGGCACTGACGATGAGAGCGACGGTGGACACGGTGTAGTCCAGTCCGGTGCTCACCCCTTCAACCCGGAGTACCAGTTCGATGATGAGGAGCAGGCCGCCGACAAACATTGCCCCGGGCGCCCACGAGACCGCTTCGGAGGCGAACCGTCGGGCGTTGGTCAGGGTCTCGGTGAAGGATGGAACCTGCATAGACCTCCTTCGGCCTGTTTGTTGAAGGAGTTAGTCGTTCGCAGGTTTAGCCCGGGCCGGTGGCGCTGGCCAGGTTGGATCGCCAGCTCAAGTTTCCGGCGGCATCCCGAGCCCGAATCGTGTAGGTGTAGGTGACGCCAGCCTGAGCGTTGCCATTGCTGTACTCGAGTCGTTGACCGTCGATCGTGCGCCAAGGCGCACCGACGGACCCATCGGTAGAGCGGTAGATGATGTAGTTCGCAACTGCGACGTTGTCGGTTGAGGCGTTCCAGGTCAGTCGGATCCCCCACGGTCGTTCCGTGGCCCGTAACCCCGAGGGTGCTGTTGGGCGTTCGGTATCGGGGCCGCCGCCTCCTCCGCTCGGGGTTCCTTCCTCCAGATTCGATCGCCAGCTCTGGTTGCCCGCGGCGTCGACAGCGCGGAGGCCATAGGTGTAGGTGGTGCCCGGCTCGACGGCGGTGTCGGTCCACGTGGTCACGTCGCCAACCGTTGCGTAGAGACTGCCCAGCGTGCCGTTGGTGGAGCGGTAGATCTGGTAGTTGGCAACGCCCACGTTGTCGGTCGATGCCCGCCAATCGAGGCGCACCCCGCCCGGAATGCCGGTGGCGTCGAGACCTCTTGGGGGCGTCGGTCGCTCGTCGTCGGGGTCGTTATCGGCAACGAAGTCTGCCCGAAGCGTGGTGTTTGCCGTCGGTGCGAACTCCAGTGCCGGTGACCCCCCAGCGGCGTCGCCGTCAAGGCGCCACTGCGTGAACCCGAACGTTACGCCGCCCACGGTGACGGGATCCGCAACCGCAACCGAGGTGGTGGCTCCAACGGCGACCTCCCGGGTGAACGGTGTTGTCTCCTCCGTCGATCCCACCAGCACCGGCAATCCCACGGGTTGGCTGGTGACGTCCACGTCCACGGTCCGGTAGTTGGCGTCGGTTGTGGCGATGGAGGTGCCGCCGTTCGGGTCGTCGACGGTCAACACCAGTTCCACGTTCGAGGGGTATTCGTGGTCGGGCATGACGAAGGATCCGTTCGCTCCCTGAACCGCTTCGAGCCCGTGTGTGTGGCAGCCTCCGCCGGGAATGCAGTGGTGGAGGATCAGTTCCCAATCGGCGGCCGACGAGGGAAGCGGGTCACCATTTGACGCGGTGATGGTCGACCGCACGGGAACGACGGCTCCAACTTTGAAGGTCCGCCCGGCGCTGGGTTCGGTGATGGTGGCGCTCGGCTCGCCTCCGAAGGTGAATGTCGCTTTTGCGATAGACGACCGACCGGTGTTGTCGGTGACGGTCAAGCGGGCGGTGAATTCGCCATCGGTTGGGTAGCGATAGGTGACGGTAATGCCGGACTGGTCATTCGCTCCGTCGTCCTCGAAGTCCCAGGCGTAGCTGAGGGAATCGCCCGGGTTGGGGTCGAAGGATCCCGACGCATCGAACAAAACCGTCCGGGTCGGCGCCCCTTCGACTGGCTCGGCCGAGATGACAGCCACCGGCGGTTGGGGGCCCTCACCGGAGGAGAACCGCATGACCTGATTGCCGAGGATGTCCACCCCGTAGAGCGCTCCATCGGGGCCAAAGCCCAGATCAACCAGTCCACCGATCTCGGTGGCGAAAACCCGGGGCGAGGCCACAACCCCTCCGGCACCGTCAGATGGCAGATACCAGATGCAGGCTCGGGTGTAGTCGGTGAAGAACAAACCACCGTTCATTGCGCCGGTGCCAAAGCCGCTGCGATTGATCGCTAGTCCCGAGATGCTTAGTCCGCCATTGGAGCAGTTCTCGCCCGGAACGAGTGGCGTGTTCCTTCGGTAGGAGAATATCGGAGGGTCGTGTTCACCGGAATTGACCAGCTGATCGCAGATATTTGTGGTCAGCCAGAACGTGTTTTGGGTAGTGCCCGGCCCCTCGTAACAGGGCCAACCCGAGTTCGCGAGGTCACCGGGTTGGAACGACTGGATCTCCTCGTGGCCTGCCCCGCCAACGTTGCCGACGTAGTAGCGGCCCGTGCTGGGGTCGATCTCGGCCCGGAACGGATTGCGAAATCCGGTCGCCACCATTGAGGCAACGAGCGGTTCGGGGTCGCTAGCCATCGGATTGCCACCGGCGGGGGCAAAATTGGTGCGGTTCACCCGCAGGACCGCACCGTGCACTCCGGTGGGGTCGTCACGAGTGAGCAGGTCCTGGGACCGGCCCTGTCCTCCTTCGGTCAGCGGTGCACTGAGGTTCGTTCCCGCCGGCCCGCCCGGATCGCCGCAGAAGTTGCCCCGTTGCCCGTATTCGACGAAGGACCCGGTGGAGCCGTCACCAAAGGTGACGACCAGGTTGCCCGAGTTATCGAACAGCAAGTCACCGACCGTATGGAAGGGGAACTGTTGACAGTGACCTTCGAACAGGACCGTCTCATTCCCATTTTCCACGTTCAGCCGGGAGACCCGACTGAGAGCCGGGCAACCTGTAGTGGCGCTATCCGGGCACGGGTCGTAGTTGCCCGTGTCGGAGCCGTAGGTGGGAATCGAGCCGCCCGGTACTCGATCGAGCGAGTAGCCGATGTAGATCAGATTGGAGTCGGTTGGATCGGCAGCGAGCGCCGTCAACCCTCGGTCGCTGTTGTTGTGAACCTGACGCTGAATGTTCTTCACCAGCGTTGGGGTGTTGTCGTCCGGACCATCCAACTTCAACACGCGACCACGTTTCTCGGTGATGAAGATCGATCCATCGGGTGCGAACGCGATCGACGTCGGGTTGTCGAGCCCAGAAGCCACCGTGTCGACCGAGAAGCCGGGTGGCAGTCCCACCGCGGCACCGGCCGGGACGTTGAAGAGTGTTGTTGCGATCAGCAACACCGCCACAACCACGATGATCCT
>CALGOA010000109.1 GCA_937958015.1 uncultured Acidimicrobiales bacterium | reverse complement strand
TCGATCGTGATGTGATTCGCGGCACGTTCTGAGGTGTCTGAATCGGTGTGCGTCAGGGCCATGGCGGAGCAAAGACTAGTTTCATCGGCCCGACGACTGGTGGAGGGGTACCGGTATCGCGACGGGGTAGGACGAACTATGCGTATCGTCAAATAGCTCAGGGCAGAGCGCAGGCTGTCGATGACATCATTTGAGTGGTGCATAGCCGCGCCCACTGAAAGGACACCCAGGTGACATCCCCCACATACTCAGATGCGGTCGTCGGTCTCGACGACTCCGTCAATGTCTTACGGCGTCATTGGAAGTTGATCAGCCTCTGCACGCTTGCCGGCCTCGGGTTGGGTTTGGCCAGTCTGAGTCAACGCTCAGATTCTTTCACCTCCGATTCGCTGGTTGAGGTTCGGCCCCTCATCAGCCAGGGTGACTCGCCCAACCTTGACGCGGCTCGCCAGGTGAACACCGAAACCGAACAGTCGATCGCGTCAAGTCAGCGCGTTGTCGAACGGGCGCTGGCTCTCCTCGACGCAGCCGAGCAGCTGAATAGCGACGACCTCGATGATCCGGACGTCGAGGAGCTTGCGTCCACCATCGCCATCGACGGCGAGGATGCTCGCCGGGTTCAGGATCAGATCGAAGTGACGTTTGAGCGCGATTCGCTCGTCCTTCAGATCGAAGCAGCCGCCGGCCGCGCCGTACGGGCGCAGGAGCTGGCGCAGTCGGTCGCCCATGCCTACCTCGACTTCCGCGTGGACGCTGCCACCGGCGCCACCGCCGAAGCGCGTGAACGCCTGCTCGTCCGCGAGACCGAACTGCTCGGCGAACTCAGCGAAATCGCCGACCGAATTGAGGAACTGGAGCAGGAGCTGATCGATAACCGGGAGCTCATCGATCCCGAGGTGCCCAACGAGTTCGATGCTCAGGTCCGTCCTTCGGAGTTGCGCAAGTTGGACACCGCCGAGGTGTCGAAGCGGAAGAACCTCGAAGGAATCGGCACCCGTCTGGCTAACCTCGACTCGATCACGATCAACGCCGGCGAAATCCTCGACGACGCCGAGATCCCCAGCTCATCGTCGGGAATTCCGGCCCCGGTGGGACCGGTCGCCGGTCTGCTGGTTGGCCTCGGACTGGGTGTGGCCATCGCCTACAGCCGTGACCGAACCGACGCCACGGTCCGCGAACCGCAGAAGGAACTCGCCGCCGTAGGCAGCGAGATCCTGGGCTTCAGCCCGTCGAACAACCACATCGCTGTCACCGAGGGTTCCGCCCCCGCCGTCGACGAGGCATACCGCCGCACTCAGGCGGGACTCCTCTTCAAGATGGACCGCGAGGACCGCCAGATCGTATTGGTAACCGGAACCACGCCGGCCGACTCGGGCGACACCGCCGCGGTTGCCGCGGCCAACCTGGCAGTCGCCGCCGCACGAGTGGGCCGCAACACGCTGCTCATCCTTTCGGACCTGCGCAACCCGGTCATTCACGACCGCTTCAAGGTTGACAACTCCCGCGGTTTGGCCGAGGTCATCAACGGCAAAGCCAGCCTCGGGGATGTCTCTCAGCAGGTACCAGAGCTCACCACCATGTACGTGTTGCCTCCCGGCAACGACATCAGCGCTCCCACCCGTCTGCTCCAGAGCAGCAACATGGGACGTCTATTGGAGAAGGCCCGTGGCAGCTACGACCTCGTCGTCGTTCAGGCGGCCACCCTCACCGACTATGCCGACGCCGTCGTGCTCGGTCCGCTGTGTGACACCGCCGTGCTGATCGTCGAGCCGAACCGAAGCAAGCGAAGCGACGTCGAACAGTCGATGCGTCAGCTGAAGGCCGTTGGCCTCGACGTGTCGGGCTCGATCGTTGCCGATCCGCTCGACTCCCGCCCCCGCCGCTAGAGCTGGCACACTACGCCCGTGGCTCTCACCCATCCCGACGACCAAACCGAAGAAGGTTTTGTCGAACGCCGGGTGAACCGGGTTCAGCGGGTCACCTTCCCGTCGTGGCCGGTGACCGCTGCGTTTGCACTGCTGCCGTTGTGGTTCCTCACTGGACTTCACGGCTTCATGTGGATCTTCCTCGCCGTCCCCATGCTGGCGGCGCTCTTCCAGAAACGCGACCTGCTCATGTTCAAGGGCACCGCATGGTGGATGTTCTTCATTGCAGCCGCGGTTCTGTCGGGGATCAACATCGACACCGTTGGTCGCATGTCCGGACTCCTCCTTCGGATTGGTTATTTCGTCGCGGCGATCATCTTCGGTATCTACATTCTCAACGGTGGACGGACCTTGACGGTCTGGAGCACGGTTCGTTCGATGACCTGGCTGTGGATGGCCACGGTGGTCGGTGGTTACCTGGCCTTCCTGATCGGCACGTTCACCTACAAGTCGCCGATGTGGTACCTGATGCCGGGCGCCCTATTGGAGAACGAACTGATCAATACGCTGGTCACTCCCGGCTTTGCCGACGTTCAGGACATCCTCGGCACATCGGAGATTCCCCGGCCGAAGGCTCCCTACCCCTACACCAACACCTGGGGATCGATGTTGGCGTTGCTTACGCCCTTCGCTTTGATCGCCCTCGCCGATACCCGCGTGGGATTCTCGCCAAAACTCATCCGGGTGTTCCTTGCCCTTTCGGTGGTGCCGGCCGTCGTCAGCCTCAACCGTGGCCTCTGGCTCTCGCTCGGAATCGGCATCGCCTACGTCGCCGTGCGACTCGGGCTGCTGGGAGACGGCGGCCTTTTACTGAAGATGTTCGTTGGCATCCTGGCCCTGCTCGCATTCCTCGTGATCACGCCGCTGGGTGACCTCATCGTGGCCCGAATCGATACCGGGCATTCGAACGAGGGACGAACCGAGCTGGTGATCAACGCCCTGGAGGGAACGGCCGAGCGGCCCTTCCTGGGTTGGGGAGCGCCCCGACCAAATCCCAATCCGGCCCAACCTCCTTTCGGAACCCACGGTCAGATGTGGTACCTGCTGTTCTCCCACGGTGTCCTGGGCGCCATCGGTTACTGCGGCTTCTTCCTGGCGGTTGGCTTGAGAACCTGGAAACAACGATCGGTAGCGGGACTCTGGGTCCATTCGGTTCTGATCATCGGTGCGGTGCAGATGTTCTTCTACCTGACCATGCCGAATCAGTTGTTCGTGATGATGGCTGCAGCAGCGTTGGCGACCCGCCTGCAGTCCGACAACGACGTCCTGTTGGCGTAAAACGTCACGCCCACCGGATGGGTGTGACTCGTTTCTGGGCCCGGCTCCATCCACAGGGCCTATTAGAGGTTGTTCGGGAGGCCTCGACCGTTGTTCCACCATCGGTTCGGGTTGGTGTTGTCGGGGTTGTAGGCGGCTCGACTGGCCCAGTCTTCCCGCAGGATCACCACCGGTTCCTCGTAGTGATGCACGTAGAGGATCGCATCCATGATTCGACCGAGCACAGCGGGGTCGCGCTCGAACGAGATCTTCAGTTCGACCATCGGGTAGGTCTCGGTCGATCCGGGTTGGAACCCCTCAGAGTGGGTGGAGGTTGTTGTGCCATCGGGCGGCTGGGCCGTCTCTGCACCAACCGCCGAAATGCTCGCGTTGCGTTCGTAGCGTCCATACGCCAACCGGTGAACCTTCATCACCGCATCCAAGATCCTGTCGACGTCCTCGGGAACGGTCTGGATCTCGAGCGTCCAGACGGGCTCGAACCGGCCCGACGAGGCCTCATAGTTGGCGAGAGGGTGTTCCATCGGTCGACCCTAGTGGTCTGGTGCCGGGGCTCCCGGCTGCCCAGAACTTCTATGCCGCCAGATCCAATCGACCACGGTTCAGCCAGATGAACCCGAGGGTAAACGCACCGCCGACGATCGTGGTGATCACAAGACCGGTGAAGTCGTTGGGAGTGAGAAGCGCGATCGGTAGAACGGCCAGAACGGCACCCGCGGTGGCAACGGTGGCCGGCCTCGAGTACGAGCTGACGCCGTGGCGCCGGTGGGAGAAGTAGGTATTGATGAGATTCTTCGCTGACAGGCTGATGGCCCAGGCGATGGCGGCCCCCTTGATCCCCAGCCAGTCGGCCAGGATGAAGACCAGCGCCACATCAACGAACAGCGAGAATGCGGTGGTCAGCAATGTCGTAGTGGAGTGCCCCCGCATCAGCAGGTGCAGTTCGACCGGTCCACAGAGGGCGCTGACGATCATGCCGACGACAACCAGGGTGAGCAGATCAGACTCGGCAACGAACTCGGCGTTGAACAGTCGGGCCAATGGTTCGAACTTGGTGGCGACGATCAGGAGATAGGGCAGGTTGGTGATGACCATCCAGCCCGATGCGGCGTGGAAAAGACGCTTCGCCTCGACATCCCGGCCGGCGTTGATGGCTCGCCGAAGATTCGGCGAGATCGCCTGGGTCAGGGCATAGGCGATGAAGTTACCGGCGGTGGCGTATCGGGTGAGCGCACCGTAGATACCGGCCGGTCCAGAGCCGAGAAGCGCACCGATGATGACGACATCGATCCGTTCGTGAGCGATCTGCAGACTGGTGGAGAGCGCATTGGGGCGCGCATACCGCCAGAACTCGCCGGAGCTGACGTGGCCCGGGCCGTTCCCGGCGAAACCACCGAGATAGACCACGGCACCCAGAGCGCCCAGAGCGGCGATGATCACGGGTGCTCCCCAGGCGATGGCGATAGCGATTGGGGTCAGTTCGCCAGCGATGGCCAGCCCGACCAGACCGAGGATCTGCAATAGCGGTCGACCGACCTGTTGCACGACGACGGTGGGGGTGACGGTGCCAAGCCCCCGGGTTGCGCCCAGCAGTGCGTTGGAAAGGGCCCAGGCCGGAATGGCGGGGGCGAGAATCCGAAGGACGTCGCCGACGTCCCGGGCCCGCCCATCACTGATCAGGTCGCCGATCGGATAGGCGAAGGTGAACGTCAGGATCGCCAGAACGACGCTGACGAGGACGACAGGTCGCAGTGCGACGTAGAGAAGGTTCCGTGGATTCGGTTGCTCCTGCTCCATGGCCCGGGGCATGAAGTAGACCAGCGCCAACTGGGTGCCCAAGGATGATCCGGTGCCCGCCACCGACACGATCGCCGTGGTCAGGAAGAAGATGCCGGCAATTTCCTGCCCATCCTGAGACACCAGCCGAGCGATGCCGAATGTGGCGATTAGCGTGACCGCTGCGCCAAGCATGGCAAGTCCGGACGCAAAGATGCTCGACTGGTTCTTCACCGGAGGTCGAACGGCGGTGGCGGTCATGACAACAGCCTCTCGATCGCCAAAGTGAGCGGAAGACGGAATCCGGCCATGGGTCCGGACCAGCCCTGGCCCGACAGGCGACTCTCGCGAATGGCGACATCGGCCAGGTACAGCGCGAGTTCTGGTTCGGAGGAGCGTCCGGCCAATTCGCTTGTTACGAACGTCGAAACCGCCTCGGCCGGTGTGGTCGAATCGTTACGCCGCAGCGACTCAAATCGGAGATGGCGGCGGTCCTGACCGACAGGACGGTCGAAGCCGGCGAATTCCCAGTCGATGACACCCACAGATCCATGATCGGTTATCAGGTTCCAAGGGTTGAGGTCGCCGTGCCATAAACCGACATCGAGTTCGTGGTCCGCAAGTGACTCTCGTACCGAAAGGACCGCTCGCTCTAGGCTGACCTCGGACGTGTCGTGACGTTCGCCGAAGTCGGGGGAGAGGAGCCAGGGCAATTCGCTCACCGTGATCCTGCGACGGCCCACGTTGGCGATCGTGTCGATCTGTTCGGGAGTCAGGACCCTACGTCGACCCCACTCGGGCCCGTGGACCGAGGTGGTAACGGCAACCAATCGGTCGTTGACGTTCAGAAGTTCGAGGGGTTGGGGAGTCACCATCGGCTTCGACAACTTGCCATCGACGGCGCAGAGCACGTCGTACTCGTTTTGCACCAGGCCCTTGGTGAAGTCGGACCAGCCGACTTTGGCGTACCCGACGATCTCACCATCGGGACGAATCGCCATGAGTACCGGTTTGCGATTGCGACGTCGCGGGCCCGCTGCCATCGCGAAGTGCAGGCTCGGATCACCAAAGAAGGATTGGAGTTCGTGACAGACGGCCGTCTGGGGGAAGTGTCCGGTCTCACCGCCGGCGAGATGTAGCATCCCGACCCGTCCGGCGGTTCGCGCCAATGATGATCGCAGCTTCGCCTTTACCGATCTGTCGTCGTGGTTGCGGCGCAGAGCAGACACGGTTGCCGCTCGGGCCGCCGTGGGGATCAGGAGTTCAGGATTTTCTAGGCTGGGCCGAGCCAGAGCGGCCACCGGCTCACCGGACACCTCGCCACCCAGCGCGTCGATCAACCAATCGAATGTCGTCTGCTCGTGGTGTCCTGATTGAATCGTCATGCTGATGTCCCGCCGGCCGCTCGAGAGCGGAAACGACTCAGATGCCCTTGCCGAATTTGTGAAGAACCTTGAGGATCCAGTTTGCTGGCATTCCGGCGCACACCATCAGCGCCAGAACCGATCGAGGTTCCTTCCAGTTCAGACCGACGATCTCACGTACGGTCCGAAGTGAGCGACCACGGTCGCCGATCTCGGCCTGAGCGATGGCCTGCTGGCCCCGGATGCGGGCCAAACCGGCCGGTGCCTGGGCAAAGTCTGGATGTTTGTCGACCAGATAGTCCAACGCCTCATCGATGACGCGCCAGCGTTCGAAGAAGAACGACGCGCCGTGCCAGTAGACCCGCAATTGCGGTTCGGGGACCACAAAGAAGGTGGTTCGGTCGATCGCCCGCAGGATGAGGTCGTAGTCCTCGGCATAACTCTGGGGCAACTTCTCGTCGATGCCGCCCAGTTCGTTCCAGAGCAGGTCGGTAGATCCGAGGAATGACGACGACGGCATCGACTGCAGTCGGCTCTCGAGCAGTCGCTGCTTGGTTACGTTGGTCTCGGCGATGCGTTCGATCTCGGAGTCCTGATACACGATGATCGTCCCGGTTCCCGAGAACTTCGATCCGGTCTCGATACAACCGCTGATCTGAGCGGTCAGCTTGCCGGGAAGCCATTCGTCGTCGTCATCACAGAAGGCAACCCACGGAGTGGTTGTGAGAGCCATGCCGCTGTTGCGAGCCCCGGCCAAACCGGGGGTCTTCACGTTGGTCGTGATCTTGATGCCTCGATGGGCGTCGTCGATGACCAGCGATTCATCGGGTTCGGAGCGGTCGAACACGATGATGATTCCGACCGGACCGGGGTAATCCTGGCTCTGGATCGAGTCGATGGTTCGCCGAAGGAGCTCCGGCCGGTCACGGGTGGCTACGACCACCGTGACCCCTTGTTCTGCTAACAACTCTTCCAAGGAACAGGACCTTTCAGTGTGTAGTCCCAGCGTAGTGATGTCGCGCCGGTGCCAGACAGGGTCCCGCGGCCCATCGGGCGATGGGTAGATGGTGCCTGCTGCTTCTATGACGTCTGAAAGCTGACGGTATTGGAACGCCAACTCTGGTTGCCGGCCCCGTCCTCGGCTCGAACGTACAGCTGATAGCTGGTGCCCGGGGTGAGGCCGCTGAGCGTCAGCGACGTCGACGTTGACCTGGTCACGACGACCCCGTTCGAATCGAAGACCACATAGTCGGCAACGCCGATGTTGTCGGTGGAAGCCGTCCACGTGAGGGTGGCGGTGGTCGATGCGACCGATGAGACCATCAGGCCCCGCGGCACGCTGGGTCGTTCGGTGTCGTTGGGTTGGCCGGTGATGGTGACGGTTTTGTAGCCGGTGCGCCAGCTTTGGTTTCCGGCGGCGTCGATGGCTCTGAGGTAGTAGCGGTAGGTGCCGGGGTTGAGGTTTGTGTCGTTGTAGCTGGTGCTGTTGGGGGTGGCGATGATCTGGTCGGGTCCGCCGTTGGTGGAGCGGTAGATCTGGTAGCCGGTGACGCCGATGTTGTCGTTGGATGCGTTCCAGTTGAGGTTGACGTTGGTGGTGCCGGGAGTGACGATCACGCCACTGGGCACGCTGGGTCGTTCGACATCGACCTGGACATTGGGGTCACAGTGTTTGGTGAAGCCGCCCCGGGACTGATTGGATCCGTTCGCTCGGCCCGCTCGGGTGAGGTCGCCGCCGAACCAGACGCAACCGTTGGTATCGGCGTGAATCGCCCACACGCCTGAACTGCCGCTGACGTCGAGGGTGAAGCTGGGGAGGTAACGACCGTCGGTGGCCGAGTAGGCGGCGACGAAACGGATCGGGTCCTCCCGGGAGTAACTGCCGTTCGGCTCGAGGCCACGGAGGATGTTGTAGATGTCGCCGTCGGCGAAATGGCTACCGCGACAGTGGCAGGCCGCGTAGACACGGTCACCAACCACCTCGAGGTCCTGGAAGTCTCCGCCGTTCTGGAAACCAGCGTTCGTGGTGCCACCGCTGGAATGTCGGGTGCGCACCGAGAGGTTCGAGGCGTTCAACACGTACGTGATGTGTTCCATGCCGGCGACAAACACGAGGCCGTTGACGGCTTCGACGTCGTAGTAGTTCTCTCGGTTGCTGTTGTTGTGGTTGATCGGGGCGGAGATCAGCTGGCCGGTCGAGTTGTCGACGACGGCAAAGCCGCCGGTCTGAGCGCCGCTCACCGTGTCGAAGAATCCGGCGAGGTAGACGCGGGAACCATCCGGTGAATACGACGAGGCCCACGCCCCGCCGCCAGCGATGACGGGTCGCCAGTCCAGATCCGGAGCACCATCGGTGTAGTTCAACTTCACCGCATTCGTGACCGGCGTCAGCGGCACGCCGCGAGCGCCACCAACGGCATCGAAGCTACCGGTTACGTAGAGCTCGTTGGGGCCTGCGTCGAGCCCGTAGACGATGGCGCGACCATTCAGTTTGATCTGACCCTTCCAGGTCGGGTCGACTGCGCCGGTCGTGGGATCCAGCGCCACGAGCGCCCGAGTGTTTGGTACGCCGGCAACATCGCCGAACTCGCCGCCAACAAACAGTCGCGAGCCGTCCGGGGACGCCTGAAGCGAATAGACGGGTGCGTCGAAGGTGGGTGTGAAGCTGTCGATATATCGACCGGTATTCACGTCGAAGGCGGCCAGGAAGCGTTGGTTGATCTGGGTTCCGCCGGTCCAGGAGCGGACGTTGGTGAACTTGCCGCCGACGTAGATTCGGTTGCCGATCTGCTCGATCGCCATGACCTCGGTGTCGACGCGGTCGGTCTGGGTGCCGGTGAGCACGCTGTCGTACACGCCCCAGGTGTCCTCGGCATCGGAGCTGATCTCCGCAGCCGCGATCTGGGCGGTGACGCCCAAAACCATCAGCATCGTCGCCACGAACACGGCCGTTCGATTCATGTGGATCTTCATCGTTTCCCTCACCTGTCGCCTGTCGCAAGCCCTGCGACCTCAGCCACCCAACGTAACCGGCAACCACACTGTGGGGCAATGGGTCGGAAGGTGAACTGTGGCTCAGGTTGAATGATCACCGCGTATGGGCCGTTTGATGCGTACGATCGCATCCGCAGTACGAGAAAGTGGTGACCAATGACTGCCGGGCTTGATACAGGATCACAGGGCACACACGATGCCCATCAACGTCGTGTGCTCTTCGTTTGTTCGTCGGGTGGCCACCTGGCTCAACTGCTTGAACTCGAACCATGGTGGAAGGATCACGATTGTCACTGGGTGACCTTCGATCTGCCCGACGCCCGAAGCAGGCTAGGGGCTGGCGGCTTCACCGCGGCCCACTATCCCACCACCCGAAGTCTGCCGAATGCGGCTCGCAACCTGCTGCTCGCTCGCAAGGTCATCGCCGACTTCGGTCCCGATGTGGTCGTGTCCAATGGAGCGGCGGTTGCGGTGCCGTTCTTCCTCGAGGCGAAACGCAAGAATGTGCCGACGGTCTTTGTTGAGGTGTACGACCGCATCGATTCTCGAACGATGACCGGCCGGCTCGTGAAGCCGCTGGCAACGTCGTTCCTGGTGCAGTGGCCCGAGCAACAGGAGCTCTACGAGGGTTCAACCCTGATCGGAACCATCTACTGATGGCAAGCGTCGTCGTTTCGGTGGGCACCGACAAACACCCCTTCGATCGCCTCGTCGGTTGGGCTGACTCGTGGGCGCGAGATCATCCCGACGTGGATGTGTTCATCCAACACGGGAACTCGTCGGCACCTGTGAATGCGCGAGGGGCTGCCCTGATCCCGCATGCCGACCTGCTGGACATGATTCGCAACGCGGTCGTTGCCATCAGTCACGGGGGGCCCTCAACCGTGATGGACGTTCGAGCGTCGAATCGGATGCCGATCGTTCTTGGTCGTGATCCCGAACTCGGCGAACATGTGGACGGGCACCAGATGCGTTTCGCCGAGCACCTCTCGAAACATGGAATGGCCATCCTCGTCGAATCTGAGGTGCAGCTGCATCAGATGATCGACGATGGCCTGGCCAATCCGGCCAGCCTTTCGTTGGGGGATGGTCCCTCCGATGTTCCGGAGGGGATTCGAGCGTTCGGCCAACACCTCGACGGGTTGCTCGGGATCGACCGAGGCTGACGCTTCAGTCCCAGCGGCGCGATCCGGCCTTCCAGTCCTCCTGAATGCCAGCCTCGCCCGGGGTCAGTCCGAAGGCGCGAAGTTGGGGTTGCTCGCGAAGGCTTCGCTTCATTTCGGTGAAGCTCGGGAATGAGGCGAGGGTGATGACCGAATCCCACAGCTTGAGCGCGTCCTCGTCGTTGGGAACACGGCTGATCACGGGACCAAAGAAAGCCGGGCCCGCAGGGGGCTGGAACGAAATGATCGGAGTGCCGACGTCACGGCCGGTCTTTTCGAGTGCTGCGTCGGTGTCGGCCTGCACGATCGCGGTAAGTGACTCGTCGTCGGCAGCCGCCGCATAACTCAGGTCGTGACCGACGCTGGTCAGGATGCCCTCGAGGTGTTCGGTGGTTCCGAGCCAGCTGCGGGGTTGTACGCCTTCATCGCCCACCTCGGGTCGGCGATCGACGTCGAACACGCTCGCGCCAAAGGCGTCGTACAGGGCTTCCATGGCCTCGTTGCCGTGATCCCGTCGAATCGCTGCCGCAACCCGCAGCATGCGGAGCCCGGCGGTGTGCCCCTGTTCGTACTCGGGCGGGAAATGGCTGTCGTAGTCGATGTGAGCGTTGAGAAGCCGTAGTGAGATGAACCGCCAATTGACCGAGTAGTCCCGTTGGGCCTGGACCTTGTGAATCCAGCGCGAGGTCACCCAGGCGAAGGGGCAGACGGGGTCCCAGAAGAACTCGATGTCGTAGGTCGTGTCATCACTCATGCCAGCTCCAACCGCGTTTGCCGGTCAAGTGTTCCAGATCGGGCCGGATGATTAGTGTGATCGAATGGATGATGAGCTCACGACACCGGTACCACGGAGCGTCGATATCGATCCGGACCTGCGGGCCTATCTCGACGACGCCGCCACCGCCGGCCCGGCGGTGGACACCGCCACGATCGAGGATCTTCGTCTGCACTTTCGATCGATCCGAACGCCGCCGGTCAGCGTTGAAGTCGCAGAGGTGGTCGACACCACCTTTCCCGGACCCGACGGTGACGTTGGGATTCGGTTGTATCGCAACCGGGTTGGGAACGCGGCACCGGTCCTGCTGTGGTTCCATGGCGGTGGCTGGGTTCTGGGTGACCTCGACACCGGCGACATGCCGTGTCGTGAGTTGTGCGCGTCGACAGGATGCACCGTCGTCAGCGTCGACTA
>CALGOA010000108.1 GCA_937958015.1 uncultured Acidimicrobiales bacterium | reverse complement strand
GTGGCTCCACGATGAAGCGGTGGTCCTGGGCCGAGTGATTGAAGAGGTCGGTGTTCAGGACCCGATCGTTGTTGGCCATTCCGACGGAGGCTCGATCGCTGCCATCCGAGCAATCACCTCTCAGACTCGAGCGCCGACCGTCCTGTTGGCAGCCCACAGCTGGGTGGAAGCGATCACGGCGGCCGAGATCGCGCGGATGCGAAGCAACAGGGACCAGATCGTGAACTCCCTCGCCCGATTCCACGAATCGGCGGGGGCGCTGTTCGATGCATGGTCGCTGGCCTGGACCAGCGATGAGTTTCTCCGATGGGACATTCGCTCGGACCTGCACCAGATGTCGTGCCCGACCCTCGTGCTGCAGGGTGACTCCGATGAGTTCGCGAGCAGCGAACATGCCACCGTGACCGCCGAGTCGATCGGCAACAACGCAACCGCGACGTTACTACCCGATGCTGGACACCTGCTCCATCACCAGTGTCCCAAGGTTCTGGTCGACACCGTCAGTCGTTTCCTGTATCAGCACGTAGACGGCTGAACCGCCAAGGGGCCTATCCCAGCGACGAGCCCGAGGGGTCACCGACGGCCACGTAGACGAAGTCGTTCCTCAGGTTGCCCGTGTTGTGGTAGCCGTCGTATCGCCTCACCCAACTCGAGGTGCCGTGAGAGTCGGCGGGCAGGGCGCCACCAACACCGACAGCTACCTGATCGGCGATGGACCCGCCCGATGTTGTCAACGTGAACGTACCGCGCCGGATGTCGTTGCCGACGACCATCCGCAGGTCATGCGTTCCGGTGTCGTCGTAGCCGGGGGTGGTTACCGGTGTGGCCCAGTAGCGGTCAACGATCAGAAGTCGTTGACCCGGAGCGATGGTTCCCAACGAGTCCAGAGAGATGCTGAAGGCGGCAATCCCGTTATTGTCCACACTGCTCAGCGTCCAACCGGTCAGCGAAATTGCAGTTGCGGTCGGATTCAGCAGCTCGATGAACTCGGTGTGTTCACCTTCGCCCCGGGTGTTGATCTCGCTGATCACAACGTTGGTCGCTGCTACCTGGGTGACGGTGGTTCGAGGTGCGCAGCCGGGCACTCCCGGGCTCGCCGGCTGGCCGAACCCTGCAATGGACATCTGGAAGTCACTTCGGTTGTTGTTGGTGTCTTGGCAGATTCCTCCGGCTCCCAACCGATGGAACGACACCGAGGCAGACGGCGGCGAGGACGCCAGATCACCTTCACCAAATCCATCGGCGACCGACTCGTCGGTTGAATCGGTGGCAAAGGAGTCGACCCAATTGGCGGGGTCGGAGAGGTCGGCGGCCGGGTCGGCCGAGATCGAGAGGCGCACCGCTATCTCGGAACTGTTGGACTCCCAGCGCAGGCGACTGGTGTCGGGAAGCGTGAGCGTCCGCACCCCGCTGGGTCCCGTGCCAGTGCTGATCAAGAAGACCTCGCCCGGCAGCAGTACGAAGGGCTGATCGAATCGATCGTCGACGTTCTGGTATCCCCGGGTAGACAGTTGGACCCGTGAGACCAGTCGGGCTTCATTCGACGAGTTGAGCACTTCGACGAACGCATTCGAACTTGCTGCTGATGAGGGGGCGAACTCGCTGATGATCAGTCCGCTGTTCGAGGAGCTCAGCGCCTCGACATCGATCTGAACGGCGCCGTACACGGTTCGACCATCGTCGGCAGCACCCACCACATCAAGCGTCATAGAGGACCCGTACATGTCGAGTTCGAGGAGGGCGTCGGCATCGCTGAGGACGATCGCCCCTGAGTCGGTTACGGCGAAGGGAACGGTCGAGCCCTGCGCAGTCCATTGGATCGAGGCAGCAGGATCGTTGACAGCCAGCGCTCCGATCGCATCTCCGTCATCGCTGACCGCTGGCGTCGTAAATCGAGCCGAGGCCAGCTGAAGCGGTGGAGGCAGTGTCGACGCCACGACGGTCGTTGTGGTGGTCGAAGCCACCGAGCTCGATGTTGTCGTGGGAGCCGGCACGGTGGTCGTTGGCACCGTGGCCACGGGGATCGAACCGATCGGTGCATTGGATCCCGGGGCCGCGGTCGTGGACGAAACGGATGCCGAGCTGGTCATGGTCGGACCGGCGTCGTTGTTGAGCGGTCGATTCACCTGGATCGTTGGTGGGGTGGCCTGTCCAGCGGGCTCGGCGCCGTCGGACTCATCTACGAAGACGGTCGTGACAGTGCCTTCATCTTCGATCGTCGATGCGGCGGCGGCGTTGTAGCCCAGCTCGGTCGGTCGTTGGACGGTGAGCAGCTCTGTGGGAATGGCCAACCCGCCAACGGAGGCCACGGTGAATGCCGCAGCCGCAACGGTCCCGGCTCCGCCAACGGGGGCCGGTGACAGTGCGAAGAGCGACGACAACCAGGCGACGGGTCCGGCGACGAAGCGCAAGGGACCGATGCCGATAGAGAGGAATGCCCGAACGACCTGAGGATCGAACTGCGTGCCGGCATTGCGCACGATCTCCGCTCGAGCGTCCGCCATCGGGATGGGTTTCTTGTAGGACCGAGCCGATGTGATCACGTCGAAAGTGTCGGCGACGGCGACGATACGGGCTCCCAGATGTATGTCGTTACCAGCGAGACCGTTGGGGTACCCGTTGCCATCCCAACGTTCGTGATGTTCTCCGACCGTGCGGACCCAGTCCCCGAGCCATGCGGCGATCGGTTCAACAATCCGCTGGCCTTCAGCAGCGTGCCCTTTGAGAATTTCCCAGTCGACCGTGTCCGGCATCGCCGCCTTGTTGAGGATCTCGGCGGGAACGACCAGCTTTCCAACATCGTGGAGCAGTGCGGCCCAACGAAGCCGATCGGCGTCTTCGGTGGAGAGACCCATCTCTTCCATGATCAGGTCGGTATAGGCCCGGACCCGTTCGCTATGGCCGCGGGTGAGCCGGTCGTGGACACCCAACATCGCAACGAGCTCGAGCATCTGAACGGCATAACTCGAATCGCGATCCATCAGGTCGGCCCCGACGACTCGCATCTCTTCAAGGCGGCGAGCGACACTGCGGGTGGTCCTGGAGCGAAGTGCGACGCTGAATCGGTTGGGAGCCTGATCAGGGAAGATCAGGCTGAGCCTCAGGAGTGCAACCAGCGGAATGAACTGACGCATGAAACGATCCAGGAGCACCAACGTGCTCAACGCCACGATCAGCAGCACCGCCCACCAGCCGATGAGTACCCGATTGGAGTCGATCGGCGGGGCGATGGCCGCGACAAGGGTCGCAACCGCAGCGCTGACCACGAACGGGAGGGCAAAGATGAGCGCTCGAAGGCACTGTGCGAGAATCGGTCTGCTGTGCCAGCGGTCGGCAAGTCCAGGCGTTGCACCCTGGGTTGGACCGACTACGGACATGCTCTATGTATCGGCCCGTCACTAGCCGTCTTTCATGGGCAGAACGGCTGCCTGACTAGGCCTTTTGCGGGTGACGGGCGGCAGTGCTCTCGGTTAGGAGTCGTCTGAATTTCTGCCGAATTCGGCACCTGCGCAGGCTGCGACACAGCGCTCAAAACGCGCTCCAGCAGGGGCGATCTTTTCGATTGGCAACCGCCAAGCCGGCCCGGGAGCCGCAGCACCGAGCCAGCCGACGGAACCACCGCAACTAGACGGTCCAGGTGGTAATCACCAGCGCCTTGTCGCGCCAGGCCTGGATGGTTGCGTCGAGAACGTCGAGTGGGTTGAATGGCTGCACGCCGGGCATGACATCGTCCTCTCGCATTCCGTACAACGCACCCATGGCAAAGCGGCACGCATAGACGGTTGCGCCTTCGTCCATGAGTGTCTGTAGCTGACGATTGAAGCCGAGGTTGCCCGGGAAGGCGTCATTGCCGACCGAGGGGTAACCACGGGAAGCGCTGGCCATGAGCACACCGGGGCCGTACAGCACGAACGTGAGATCGAACCCTTTGCGCTGAAGGCGCGTGGCCGTGAGCATGTTCACGAGGCCGACCGACCCCTCGAAGGGAACCGTGTGCATGAAGACGTACGCCTTGTCACCGGGCTCGGCCTGATGATCGGGGAAGACCTTCTCCTCAACGTTGAAGAGGATGTCGCCTTCCTTGGGAGGATCGATAGTTACTGTCTTTGGCATTTTCAGCTCCTTGTTAGCTGGTTTGTTTGGGAGTTCCTATGAGCGCATTCCGACTAGATGGCGGGTTTGCGTTTGCTGTAGTCCGGCTCGGGCCAGTCCTGACGATGACTTCCTGGCAGCGCCTGAATTGTGCGTTTGCGAATACCCCACGGAAGGAGGCGGTACACGGGTGCAAAGACCTGACGAAAGAAACGGTCCTTCAGCGTCTTCGGCGATCGGGGCCCGGCCAGTCCGGCCTTCTTGGCCATTCGAGCCTGGGTGTCCTGAAGCAGGTAGTGCTCAGAGTTTGAGCGAAGCCACTGCGGAAAGGAACTCATCTAGAGCTCCTTCAGCAGATTCTGAGCCGCTACCGCGATCGGTTCGTTGAGCGCTCCGATGGCAGGCGAATAGACGTTTTCCATATTGGCGATCTCGTCAACCGTGATGCCGGTTCGGGTCATCATCGAAAGGAAGTCAGCCCGTTCCTTGATGCCCTCGCCGCCCACCATCTGAGCGCCGATCAATCGGCGTGACTCGGGATCGGCCAGAAGCTTTACCGTGATCGGTTTCACGCCCGGGTAGTACCGGGCTCGCGTAATACCGTTCGCGATGCCGGTAACGAAGTTCAGGCCCAACGCTGTGGCGGTGGTCTCACCAAATGAGACGCCACCCAGCATCCACTCGCCGGCCAACATGCCCCATGGCACGTAGACCGGCCGGTACTCGCGATCTCCGCCTCCCGCACTCACGCCAGCGGTTTTCCCCTGTGCGTAGGCATGGCTGCCCGAGAGTCCCTGCAATGGAACGTTTGAAACTCCGTGGGGAATCTCAGCACAGTCGCCAGCGGCGTAGATGTCCACGATCGACGTCTCCATGCGAGCATTCACGATGATGCCGCCGGTCGATCCGAGCTTTATCCCCGCGGCTTTGGCAAGCGGGTTGTTCGGGACCTTGTGGGTTCCAATGATCGCAAGGTCGGCTTGCACGTCGCCCTGATCGGTCTCGACGTGGGTCAGAGTGTCGGCACCGCGGAAGGCGGTGACCTTGTTGCCCCATTGCATGTCGACGCCAAGGTCCTCCCAGCTCTTTCGAACGGGTTCGACAATCTCAGGATCCGCAACATCGGACATCGGCCACGCGCCCGGATCGACCAGGGTTACGTCGATGTCCCGGTGGCGAAGGGCGGTCGTCATCTCCATTGCGATGAAACCCGACTCCACGATCACGGCAGACTTGGTGCTGTCGAGAACCTTGTCCCACTCCATCGCCCGGCGAATGTCCTTCACCCGGTACAGACCACCGAGGTCAGAACCCGGAACGCCCGGATCTCCGTAGAGCCAACCGGTGGCGATGATCAGTTTGTCGTAAGACACGACACCCTCGCCGGCGACGGTGATCGTCTTGGCCGTTGGATCGATCGCTTCGACCGTTGTCTCGTAGTGGACGTCAATGCCGGACTGGACGTACTGCTCTTTGGTGGCGAGGAAGAGCCGATCGAACGAGTCGATGTCCTTCCCATGCACAAAGGGAATCCCGCATGGGCTGTATGCGACGTCCTCGAATTCTGTGTACACGACAATTTCGGCGTCTGGGCTCGCGCCTTGGGCAGCTCCTGCGGCCCCGAGTCCGGCCGCTCCCCCTCCAATGACGACGACCTTCACTGTGGAGTTCTCCTGCGAGTCTTGATTGCGAACATCTATCTCATCTTCCAATGTGCATCTCGTATAGTAAACGGCGAGGGCGTGACGATCCTGAGGCTGCGAATCGCGCGGGTCCGCCCTAGTTAGTGGTGGTGATGATCGTGATCATGATCGTGATCGTGATCGTGATCGTGATCATGACCGGCTGGTCGGGCCATGAATTCTTCGGCCCGTCGGTTGAGATCAGAGCGTTCGATAGGGGTTTGAGAAGCGACCAATCGCTCCAGCGCCACCAGCCAGCACTCGTAGTAGCGGTAGTCCTCGCTGGGATGACCCAATGCCTCCCACTCACCGACGGCGACGATGAGCTCCCGCTGGAAGTCGTCCAGAGTGAAGAGCCCACCTTCGTTGAGTGAGAGCATCATTCCGAACGCTCGACTCTCCCACGGCTCAGCGAAGATCAGTTCGCCGTTGGATCGAGGGGGCGCTGCGGGCCCGTCGGTTCCCAGCCCGTCCAGCACAGCGGTGGATTCGCTCATGCCTGCACCACCGCAACGCCAACCATCGCCTCTCGCGTCACAATTGCCGCCAACTGCTCCTCGTCGAGGTCTTCAGTTCCCGCTGGACGTTGCGGAAGGACGAAGTAGCGGTTCTCCGCACTGGAGTCCCATACGGTGATGTCCTTTTCGGGTGCCACGTCGAGGCCCATCTCGCCCAGCAACTTTCTAGGCTCGCGCACGACGCGGG
>CALGOA010000107.1 GCA_937958015.1 uncultured Acidimicrobiales bacterium | reverse complement strand
TGAGATCCAGCTCGACGCTATTCGGGGTTGATGACTGTTCCATCTGGCAGTTTCTGGTTGGGAAATGTGATTTCGTATGCAGTTCCGTAGTCGCCGAAGCTGTTGGGAGTCGGGTTCTCGTAGACGACAAACTGAGTTTCTTCGTTGTACCACCAGTTGGTCCCGTCTTCTCGGACCCCGCCATTGGTGGCGTTCTCAATGGTGTCGTCGATCAGGCTTCGGTACTCGTCTACGTCGGTTAGACCCATCTCGAGGTCTCCATGCTTGTCCCACCCGTGGCCTTGGGAGATGCTGTCAAGCTTCCATCCCGGAGGTGGCCCGGGGATGTTCGTCGACGACATCTGCAGAATGGTTGGGGATTGAAAGTCGGTGACGTCCTGAGAAAGATCCAAGCCGCGATAGCTGCCGGGGACGCCGGCGAGTTGGGGGGTGCCGAAGATGGCGTCGGCGAGGCGGTCGAGGTCTGCGGCTGTTGGGAGGCGCAGACCGCTCGGGCTCGTGGCCCAGCTGCGTAGATACGCCGCTTGTGTTCTTGCGTTCGATCGAGCCAGGTCCAGGCGGGTGCCGGCCCAGTTTCGAAGGTGGCGGACGTCCTGCAGTTTGTCGACCACCAGCGTGCCAGCTCGTAGTCCGGTCGCGCTCCGGGTCGCCAGGCCTCCATAGCCGCCGGTCGCGGCGGTGAGCATCACGTCGCCGGTGATCGTTCCGAACCAGCGCGCCGGATCGTCGACGAACGTCTCCCAGTCGGCCACCGTCGTGACCAGTCCGATTCCCGCGTGATCCGACCTCCGCCCCGACAGGCGGACCCGTTCGAGCTCCTCAAAGAACTGCGGTGTGCCCGGCACCAGCGTCAGTCCCACATCGGCTACCTCGGCCAGGCCGGTCAGCATCGCAACCCCACGATGCTCTTCACCACCGATGTTCGTGTGAGTTTCGATCAGGTACGCCGGCGATCCAGGAACCAGCGAACTGAAGTCGTACGCCAGCACCGCCAGCCCCTTCGGGAACTCCCACAGCAGCCCGGTGGCGAAGGATCCGTAGTCGCCGGCCAACCCGCCGGGATCGGTCAGGAGTCGATGATGAAACGCCGGGTTCATCGGATTCAGGCTGTTGATCGTGGAAACGCCGTCGCCGATCTTCTGCCAGGTTGATCGCTGGTCCCGGTCCGAGAACGCCTCGTCGCTCAGCGCATACTCGATCGCGGCGGCGACCGATCCGTCCGGATCAACCGCAGCCAGCCGGGCCTGAAACTCGGACTCGGTGATCGAACCATCACCGTCCAGATCGATCGCGTCGGCCTCTGGAGAAAGAAGGTCGTAGATCAGCGAGTTGGTGATGTGCTGCTCCACGTCGGCGAACGAGATGATCCCATCGGTCCCTTCGAACGAATGGGTCCCGTTCGCGAGGCCGTCGAGAAACTGTCGAGATCCCGCAGTGTCGATCCGACCCCGCAACTCGTCGTCGGCCAGCAGCATCTGTGCCGCAGCGACAGCGCCGTCGGAGAAGTCGGCGGGATTGTCGACGATCGTCCTCAGGTCTGCTGCAGACATCTTTCCGTCGAATTGCGACCGGTCGCCCTGTCGGGAGGTCTCGATCTCTTCGAACAACTGGCGCTGACTCAGATTCCATACCAGGGTCGCGTCGTTGGGAATCGTGCCGTTGATCTCGATGTACGAAACGGTTTCACCCTCAACATCACCGCGGTCGATGGCGTCGTTGAACTGATCGACAAGCGCGTTGTAGGCGAGCCCGTCGGACTGAGCGAGGGCGGCGATCATCGGGTTCACCTCCTCGCTAGGAACGCCGGTGAAAGCCTCCACCGCTTCGGAGTGCAGATCGGCGAGGTCGAAAAGGGCGACGCCGAACGAGCCGTCAGCGCCGTGACGCCCCATGGCCTCCTGCAGCTCGGCGATGGACGACTCGCCGTACACGGCCTGAACGGCCGGGCCGACGGCATCGAACAGATCGATTCTGTCGTTCAGCGCAGATGCGACGTTGTCTGCGACCGCCTGATCGTCGGCAAGAAGCCGAGCCAGCAGGACGTCCCGTTCAGCGTCAAGTCGGCGCCACTGGTCGGTGCTCCACGGATTATTGACCGCCTGCATTTCGGTGGTCAGCTCGTCGATCCGGAATGCGATGACAGCGAGGTCGGCTTCTTCGTAGGAAAGGTTGTTCGCCTCTGCAACCGCAGCGACCAAAGGGTCGATCGCCGAGCCGTCAGTGTCAAAACGGTCCTCGATCAGACGGGATCGTTCGCGAACCAGGGCGTCGAATATCGGGTCGTTGTCGGTCCCGGACCAGTTGTCGATCTTCCAGTTCAGCTCGGCGATCGTGTCGATCGACTCGAGTCCCTGAACACCGGCCGCCTCAGCGAGTTCGAGTGGCACGCTCCCGGGATCGATTTCGAACTGTCGAATGATGTCGACCCGAATCCCCAACTCGTCGGCTACCCGGCCGAATCGGTCCGATCGATCCGTCAACCGGCTGACTGTGGGCGAGGAGAGATCAGACGCAAAAAGGGCGGTGCGGACGCGCTGTCCGATGGTGTCCAGGTCGAGGGCTTGGGACCGAAGCACGCCGAGTGCTCGCTCGGTCCTGTCGGTGTCCATCCCGGTCAACGTCATGCGATAAGAGTAAATAAACGAAAAGGAACTACTTAGAGGAATCTTGCCCACTGACCTTCGTTCGATCGGCGGATGGGCCGAACGACGTCACGTCATCCTGCGGACGACCGCCACTCGTTACCTCATCCCGAGCGTGACCGGGCCCTGTCGGCTGGGGCGCTCGCCCTCGTTGCCGTGGGCCGCAGTGTCTAGGTGGCCGGCGGAATCGTTCCGCCTACGTAGCGGCGCAGGCTCGTCGGGTGGGAAGCGGCAGTAGCTGGGCCAGTTCCAGGTTCTCGTGTGGATCCAGAACCCCGTGTTGAACACAGGCCGGCACGAGTTCGTCGGTGTCGGGGTGGCCCATGCTGTAGGCGCATGCCTCCAGTCGTTCCTGCGCCTCAAGGATGTTGGGTTCGGTGGCACGGGTTCCGGCCTTGATGTGTTCCCAGCCGGCCGCCGTGTCGTCAGCGTCGATGAACTGATGCATCACGAACGTAACCGGCTGGAGGGTGCGCCAGTCCTGCACCAACCCACCGCTTCGTTGTGCGAAGCGACCGAACAGGCCGAGGGTGGATGGCACAACCCGTGGATGTGACGCCAGCGATCGAGCGACGCGCACCACGGTTTCCAGCGGTTTGCGGTGCGCGAAGTTGCCCGGGAACGCGGTCATGAAGTCGTCGACTGCCCGATGATCCCGAGGATCGGTGTCGTCCAGCAATTGGGTGTAGCGGTCATTCACGTACGCCCCCCAGGTGACCCGATTGCAGCGAGTGTCGCCGAACTGCATTGCGCCGTAGCTGAGCGTCGTTCCCGCGCCCCGTTCGACTTCGTTCCACACGGTGTCCGATGTGAGTTCTCGGAAGCCTTCGCTCCAGCGACTCTCGTTTCCGATGTACGCCGCGGGCTGAAAGCTGAACATCCGCCAGCCCTGCCCGTGGCTGGCTTTGATCACCTCGGCGATCGAGTCGAGGTTCTCCGGCGTGACCGTCATGTTGTGCGCCAGGTAGGACGAGATGTCGTACTCGTCCTTCAATCGGTCGAACATCTCGCAGAAGCGGGCCCGGTAGTCGTTGAGTTCGGCCTCGCTCTGGGGCTTCTTGATGCCGGTTCGGCCGACCATCGTGGTGTCGATGTGGCAGGCGAACGAGACCCACGGAAACCGTGGTTTGTCGTTATCGTCGGTCATCACGGCCCGGAGGTACTCGTAATCGAAGTCGCCGTGGGTGAAGCTCATCGGCATACGTCCGTGGCTGCGCATGACCGCTATCGCATCGCCGTGGTCACGAGCTTCCAACAACGAGACTTCACCACCGATCAACTGGGCGAACTGACCGTTGCCCCGTCGCTTTCGTAGATACGCCATCTGTCGGTCGATCTCGGTGAGGGTGTGGGGGCCATCGATACGCACCTTGTTGGCGTCAGCGCTGTGATAACACGGTTTGCAGCTGAAGTTGCATTTGGGAAATACGCCATGGGTGGCCTCGCAGCCGGCCGACTTGCGGCCGATCAATTGGCCGGGCACCTGCGACCGGGCTGGCATTGCGTCCCAACGTTCTTTCAGCGCCCTTGCGGTCTCGGGATCGACCGGGCGCGAGGAGGCCTCGAAGTTACGCAGTCTTGTCATCATCGAAGCCATTGCCACAGCTAACCACTCCGTGCGGCATGATCTTCCCATGCCCTGCGGATTCCGAGCCTGCGCTCTCAGTAAAGCCCCCACTAGTGGGTAAGCGTCTGGCCGTCATCCGGCTGGGGATCTTTCTTGCGGTTCTGGCGGCCGCCGCAGTGATGGTTGCGCTCTACGGAGCGGACGCCATGGGGGACTGGCTCGATAGTGCCGCTGACTCGGCCTGGGGACCGGTGGCCTTCGTTGCGTTGTATGTGGTGCTGGTCGTGCTGATGATGCCCGGATCGCTGGGCACGGTCGCCGCGGGTGCGATCTTCGGCGCATGGCTGGGTTTCGCCACCGCACTGACCGGTGCGTCGATCGGAGCGTGCCTGGCATTCGTGATCGCCCGTCGGATCGGTCGAGAGGGTGCCTTGGCGCTTACGGCGAACCGCGCACCAGCTGTGGATCGATTGCTGGAGGAGCGGGGTCTGCTGGCGGTCATCGTCTTGCGCCTGCTCCCGATCGTTCCCTTCAACGCACTGAACTACGCGGCGGGACTGACCGGTCTTCGGTTCGGGTCCTATGCGATCGGCACCGTGATCGGGATGATCCCCGGCACATTCATCGTGGCGGTATTGGCCGACCGGGCGGACAATCCGATGAGCCCGGCCTTTGCGGCCGCATTGGGAACCGCCGTTGTCGCATTCCTCGCCAGTGCCGTCGTTGCAAACCGGCTTCGGGCCCGCGTCGATCTAACCTGACCCTGCCTGTCGCGTCCGGCTGATCAGCGTCGATTTGCTCGAACGCTCAAGCCGATGGCGAGCATCGCAGGCGCCACGAAGATCAAACTGAGCACCGCCGAGACCTGCGGATCGCTTCTGAGGAACGGCAACAGGACAAGTGGCAGTGTGGGGATGCCGCCGCCAACTCCGAGGGTTGTCCCGTACTGCGACCAGGACACGACGAAACCCAACGCACCCGCAACCTGAAGGTTCGGGCGGACCGAAGGGAGGGTGATCAGGCGCCAACGCCACCAGACCCCTGCGCCAAGACCGATTGCCGCTTCCTCGCGTTGAAACAGTTCCTCAGTGAACGAAGGCAGCAGAACCACGAGCATGTAGGGGATCACAAACACGAGATGGGAGAGGACGATCCCAGCCAGCGAGAATCCCAGTCCGGCCGACAGAAAAGCGTGACGCAGACCCTGGCCGACCGCAAGCGGAGGCAGCAGCAGTGGAAGCAGGATGGCGATGCCGATCTTTACCCGCATCGATCCGCGGACCGTGGGTGAACTGAGCGAACGGGCCGCCCACCATGTGATCGGCAGCGAGATGATCACGGCGGCCCCAGCGATCAGAAACGAGTTGAGGAGGGCGCGAGGCACGAGCGGGTCCGTCACTACTGCATCGAGGCCTCGCAGCCCCCATCGCTGAGGGGCGACGGACGGTGCGCGCCACTCGTCTGCGATCGCCTGAACCGGCAGGATCAAGAGCGGCACGCTGAACAGCACGGCGATCAACCAGGCACTCACCGTTCCGGCCGAAACTCCGCTTCTCTGTTGGGAGCTATCGGACACGTCGGAACCTTCCGAGCAACACGAATCCAACGGAGGCGATCGCTGCGACAACGACGGTCGTGCTCACGAGTGCGACGGCTTCGTCGGCTCGGGCGATAGGACCTCGGAGTCGGCCCAGGGTGAGTCCATAGGTAGTCATGGCGTCGGGCGACAGCGGCCCCACCGCCAGTGGAACCTCCGTGGCCCCCACAACGAAGGCGGCGACGATCACGGTTCCAACGGTGAGCGGTTGGGCGATCGAGGGAAGGATGACGGTCCGCCAGCGATCCCATCGATTGCCGCCAAGTCCCCGAACGGCCTCTTCGAGGTCCGAGGTGGCGGGGTCGAGGGCCGTGGCAACCAGGATCGTGAGGAATGGGACCTCCTTGACCACGTACACCAACACCACCCCCCAGCCGAATCGACTGCCGATCAGACCCTCGACTCCAACCAGGCGGTCGACCAGACCGGCCGGTCCGATCCAGGCGATAGCCAGTGCGCCGACCACCAGATGAGGTACGGGGATCTGAAGACCCATCATGGATCGCAGCGCCGGTGTGCCTCGTTGCAGCGCCCGCCCCAACGGAATCGACAGCGCCACCGAGAGTGCGGTCGCGACCAGCGCCGTTCGTAACGTGAATCCCACCGCAGCCCAAAACGAGCCATCCGACATCACCGAGCGCCAGGCGTCGAGGCCGAGCGGAGCGCCGACGAGGAGGCCGGGTCGAAACGATCGCCCGATCAGTCCCCACAGGGAAACTAAGCTCAGGCCGCCGACCAGCAGGACGGCGGGAACTGCGCCAATCCAGGGAGGCATGCGTTGCTTGACTCGTCGTTTCGACGACATCTAGACCAACCCCTCGCCGTCGTCGGGCGACGAATCGCTGCAGCCGGGATCACGCCCACCGCTCTCACCGGTATCGGTTTCGTGCTGGGCTTGGCCGCGTGCGTCGCCATCGCCTACGAACGCTGGTGGCTGGGATTGGCCCTTTGGTTGCTCAATAGGATTGCCGACGGTCTCGATGGCGCGGTGGCACGAAACGGCGATATAGGGCCGACCGACCTTGGTGGATTCCTCGACATCATCGCCGACTTCGCAATCTACGGCGGCGTGGTGGCCGCGGTCGGCATAGCGATTCCGGAGGCTCGGGTGGCGGCCCTGATCACCTTCGTCGCCTACTACCTGAACGGAGCGGCGTTCCTTGCGTGGTCGAGCCTCGCCACCAAACGAGCCCACGAGGGCGACGGGCGTAGCCTTGTGTTTCCGGCCGGTCTTGCAGAGGGGTCCGAGACCATCGTGGCGTACATCATCCTTCTGGCCTTTCCCGGCTGGGCGGTCGAAATCCTGTGGATCTGGGCAGCCGTCGTGGGGGTGACCGTGATCCAGCGGATTCTGTTTGTGCGGGCGAAGTTGGGGGCCTGACCGGCTCAACCCCACCGGCGATGGCGCGGTCATTGGCGGATGAGGTCGGCTACGACCGGCGTGGAGGGGTTCGACAAAACCTCGTCCAGCGGGCCCTCCTGCAACACCCGGCCGTCGGCGATGACGGCGATCCGGTCGGCCAACGACTTCGCATCAGCGATGTCGTGGGTGACCAGCAGCGAGGTCATCTGGTGCTCCTCCAACAACTCGGCGACCAACGAACGGAGCTCCCGGCGGCGGGGCGTGTCGACCGCGCTAAAGGGTTCGTCCATGAGAATCAGACGAGGCGTAAACGCCAGCGCTCGGGCCAGAGCGACCCGCTGCTGCTCGCCGCCGGACAGGTTGTCAACCGTTGCGTTTCCGAAGTCCGGTAGGCCCACGCGAGCCAGCAGTCCGTCGGCCACCAGGTCCTGCTCCTCTTTCGATGCGCCGCGGACCCGAAGGCCGAACGACACATTGCTACGGACGTTCAATGCCGGAAACAGTCGAGCGGTCTGAAACAACGAAGCGATTGGTCTCGCTTCCGGGGCTGTCGCGGTTAGGTCGTCTCCATCGAGCACCACGCGCCCCAACGTGAGGTCGGCGAATCCAGCGATGGCCCGTAGCAACGTCGATTTCCCTGAACCCGATGCGCCGATCACTGCGGTCAGGCCGCCCCGTTCGACTGCGATCGTCGCACGGTCCAGCACGACCGTCGATCCGAAGGACACCGAGAGGTCGGTGCATCGGAGACCGGTGGCGTCTAGCTCAGAAACTGGGTTCTCCAGCGCTCGTCGATCGCGGTCACCCGGTCCGACGGAAGTTCCTCCAGCGGAACACCGAAGTCGGTGAGCTGGTACTCGGTGCCGGCGCCGGCAGGCACATCGACGACCGCCGGGACACCCACCTTCGACAGCTTGACCGACTGCAGTTCGACGCTGAGAAGTTCGTTCATGACCACCATCGCTCCGGCGGCGGATCCGGCGTTGGCTGGCATGGCCAGGAAGCTGACATTCTGGAGCGTGCCATCACCTAAGACGAAGGGCCGGGCCGCCTCGGGGAACACGCCCTGCCGCACGTTGACCTCGACGAAGTTGGGGTTGTAGCTCATCGCCATGTCAACCTCGCCGTTGCCAAACAGCTGGTTGAGCTCGCCCTCGTCCTTGGGGAACGTGCTTCCCTCGGACCAAAGGTTCGGACGGATCTCTTCGAGAAGGGCGAATGCGTCGTCCTCTCCAAGGGCCTGGACGGCCTGGCGGACGAATGCCGACCCGGTGAAGTCCGGGGGAGCGGGGTAGGTGAAGCGGCCGGGATTCCGAGCGACCCACGCGGCCAGTTCGGTGAACGAGGCGGGCGGAGCCTCGATCGCATCGGTGTTGTAGGCGAAGGTGAAGGCGGCCCGACTCCATGGAGCCTCCTGGCCATCGGTGGGGACGGTGAAGTCGTTGAACAGCGTCGGGTCGTCGGAGTCCAGGTTGACGGCGTTCGGAAGCAACGAGACCCAGTCGGATCGCCACAGTCCCGCCTCCTTGACCTGAGCGAAGTTGGATCCGTTGACCCAAACGAGGTCGACCGAACCGTCCTCAACGCCGGCTTCAGCCTCGGAAACGATCTGATCGATTGCGGCGGTGGTGCTGTCGACCCGGCGTTGCTCCAGAGTGACGCCTTGCGCCGCAGCGGCCGCTGTGACCTCGGTATTGATGTAGTCGTTGAGAACGGAATCACCGCCCCACATCCACAGTTGGACGGTCTGGCCCTCCGCCGCATTCACCGCATCGTCCCACGTGTCGATGGCGGCGGTCTCGGATCCACCGCCGCACGCTGCCGCTAGGAGCGTTAGGACGATGATGAGGGCAGAGCGCTTCACGGTCACAGCTTGTCTCAACCGATAGCCTGCCGAGCGTATTTCAGGCGCTATTCGTGTGCGGAAACGTTTCGCTGGGGCGCTAGCCTTCACCTGCTGAACGTGAGGACACCGCAATGAACTTGATGCAGAAAATCGAGCAGGAACAGCTCCGCGACGACCACCCCCAGATCAACCCTGGCGACACCGTCAAGGTTCACGTTCAGGTGATCGAAGGAAACCGGACCCGTACCCAGGTGTTCCAGGGCGCTGTTATCGCCATGCGAGGCGATGGCATCCGTGAGTCCTTCACCGTTCGCAAGCTGAGCTTTGGCGTAGGCGTCGAGAGGACGTTCCCCGCCCACTCGCCCATCATCGAAAAGATCGAGGTCGTCGCCCGGGGCGATGTCCGTCGGGCCAAGCTGTACTACCTCCGTGATCGTGTCGGTAAGGCCGCCAAGATCAAAGAGAAGCGCGACAACTGATCCCCGGACCTGGCGGTCCACATCATGAGCAGTGAAGATCTCGAGCGATACGAATCCGAGATCGAACTCGCGCTGTACACCGAATATCGAGACGTCATTTCGATGTTCTCGTACGTGGTTGAAACCGAACGGCGTTTCTACCTCGCAAACTCTGTCGAACGGATTTCGTCCCCCACCGACAGTTTCATCGAGTACAAACTCAGCGACTGCTGGGTGTGGGACATGTATCGCAAGAGTCGATTCCTTGCCAATGTGACGGTTGCCAGCACGCGAGGTATCACCGTGGAAGAACTGCCCTCCAACGATTTGTGACGGCGAAACGCCAGCGGCTTGGACGCTCGGGCGAAGACGCAGCAGCTCGTTTCTATCGATCGCACGGCTATCAGGTTCTCGACCGCAATTGGCGCGTCAAAGAAGGTGAACTCGACCTGATCTGCGAACGAGGCGGCGAGATCGTCTTTGTCGAGGTCAAGACCCGCACATCGACGCGTTTCGGCACCGGAGCCGAGGCGGTGACACCGGCCAAACAACGCCGCATCCGCGGTCTAGCGCTCCAGTGGCTACGAGCATCAGGCCGTCGTTCCAGTCGTCTTCGGTTCGACGTGATCGACGTCGATGCCCAGAACCGGATCAAGCCCTACAAGAACGCCTTCTAGCCCCTCCGGATGGACCGGCACCCGTCCATGGGTGTGTGTCCATCCGATCACTCGCCAGCGGCGGCGGTATTCAGGACCTCGCGGGTGTAACGAACGACGGCGTCGAGTTGTTCGGCGGTGAGACGAGCCGAGTAGGCCGGCATCTGTCCACGACCGTTCGCAATCAGCGCCAGCTGGTCGGCGGGGTTGGCGAAGTTCTCGATCACCTTGCCCTCGTTGAGTTGGACGCCGCGACCACCGCGGCCATCGGGACGATGGCAGCTGGCGCAGTTGTTGGTGTAGATCAGTTGTCCAAGCACCAGTTCTGGTTCGTCAGCCGGAGCTTCGACCGCAGCTCCGGGCGTGCAGGCGGTGGCGAACAGAACCAGCAACCCAAGACCGAAGCTAACGACCCTCAAACGCCGCTTCTCGTTTCTCAAAGAAGGCGCGGGCGGCTTCCCGATTGTCACGGGTGCTGAGGTTGATCGCCTGGGCAGTGCCTTCCACATCGAGTGCTTCCTCCATCGAGAGCCCCATCGATTTGTTCAACATCGATTTACTTTGGGTCAGCGCCAATGGTGGCCCAGCGGCGAGACGATTGGCCCACGCGTCGACTGTGACATCCAACTCGTCGTGGGGGACCACCCGATTCACCAGACCCATCTCTTTCGCCTCGTCAGCGCTGAGAATGTCGCCGAAGAAGGCCAGTTCCTTGGCTCGATGCAGGCCGACGAGGCGGGGCAGGATCCACGCTCCACCGAAATCGAGCGACAGAGCCATGCGGGGAAAGATCTCGGAGAAGCGAGCCCGATCGGACGCGACGATCAGGTCACAACCAAGCGCCATGTTGCAGCCCGCGCCTGCTGCTACGCCATTCACCTTGGCGATGGTGGGCATCGGCAACTCGTGGAGAGCGAGCGCCACATCCTTGGTCATACGCATCCCATGTAGCGGGTGGTTCGAACTGGACCCCTCGCCATCCCGCGGTACATCGAAGCCGGACACGTCCGCGCCGGAACAGAAACCGTCGCCAGCACCGGTGATGATCACGACTCGAACGGAAGTGTCGCGCCGAAGTTCCCGGAAGTGATCGAGGAGCGTCACCCACATCCCCGTGTTGATCGCGTTCTTCTTTTCGGGTTGGTTCAGCGTGATGGTGACCACACCCTCGTCGCGTTCGTACATCACCTGGTCGGAACTCATCGCCAGATCGTAGGCCCCAAGCCCTCAAACCGAGAAGGTCGAGACCGAGCGGCGCTGGGGAGCGGATGGGTTCTACCCTGAGAGGTGATGGGAATGGATCCGACACGACCACGGCGCAAGAGCCGGTTCGACTACGTGTATGTAGCGCTGGGAACCATCGCGGTTCTGGCGCTGTTGGTCTGGGCGCTGATCGGCTGATCGTGCCGAAGCGAAACCGAAATCGAGACCCAGCTCCTCCGAAGATGAAACGGACCAAGGCCGGGCCCAAAGCCACGGGTCGGCCAAAACGTAAGGGTCGCAAGACGCTGAAGGATCCTTCGGACCAGGCGGATACGTCGGTGCGGTTCGTGACCGAGAGCGAAGCGAAGAAGGAATACACCTGCCCGGGTTGCATGCGCCAGATCTTCAAGGGGCAGGGGCACGTGGTCGCAGTACCCGACAGCGCTCCCGACCTTCGCCGTCACTGGCACAAAGGTTGCTGGGACACCCGATCCTGATCGGTCACTGACCGAGCGCTCGTCCCACACAACTGCGTTGTCGGTTGGAAGTCATGGAGTGCGTAGATAAGGTCTCTTTTACGCATTAGATGCGCTTGACCGTAGCGGTCCGCTGGTGTGGTGTTGCCATCAGCATCTTGGATTCACAACGGATGGGTGCACATCATGCTGGCCACTATTCACTCCGCGGTTGTCGACGGCGTCGACGGCATCCCGGTTCGGGTCGAGGTCGACGTCCGCGACGGCTTACCGGCTTACTCGGTCGTCGGGATGCCCGACGCCGCCTGCCGGGAGTCCCGGGATCGGGTTCGAGCCGCACTGGGAAACAGTGGGCTTCGTTGGCCGCAGCGGCGAATCACCGTGAACCTCGCTCCCAGCAGCGTCCGTAAACAGGGCGCCGGTCTGGATCTTCCGATCGCAGTGGCAGTGCTCGTTGCCGACGGACAGATCCCTGCTGAGGCGGTGGCGGGACTCGGAATGGCGGGTGAGCTTGGCCTCGACGGCAGCGTCCGGCCGGTGCCAGGGATGATCATTCTCGCCTCGGCCTGCAAGGGCACCGAGTTTCTGGCCCCGATCGCGAACCGCTCCGAGGTGCGCCGAATTCGAGAAGGTCAGGTCCGGGTCGTGGGAACGCTTCGTCAGCTGGCGCTTGCGCTCGACGGTTCGGGTCCTGCACCCGAGCGTGCAGATCTCGAACCCGAACGGGTGGTGGAACATGAGCGCGCCGAGTTTGCCGACGTCCGGGGTCAACAACTCGCCCGACGGGCCGCCGAAATCGCCGCCGCCGGAGGACACCATCTCCTGTTCGTAGGACCGCCCGGGGCCGGCAAGACCATGATCGCCAACCGCCTCGCGGCACTGCTGCCCGATCTCGATGAAAGCGAGGCGTTGGTGACCACCCGGATTCATTCGGCGGCCGGAATACCACTTCCCGCGGGCGGCCTGGTTCGCCGACCGCCGTATCGGGCGCCCCATCACGCAGCGTCGACCGCAGCGTTGATCGGCGGAGGTGGCGCCACGGTGAGACCCGGTGAAGTGTCGCTGGCCCACGGTGGGGTGCTGTTTCTCGACGAGTTGGGCGAGTTCTCGGTGCCGGTGTTGGAGGCGCTCCGGCAACCGCTTGAGGAGGGGCACATACGGGTCAGTCGACTGACCGGGCCGCGGAGTATGCCGGCGCGATTTCAGTTGATCGCGGCGACCAACCCGTGTCCGTGCGGCTACGGCGTCACCCCGGCGTCGTGTCGATGCAACCCTGCGGCCACCGCTCGTTACCTGCGCCGACTGTCGGGACCGCTGCTCGATCGGTTCGACCTCGTCGTCCACGTGCGACCGCCCGAGGCACAGGTTCTTCTGGGCGACGGTACCGAGGAGACCACCGCCACGGTGGCCGAGCGGGTCGAGCGGGTGCGCACGTTGGCCCGCGAGCGTGGGCTGTTGTCGAACGCTTCGATTCCGTCCGAGCGGATCGATGAACTTCCACCGCTCACCGCTTCGGGCCGGGCGGTTCTGTTGCATGCGGTCAAGGCCGGTGAACTCACCGGTCGCGGAATGCATCGGATCCGACGGGTGGCCAGAACGATCTCAGATCTGGCTGACGGGCCGGACAGCCTCGACGAAGACCTGATCGATCAGGCGCTCGGCCTCCGCCAGTCCCTGCAGCCCGATCGGAGCGCAGCGTGAACTCCTCATCCCGTGAAACGTCTGGATCAAGCACCGATCGACTGAAACGGCTCACCGCCGCGCCTCAGTCGCTTGCGGCGACGCTGCGGCTGGTAGCACTTCCCAGCATGGGTGTTGCCCGGACGCGTTGGCTTCTCTCGCACCTCGACCCGGTCGAGGCGGTCGCAGCCATCCTGGCGGGCACCCTGCCGCCGGAACTCCCGGCACCAACCCACAGGGTCGACCGTTCCCATCTCGACAAGTGGCGAGGTGGACTTCGAGAGCAAGACGTCGACGAGTTGGTGGCGAGAAACGTCGGAGGGTCCCAGCAGATACTGGATGCCGGTCATCGGTTCTGGCCTTTCGGCGACGACGTTGACCCACCGGTGTTGCTTTTCGCCCGGGGCCGGCTCGACTGTCTCGCTGAGCCCCGACGGGTTGCGATCGTGGGTACGCGCCGCTGCAGCGCCATCGGTCGGAGCGTGGCCGGGGAGATGGGCTGGACCCTCGCCGAGCACGGTGTCGCAGTGGTCAGTGGCTTGGCGCTCGGGATCGACGGTGCAGCCCATCGTGGTGCCGGGGCGTCCGCCACCGATCCCGGGCGCATCGGGGTGGTGGCCAGCGGACTGGACATGATCTACCCACCCCGGAACGAACAGCTGTGGAACGACGTGGCCCACACCGGGGTCGTTATCTCAGAAACGCCGATGGGGGAGCGGGCAACCCGGTGGCGCTTTCCCGCCCGAAATCGTCTGATCGCCGGCCTCTCCGAACTGGTAGTCGTGGTGGAGAGCCATGAACGCGGCGGGGCGCTGATCACCGTCGACGAGGCTCTTCGCCGGGCGGTTGAGGTGGTGGCGGTGCCGGGATCGGTGTTGGGTCGTTCCTGCGTGGGGACCAATCAACTCCTGATGGACGGTGTTCCGCCGGTGAGAAACGGTCAGGATCTGGTCGACGTTCTTGGCGTGAGGCCGCCGGAGGGTCCCCAACTCACGATCCCCACCGAGGGTGGCCAGGGCTCCAACCAGCCCAAACTCCTCCTCAGTGCTCCAGAGCAGGCGATTCTTGACGCTCTCGATGCGGGTCCGGTGATGATTGAAGACCTCGCAAAGGGCGCTGAGCTGGATGTATCGGAGACTCTGACCATCGTGCAGCGGCTGCGACGCCAAGAATTGGTGGCGATCGACGGCGCTGAGGTCGCCATTGCTCTGGATGGAGGCCAGTAGTGTTGTGGGCCTGTGAGCATCCCCGTCAAAGCCAGATATCTCCAAGCGCTGGGCTTTTTGCCGACAAGAGAGATGGAAATCGACCTCACCGACGAGATCGATCTCACCCTGAGTCACGAAACATCAGAGAAATCTGCTCTAAATCCTCACAATGTGTGGTTGAGCGCCGACGGAGCGTGGGTACGAGAAACCAACGCTTTTGGCGACACACACACCTTGGCGGGAGACGTGGCGGATACAGCTCAGATAAACAATCCAACTCAGGCAGAACAGGTATGGGCCAGTTACAAGGCCGATGCCAACCAAGCCGACCGAGATCAGTTGATCGTCTTCTACTCACCTTTGGTGAAGTACGTCGCCGGTCGAGTCGCCGCTGGGTTACCCCAGAACGTCGACCAAGCCGATCTCGTCAGCTACGGAATGTTCGGCCTCATAGATGCGATCACGAAGTTCGACCCCGAACGTGGGTTCAAGTTCGAGACGTACGCAATCTCACGGATCAAGGGGGCCGTGCTCGACGAGCTACGTTCGATCGACTGGGTGCCCCGGTCGGTCCGGGCCAAAGCCAAGTCCGTCGAGCGGGCAATGTCCAAACTGGAGACCAAACTCCATCGGGCTCCCACCGACGAAGAGATCGCCGACGAACTCGACCTGACCATGGCGCAGCTCACCACGCTGTACAACCAGATCTCGTCGCTCGGCATGGTCGCCCTCGACGAGATGCTCAGCTTCGGTGGCGGCGAATCGATGACACTTGGCGACACGCTCGCCGATCGTCATGACGGCCCCGGCGGACAGTACGAGCGGATCGAACTGCGCCAGATGTTGGCCGACGCGATCAACCGGATGGGCGAGCGAGAGAAGATCGTTCTCACGCTCTACTACTACGAAAACCTCACGCTGGCCGAGATCGGCGGGGTCCTCGGCGTCACCGAATCTCGCGTCTGCCAGATTCACACCAAGGCCGTTCTTCACCTGCGCAGCCGCCTGGCCGCCCAGGAACGCGAAGCCGTCTAGCGGCCGAATCCTCAGCGGCGTCAACGCCGTATCGGATGAATATCGAACGTCGCTGGTTGGCGGGATCGAGTGTCAGAAATGACGCTGGGTGCCGCCAATCAGCGCGTCTGGGGCAGAGTCGGGTTGTTTGTTCTGGCCGCAGCGGTCGTGGTCGCCAACATTCTGATTCCCAGCGCTCGGGCGTACGCCGAAGACATCCAATGGTTGAGCCCGGTCGATGCGCCGGTCGTCGACCCGTTTCGGCCTCCGTCGAACCAGTACAGCGCTGGCAACCGTGGCCTCGAGTTCGGACTGACCGAGTCGAGCGACGTCCGGGCCGTCGACGACGGACGGGTGAGCTTCGCCGGTCGGGTCGGTTCTTCACTGTTCATCACGGTCGACCACGGCAACGGGCTCGTCTCCACTCTCGCCTACCTCGATCGGATCGACGTTGTGAGAGGACAGTTCGTGTCGCTCGGCCAGATCGTGGGAACCGCCGGTCCGGGATTTCACCTGACGGCCCGGCTCAACGGCATCTACATCGACCCCGCCCTATTGATTGCCGGAGCCGAGATCGGTGTTGCGTTGGTGAAGGGACCCGACTGGCCCGACGGTGCCGCTGCGCCCGAGCGGCGCGTCGGCGAGGCGGTGATTCAACGGAACAGCCTCGATTGGCTTCGCGGCACCGCCGCAGGGATTGCCGAACTGCGGCCGTCGTCGATCCTGCTCACCGCAGCCGCAAGCGTCGACGTGTGGCACCATCAGGAATGCACCGACATGTCGAGTGGGGCACCGACAGACGCCGATGGTGTGCCGCTCGATCTGAACCCCGATCACGGCGGCGAGCGGATACTGATCCAGGTTGGTGGGCTCGGTAGTAGCAGCGAGTCGGCGAGTATCGGGGCGCTCGATCCCATCGGGCTTGGCTATTCGGCCGAGGACGTCAAGGCCTTCTCCTACGCCGGCGGATGCACACCCCAACCGTTCGGGTTGACGAACGATCAGGCCGAAGCGGGGACCGGCTACGGCCCCGACGACACCTACCAGGACATCAATCTTTCGGCCGAGAGGCTGGCCGACCTGGTGGAGCAGACCGCCGATGGACGCCCAGGCGTCACCATCGATCTGGCCGCCCACAGTCTTGGTGGTGTCGTCACCCGAAGGGCGATCGAGATTCTCGAAGAGCGAGGCCGGATCGACCTCCTGGGGACCGTCGTCACCATCGGATCCCCACATCGCGGCGCCGATCTGGCCACGATCGCATCGGCGGCCCATGGGGGTCTGGACCTCATCGATCTGGTGTCCGACGAGGTTGCGGGATTTCGCGATGCCGAGTCGGTCATTCAGCTCTCCGAGGTCGGCCTCGACTCGATCGGCCCCGTTGGACCTCCTCCGGAAGGTCCGACCGTTGTCGCAGTAGCGGATGCCTCGGACCTCATCGTTCCCGGCACCAATGCTGTCTGGGTTGGCGCCACCAACGTGTTGGTCACCAGTCCAAATCCGGTCTCGGCCCATTCGAACCTTCCCGGTCAGGATGCAGTGCGGGACGCCATCATCCTGGCCCAGGCCGGCGCAGCACCGGCGTGCGTAGAGTTGGCCCAACTCCTCGCTGGAGCGTCCGTCACCTCGACGATCGGCGTTGCCGAGAACCTGGCTACGGTCGCCGCCGGCGTTTCGAGTTGGCTGCTGTGATAACTGCCTGCGCTCGCCTCGCTGTCTGAGCGGCGAGCGCTCTAGTTGCGGGGCCGTTCGCTGGGCTCGCGCTGGTTTGACTCTTTTCGGGTCGCTGCGGCCACGTTGGCACGGAGCCGGCGGAGGCCTGGGTGCAGCCTGGCGACGACTACGACAACCCCGAAACGCTGTTTGTCCTGGTGAATCCGCTTGAACCGCTCGAATCGAGCGTTTCGGGGTTGTTCACGCCTCCTGATGTCAGTTCGGGGTGGTTTAGGGGTGCTGGCTGCCGAATGCTCAGCCTGTAGCGACGGCTTCGGTCCAGCCACAAACGGGGCGTGAAAGGTGGTGGTGAGGCGGTATCGTTGATCCGTCGTTCGAACGGACGGCATTACCAACACACAGGCCGCTGTCTATG
>CALGOA010000106.1 GCA_937958015.1 uncultured Acidimicrobiales bacterium | reverse complement strand
ACGATGTGTTCCACCGTCGTCAACTGGTCACGAACCTTGGCCAACAACGGGGCGATCGAAGCGTCGATCAGAATCACGCGGTCGGCTGCGTGGTTGATCACGTAGGAGAGTTGTTCAGGGAACAGCCGAATGTTGAGCGTGTGCAGCACCGCACCCATGCAGGGAATGGCGAGGTAGGCAGCCATATGGGCGTCGTGGTTCCACATGAATGTGCCGACCCGATCGCCCCGCTCGACCCCGAGTCGTGTAAGCGCCGCCGCCAGCCGGTCGGCGTGGTCTGCGACGTCACCAAACGTTGACTCTCGAATGTCACCCGCCCCGTGATAGGTGAGGATCAGACCGTCGCTGTGAACCGTGCGGCCATGATCGAACAGTGCATTGATCGTGAGCTGGGGTTCCATCATCGTGCTAAGAATCATGGGATCAGTGTCGCGCTGTTTTCACTGCCTTCGCTCGCCTCCTGAGGGTGGGTGGCGAACGCGCTTGTTTCGGGACCGTTGTCGGGGCTCGGTTTGGTTTCACTTTGGTCGGGTCGCTCCGGCCACGTTGGCACGGAGCTGGGTTTCGCGCGGTGTGCTGCTTCGTCCCTCCGCAGCCTGGCAAGTTTGGTCGGGGGAATTCGTACCGGCGAGACTGGTCCAATGTCCTCTGACGAAACAACCCAAGAAGCTCAGGCCGTTCTGACCGAAACGAGGGGCCGGGTTCTCCTGATCACGCTCAACCGCCCCGACGCCATGAATTCGATCAACGGTGCGCTTTCGACCGGGTTGGTGGCCGCGATCGAGACCTTGGACTCCGACCCTGCCCTCACCGTCGGGATCCTCACCGGCGCCGGCCGAGGCTTCAGCGCTGGAATGGATCTGAAGGCATTCGCCCGCGGCGAGGACACCGGCCCCATGATGACGTTCATTCGCAACGGGTCGAAGAAACCACTGATCGGGGCGATCGAAGGATTCGCTTTGGCCGGGGGACTGGAGTTGGCGCTCACCTGTGACCTTCTGGTCGCTGCCGAAGGAGCGAAACTGGGCATCCCCGAGGTGGGGGTTGGTCTGTTCGCTGCCGCCGGTGGACTCTTGCGGCTTCCCAGCCGGGTCGGACACGGGCGGGCCATGGAGATGGCGCTCACCGCCGATCCGATCCGGGCCGAGGAAGCGGCCTCGCTCGGACTCGTGTCTCGGATCGCACCAAAGGGTGAAGCGGTGGCCGTGGCACTCGAGCTCGCAGAACGAATCGCCAAGAACGCCCCCCTGGCGGTCACGGCGTCGAAGCAGCTGATCAACCTGAGTCACGGGGCCACCGACGACGAGTTCTACGAACTGCAGAAGTCCTACATGAAGACGGTCTTCTCCTCCGAGGACTCCAAAGAGGGACCGCGTGCATTTGCCGAAAAACGGTCACCAAACTGGTCCGGCCGCTGACGGTTGGAGACCGTCCGGCCGCTGTCGGTGAAGAGCGGCTCAGATCCCTGCGTCGACGCCATTGAGGTGGTAGAAAACGACGATGGCAGGGGAGAAACTCGAGGTCGTTCAGCGCGACGACGCGTGGATCACCGTGTTGACCCCGCTCGAGCCCGGAGACGCCGGCCGTTCGGCCGAAGAACCTGCAGCTGATACTCCTGCGGTGACCCCTGGGCACGACGAGTACCTCGTCACGGCATCGCCGGCAAAAACCAAACGTCGATGGTCGCCGTGGACCATCCTGTCGCTGCTGATTCTGCTCGGTGGGATCGGCGCAACCACGTTTGGATCGTTCGCAGCCCTCGACCGGTACTTCCCCGAAATCGGTGACATCCGGGGAGTCGACGGCGATCCGCCCGCAATCCTTGCCCAGCCGGATGAACCCAGCGACCGATTCACCGAATATGGGAACCGTGCGCTCGAATGGGCCACGTCGTGGCCGCTGGTACTCATCGTGCCGCTCGCAACGGCGGCGCTCTTTGGTCTCTTCGCTGGTTGGGTTCGATGGCGCCTGGGCCGAACCCGCGCCGCCGAAGCTCGAGCCCGCCGACTCGAGGGCGAGGCGATGCGCCTGCGGGCCAACAACGCCGAACAGGCCGAACGCCTCGGCGGTCTGGATCAGGAAATCCTCCAGGCCCGACGAGAGGTTGCCGACCTTGTCGGTCAACTCGAGAGCAATGCGCAACAACATCTCAGCGGTCAACAGCTCACCAGTGCGGTCGAGGCCAAAACCCGTGAGGTGGCTCGGCTAAACGTCGATCTCGACGATGCCCTCACCGAACGCGACGCACTCGAGTCTGCCGTTACAGAACTGAAAGCTCTGCTCGACGCCGGGGCCGAACAGAATGCCAAGAGCGCCGAGACCGCAGAGAAGCTGGAAGCTGCAAAGGATCTGGTGCGTCAGCAGAAGAAGAAGATCTTCTCGCTCGAAAGCCACCTCGACCAGCTGCGACGTCGCACCGCCGAAATGGCGCAGGACGCCCGCAGTGCACAACAACTCCGCAGCGCATGGGCCCAGGCCGAAGAGGTCATCGCCGATCTCTCCCGGCAGCTCGGAGAGGTCGAGGACGGTCGTGAGAGTTATCGACCCCAGACCGCCGAATCGATCGTTGCGAACAACAGCCGAGTCACCGAACTCGAAGGGCTCTTGAACGAAGCGGCCGATGTCGTGGAAGGCCTACAGGAGCAACTGCGGCAAACCCGCTTCCAGGTGAGCGAACGCGACGCCGCCCTGTCCCGAGCCGAAGCTCGCACGGAGGCAATGCAGACCGAGATCGACCTTCTCACAAGCGAGATCGATCAGGCCGCCTATGTCATCGCCAGCCTGCAGGAGCTTCCCCGCCAGCGCCGGAGCGACGATTCGATGCTCGTCGACCTTCGCGGTGCCCTCAACGCCGAGCGCAAGCACAGTGGTGAGCTGGAACGTCAGCTTCGGACCGTCAGCGCCAGAGCACTGCGGCTCGAGCAGCGCCTGATCGGCGAGCGGCCCAGCCTGGATGAGGTGCTGGATCTCACCGGCTCCCCCTCGGAATCGCCCAATCCCGAAACCAGCGCCGCCTAATCAGCGCAACCTGAGGCCGAATTGCCGTCCGATCGTTTCGGCCGGTGGTGAGGGTCCTACAATCATGGGTGATGGTTACTCCACTCGCTCATGAACCCGTCGCCGGTGAGACCCTCGCCACCGACGGACCTGAAACCGCCGAAGCAGAGCGTGTCTTTTCCAAGAGCATCTTCATCTCGGCCGTGCGGTGTTTGCTCACCTATGTGCTGTTTCCTTTCGTAGCCCCGCTCATCGGCCTCGCCGACGTCGGGCCCTGGGTCGGCGTCGGGCTGAGCCTGGTAGCCATCTACTTCAACATCTACAGCATCCGCCGTTTCTGGGCCGCTGACCACCGATGGAAGAAGCCGATCAGTGCGCTGAACGTGGGCGTGATCATCCTGGTTTCGATCCTTCTGTTCCTCGACCTCCAGACGATCTTCAGCTAAGAGCCTCCATGTCGCTTCCTCCCGAGTCCAGCGAACGGTCAGCCGAGGGGCAGGCCGTCGGTCCGCCCACTCTCCTCACCGAGTTCCGCGAGTACAACGATGCCCAGAAGGCGATCGACACCCTCTCCGACGCGGGGTTCCCCGTTGCGGCCACGTCGATCGTGTGGAACCGACTGCGCCGCGTCGAACACGTCACCGGCCGCAAGACGGCGCTCACGGCGTTTCGGGACGGAGCTCTCAGCGGCGCCTGGTTCGGCTCGTTCATCGGTCTGCTCCTTCTCTTTTTCGTGGAGCGTCAGGAAGGTGCCTCCAGCCTTGTGCTGCTCGTCAGCTACCTCGTTGTAGGTGCGGTCGTCGGTGGGGCATGGTCAGCGCTCGGACACCTGGCCCAACGGGGCGCCCGAGATTTCTCCTCCCGCAATCTCATGGCGGCGGAGAGTTATCAGATCTGGGTCGACCGGGACGTGATCGACAAGGCCGCCGGCATCCTGAACGTGCCGGTGCCAGCTTCTGCCCCCTAAGGGCGCTGCACTAACGTCCGAGACGTGACAATCGATTATGAAGCCGCCTACCCGGGACTGAAGTTCGAACTGCGGGACCACGGCGTCCTGTGGATGACGATCAACCGTCCCGAACGGATGAATGCCACCGACGCTGCGCTCCATCGGGGACTCAGCCGGGTGTGGCTGGACATCGATGACGATCCCGATGTTCGGGTCGTTGTGGTGACCGGAGCGGGTGATGCTTTCAGCGCCGGCGGCGACCTCGACTGGATCTCCGGAATGGCGGGCGACTACGCCACGGTCCGGGGTGTCATGAAGGAAGCGGGCGACATCGTCTACCGGATGATGCAGTGCGAGAAGGTGATCATTTCGGCGATCAATGGCGTCGCGGTGGGCGCAGGTCTGGCCGTTGCCCTGATGGCCGACATCTCGCTGATGGCGAACGAGGCCCGGTTCACCGACGGTCATCTTCGTCTGGGTGTCGCCGCCGGCGATCATGCGGCCATCTGTTGGCCGCTGCTGTGTGGAATGGCGAAGGCCAAGTACTACTTGATCACGTCCGATTTCATCGACGGCGAGACCGCAGACCGGATCGGTCTGGTGTCGAAGTCCGTGCCAGCCGAGGAGCTGATGGGCGAAGCCGAGCGGGTAGCGAACAAGATCGCGACCGGCCCCCAGGACGCAGCTCGGTTCACCAAACGATCGCTGAACCTCTGGATGACCCAGACCGCGCCCGCCTTCGACGCCTCACTGGCGATGGAGATGTTGAATTTCCTGGGTCCCGATGCGGCCGAGGGCGTCAAGGCTCTGCAGGACAAGCGTCGCCCGGAGTTCGGCTGATGCCATCGACCGAACTGCACCGAAGTGACGGAATCGCAACCGTTACCTTCGTCCACCCCGAACGCCGGAACGCCATGACCCTTGAGATGTGGGGTCAGTTGCGATCAGCATGTTCCGACATCGCCTCTACCGATCTGACCGACGGTGGCGACCGGGTCGCGGTCTTCACCGGCGAAGGATCGGCCTTCGTCGCCGGCGCCGATATCAGTCAGTTCCAGGAGGCGCGCACGAACCCCGAGGATCAGAACGCCTACGGCGAAACCGTCAACGGCGCCTACGCGGACATCGCAGCGCTTCCACAACCCACCATCGCGAAAGTGCGGGGTGCGTGCGTCGGTGGAGGCGCTGCGATTGCGGTGAGCACCGACATTCGAATCGCGTCGTCGACCGCCCGCTTCGGTGTACCTCCCGCCCGTCTGGGGATCGGCTACCCACCCGATGGAGTAGCGGCCCTCGTGCGGTTGATCGGTCCGGCCTGGACCCGGCAACTGCTGTATACCGGCGACCTCATCGACGCGCCGACGGCACTTCGGATCGGCCTCGTGAACGAAGTGGTGCCCGACGACGAGCTGGATGAACGGGTCGACGCGCTCGTGCGCTCCATCGCAGCTCGAGCCCCGCTAAGCCAACGGGCCGCCGACGTTTCGGTCGATGCATTCTTCGATCCGGCCAAACTTGCGGACGCTCATGGGGCGGCGGATCGATGTGCCTCCAGCGCAGACTATGTAGAGGGTGTTGCGGCGTTCCTGGAGAAACGGCCGGCGATCTTCACCGGCCGCTGATCCGTGGCGGGTCTACTACAGCCCACCGAAGGAGTAGTTGGCCCGGAACTCGTCGCCGAAGGCAACGTAGAACAGCGCCTCGATTCGGGTGAGTTCGCCCCGCTGGAGCAGGTCCAGCCAATAGTTGTAGCCCCCGGAGTCGGGTTCGCGGTCGAGTGCGTTCCGGTACACGCGCCGTAGGAACTCGGCGTCGTCGGCCGCCCCGAAGGTGTTGCCGAATTCAATGCTGCCGGCCATGAACCCGGCGATCTCCCGGGTAGTGCTGCCGGCGTCGTACACGCCGAGCCAGTAGTCGGCGCCACCCAGATCGGGTCTGCGAGAAAAGTACGCCTGGTAGAGGCGCAGGATGTCGGCCTGGTCCTGAGTGAACGCCAACTGTTGGTCGATCAGCTGATCCAGATTCTCCGGCGGGCTCGGGGTGCTTGCGAAGTCGCTGTGAGGCCTGCTGGCGATCGAGCCAAGTCCGTCGGAACCACAGACGCTGGTGTTGTCTGTGAACATCGGGAATCTGGTCTGGCCGAACCAGTCGCTGTAGCCGTTCGGTGGGTCCTTTCGCACCAACGTCCGCGCTCCGGCCGGGGCTCCGTCGGCCCGCCGAAACCACGCCACGCCGTACGCGGTCCGCCCGATACAGAACACGCCGGCGCTCACCTGATCTCCCGTGCCCAGCATCAGTCGGCGATGCCCGTCGGAGTTGTTCCAGCCGTGGACCAGATCGTTGGTGGTCCCGCCGAGCGAACTCCAATTCCAGGCCAACACCTCGGCCCCACCGTTGTTCACCGTCCGGCCACACTGGGATGGATAGTGCTCGAGTGTCCGGCGGGATCGATTCTGCTGCACGATGCAATTGATGTAGTCGACATCGGCACCGGCGAAGGGTCGAAGGGTCAGGCGGGGCAGTCCGTACACCGTGGTTCGCAGCTCGTTCATGACCTCGACCAGGCGCGTCTCGGCGCTGCGTTGACGTACGATCGGACCTTCCCACGCAGCTTGGGAACCCTGTGCGTCGGCAGGCTCGGGTACCGACAGAACGACGGCGCACGTCAGCAATCCGACGGCCAAAACACATGATTGTCGAAGCAGTCGAGACACCCGGCGAGCGTAACGATGGAGGTGGTGGATCCGCCACTCTGCGTGTGGCAGCTCTGAGAATCGACTGAGGGTTTACCAGCCCTCAGGGCGCTCGCTCAGTCCCTGTTGCATCGATGTAACGAGCTTCTGGATCTTCGTGGTCCGCTCCGCGGTTTCCGCCCCGCCTACCGCATGTTCGGCACCCTCGTGGATCAATGTGCCAACCGGAGCAACGATGGCGGCGGTTCCGCTGAGCACGATCTCGGTGGTCGGAGCCTCGGCCAGTTCGAGAAGTTCGGTTACCGACAGCGGCCGCTCCTCGACATCGAAGCCGAGCTCTTCGGCGATCGTAAGGATCGTGTTTCGGGTAACACCGTGGAGGTATCCATCCGAGAGCGGCGGGGTCACGATCGTCTTGTCGGCGAGGACGAGGAAGTTGGCCGCTCCGGTCTCTTCGACGTATCCGTCGGGCGCGAACAGGACCTGGTCGGCGGCGTACCGATCCTTCGCCTCCTTGAGGACACCGAGCGCCATGGCGTAGTTGGCACCGGTCTTGACCATGCCGAACTGTGGCGTGGTTCGGGGCAGCTTCGTCTCGATCGCAAGCCGCAGCGAGCCGCCGGAGAAGTACTGACCGACCGGGCTGGTGAGAATGTAGAAGAGCGCGGTGTTGGACGCCCGCGCCGCAGCGCCGATGTTCTGTTCGGTACCCAGCAGCGTCGGCCGGATGTACAACGAACCCGGCGGTTCCGGCGTGATGTCTGCATTCGCCGCCACCGAGTCGGACACCATCCGTTCGAAGAGCGCAATCGGCGGCGGTGGCAACATCAGACGTTCGGCGCTGGAGTACATGCGTTCGGCATGGCTCCTGGACCGGAACGTTCGCACCGAACCATCCGGTTGACGGTGGGCCTTGAGCCCTTCAAAACACGCAGACCCGTAGTGCAGCACGTGAGTTCCGGGGTGAAGTACCAGCTCAGACGTCCCCACCATTCGAGGTTCGCTCCATGAGCTTCCATCGAATTCGGCCGAGGCCATCTGCTCACCGAAAACGGTGCCGAACGGCTTCGAAGTGACATCTTGAGACGGGCTGGATGACATGGGTTGATCGTAGAGTGCATGGAGAGCTGGTGCCTATTGGTTATCTCGTTGTGGTCACGGGACCACAGGTGGCTTCTCGCCTAGCATCGCGTTTGGTCAGTCCACCGCAGAGGGTGAGAGGGAGCTACGGAGTGGGAACAGATGTCGGGGCTGATGAGGCCGGAGCATTGACAGCTGACAACGGCGCAGCCGTAGTTGACTGCGTCGACCGCAATCACGTGGTGTCGATCGCTCAGCTGCGGGCCGAGGTGCCCGCCCCCGACGATGCCGAACTCGAGCGCATCATCGCCGAGTCCGATGAGCTCACGCTTCGAGGGGATCGCATCTGGTCGCGGGCCAGCCTCGTTGCGGGCAGGGTGTTCACCGCCGAGAGCTCCCAGTTCGAGATCTCCCGCCCCGAGGACCTCGTGATGTTCACCGGAGCGCAACGACGCCTCGCGGCGCTTTCGGGGGTTGCTCTCACCGCGGGGGAGCGCACGCTGCTCACCGTTGGTTCGGTTCCCGCCACGCTGGACTCCAAGGGACGGTTCCTGAGCGTGGGGTTGCCCGACTCGGTCCACACCGACGATTTCGGCGCGGTCGTGCCTGACCGGTTCGAAGTGGAGATTCTCGACACCGAACAAATGGCATCCGGAGAGGTGGAGATCGCCGCCATCACATCAGCCGTCGAGCGGTGGTTGTCGGAGGGGCGTGGGGCATCGAGTCGAGACATCGTCGCTTTTGCGGTGTCACTCAACGATCGGTGCTTCCGGTTGCCCACCCTTCCGCTCTCCGACCTTCTCACCGCGGCCGGGCTCTCCACGCGAGATGGCGAATGGGGCCGGGCCGATCAGGACTGGTCCACGATGACCGAGGATCTCACTGGCCGGGTCGTTGAAGAGCTGGTCGATCAGCATCAGCTCACCGACGACGAAGCCGGCGACTTCCGACTGGCGGTGCTGCAGTGGGAACAATGGGTTGGCGGTCGCGGCACGGTGAACGCCAATGCGTTCGTGGCCCTTCTGAGCGGACGGGTCGCGGCGGCCTTTTCGGAATATTGGGAACCCGCCAGCGTGGTGTCGATCGAGTCGTGGATGGACCAGCGCCGACTCGTCGAGACCCTCGCCCTGAAGAACGGCGATCATCCCGGCGTGAATTTCCTGCGGGGAATGATCGACCTTCGGCTCGGCGACAGCGCATCCGCCTATGACTTCTTCCATGCGGCCCATCAGGCCGATGAAGACTTTCTGCCGGTGCGGCGGGAACTTGGTTTGCTCATGCTCGACGCGTCACGCATCGAGGAGGCCATGGATGTCCTTCCCTCCGACGTGCCGGCCTTCGGGGCGGTCGAGTACCTGCTGGAAAAGGCTGGCGAGGATCGCGCCCGCGGCGATCGTGGTGAACCCTGTCGTTGCGGCTCGGGTCGTAAGTACCGGTCGTGTTGCGCACGGCAATTGCGTCTCTCGGATCCAGAGCAGGACCGATTCATCGGGCTGAGATTGCAGAACTATCTGTCCCAGCCGCCGTGGGATACCCACATGAACCACCTCGCCGACGTCGTAAGTACCGAATGGGGCCTCATGAGTTTCCCCGAGGCCCTGGCCAACCCGTTCGTTCAGGACGTGTTGGCCATCGAAGCTGGCGGTGCGGCGTCGTACCTCGCCACCCGACGGGAGCTCCTGACCGACGGAGATATCGAGCTGCTCTCGGGGTTCACACCACAATCTCGCGATGCGTTCGACGTTGTGGAGATCGGTCGGGACGCGCTCACCCTGGTCCACCCCGACACCGGGGTTCGGCTAACGATCGAACCCCCAACCTCGGCGACCCCCCAGGTGGGCGACGCGATTCTCACCCGCACCGTTGATCGAAACGGTGTTGTCTCCGCACTTGGACCGGCGGTTGTCATCCCTTCATCCCATGTGTCGTTGTTGCGGGTCACCTTGGGATCACGTCCCACCGCCGAGCAGCTTCTCGGGTGGGTCTGTCGTCGAACCGAGATCTTGCGACCCGGTCTCGACCTCACGTCCGAGATCGACCTTCGCGAAGACGAGGTGTCCGCGCCGTTCGATATCGCCGACCTCGCCCGTCGAGCGATGGAGAGTTGATCCAATCGAAGGCATGATGACATGGTGAGCGCCGACGATCGTCCCTTCCGGTTCTACGACAACCGGCAGAAGTATCTGGCCTTCGTGACCACGTGTGACGAGAAGTGGCAGGTGGCAAAACGCGCCGCGGCCGAGTTGGTGAATGTTCGTCCCGCTCCTCCGGCGTTGCGGGTCTTTGATGCGGGTGTCGGCGACGGCACGGTGCTGTCCCACCTGATGCGGTCGATGCACGCCCGCTTTCCGAACGCACCGTTCTATGTCGTTGGCAAGGAGATCAGTCTCGAAGATGTTCGCCTGACGCTCGAGAAGTTGCCGGACCGGTTGGTGGAACATCCCGACACGGTGTTCGTCATCACCAACCTGCACTACAGCGAAGCTCCTACGTTGTGCCCCGGGACGGCGGAGAAACGCCGCAACCTGGTTTACCGGCAGGTCAAACTGACCGGCTCCGAGTCCTACACCTTCGGTGCCCAACTTCGTGACCTCGACGATTTTCTGGTCAAACACTGGGAAGTGCAGCCGAGCGAGAAGACCGGCAACCCGCTGTATGTACACCCGACGGTTCTGGTGATTCATCGAAAGGATCACGAGTTCGCTCTGGACGCCGTCATCCCGCCCAAGGGTGGTTGTGCCGCAGACTATGACCTCGTCATCGCCTCGCAACCATGGAGGTCGCGCACCCCGGCCGAGTTCAAGGTCGACAAGATTCTGGCCCCGATGGCCCGAAGCCTGCGTAGCCACGGTTCATTGTTGGGGATCCAGAGCGCCGGCAATGACCCCGGTATGGATCTGATCCGTCGGATCTGGCCTGACGAGCAACCGTTCCCCGTCGATCGGTATGAGCTGATCGAGAAGCTTCGGATCGCACTTGGCGCCGATGCACGGAAGTACGACCTTTTGGCATTCCCCGACGATGAGTCGAAGCTGCGGTTCTCGATGCACACCCTGCCAACCGAAATCACCAACAACATCGGTACGTCCACATTGTTCGCCGCATGGAACGCAGCTATCTATGTGGCGCAGATGGAGGACCGACGGGTCGAGGATGCAATGGCCGACAATTCCTATCTGCAGGCCACGGCCGACGTGTTGAACGAACATGGGGGACTGTGGTTCAACGACGAGACCTTCGTCGTGAGACGACTGTGACCCACGAAGGACCCCGGGTGGGTTTGGTATTGGGAGCGGGCGGGACCTCGGGAGGTTTCTTCATTCGGGGCGCCATGGCGGCGCTCAATGAACGAACCGGATGGTCTCCTCCGATGTGTTCGATGATGATCGGCACCAGCGTGGGAGCTCTGAATGCGGCCCGGATAGAGGCCACACCGGTTGCGGTACCCGACGATACGTTTGCCGCCCTGGAGTTGCTCGCCGTCGAGCTCGGCGTTCCGACCCGGTCTGTCGCCGATCGATTGCTGCACCGCCCTCGTGAGATCGCAGGACGATTGTTGGGTCGTCTGGCACCGGCCGGAAAACATACGCCCGACTACGAGGTCGCCACGGCACCGTTTCACCCCGAGGTGCGGGTCGTGTCGTGTCGACGGAGCGACGGAGCTCGCCGAATCACCGTTCTGGCGCGAGCCGAGGAGCCGTCGAAGGAGCTCTACGCATCGGCAGCGATCCCCGGATTCTCACCGCCGGTCGAAATCGATGGAGACCACTACGTGGATGGCGCAGTGTGGTCCACGACCAACGCTGATCTGGTCGATCCCGAATCGTTCGACCTGCTGATCGTTATTGCACCGATGGTTCCGTTATCGGGTGGGTCGTTGCTGAAGCGGGCCCATCGGGCCTCACTCCTGGCCGAGATCTCACCGTGGCGCAACGCCGGAAAACCCGTCGTCTATCTCACGCCGACGCCGGAAGCGATCGGCAACAAAGACGATCACGAGGCGTTCGGAACCGACGCCCGACGCCAGATTCTCGGCCGGGTGTAAAGACGGTTCCGGCGAAAACGCAGCCCGCCGCGACCGGGTGCACTCACGAAACCGAAACGGCGGGGCGATGGTTCGGGTCAGTGCCCGGTGGTCGACCATTCTGTCGGATGGAACTTAACAGTAGCCAGGGAATCCCCGGTGCTGCTTGTTAAGTGATGAACACGGTTGCGACAGTCCGAAGCGAGTCGATCGGTCGAACCTTGTGTTTGATCGGGGGGATGTGTTCGCCACCAGCG
>CALGOA010000105.1 GCA_937958015.1 uncultured Acidimicrobiales bacterium | reverse complement strand
GGGTTCGACGGTGTCGAGGATCTGGGCGAGTGCGGTGCATTCGTCACCGACGGCAAGATCATCGGCCTGATCGACCAGTAGCACCTCGAGCGTGGCTGGGTCGAGGCTCTCGCCACGGGTGAGCTCGCCGATTCGCCGGGGGGTACCGATGACCACGTCGAGGGGTTTGGACAACGCCGTTGATTGTGCGTCGATGGGGCCGAGTTCGGTGACCACCGTCGATCGGATGCCGGCCTCACCGGATCGTGTGAGTTGTTGGCCAACCCGCCGGATCACGGACTGAAGCTGCTGGCATCGGGCGTCGCTCGATGACAGCACGAGGGCGACAGGGCTGTCGCCCGGATCGCAGTCGGCCACCAGGTCGACGATCATCGCGCCGATGGCGAGGGTTCGACCCGTGCCGCTTGGGGCCTCCACTACAACATTCGATTGGCTGAGCACGGCGGGTAGTACGGCCCGCTGAAGTTCGGTCGGTCGTTCAAAGCCGAGTGTTGCAAGGTGATCACCCAACCCGGGCGTCAGATCGAGTGCGCCCCAATCGGACGCTTCGTCAACCCCATCTGTGACCATGGCTGCCTCCCACTGTCCCCATGCCCGAGCGAGACACAAACCGCTTCAACCCGAGTCATGTCCATACTTGCGGCTTTTCCACTTCGGTGCACGCGGAAATTCTTTGCTCGAAAAGCATTGCATAAACATTCAGGTGCACGTATATTCGCTGAGTGAGCAGTTCAACCCACATCTACAGCGTCGGAATCGTCGGTGCGTCGGGATTCACCGGCACCGAACTCCTCCGCCTTCTTGCCGGCCACCCTCAGCTGGAGGTCAAACTTGCCACCGGCGATTCCAAGGCCGGAACCCGTGTCGCCGATCTGTATCCCAGCCTCGCCGCAGCGTACCCACAGCTGACCTATCAGCCGTTCAGCGTCGATGCGATCGACGGTCTCGACCTGGTGTTCTGCGGCTTGCCGCACGGCATCTCGCAGTCGGTGATTCCACAGATGAGAGGCAAGGTTGGTCATATCGTTGACCTCGGTTCGGACTTCCGGCTGCATGACGCCGCCCTGTACCCAGAGTGGTACGGCGCCGAGCACACCGCTCCCGCCCTGCTCGACGAATTCGTGTACGGCTTGCCCGAACTCTTTCGCCCCAAACTGGAGGGGGCTGAACTCATCGCCGCCACCGGCTGCAATGCAGCGACCGCCGTGTTCGCTCTGGCACCGTTCCTGCAGGCCGGGCTTATCGAACCACACGGCATGGTCGCCAACATCGTCTCCGGTGTGTCCGGCGCCGGCCGGCCGCCAAAGGAGCACACCACCTTCTGCGCCGTCGATTCCGACGTTCAGGCCTATGGACTTCTCACCCATCGTCATACGCCCGAGATCGAGCAGGCGTTGGAAGAGTTCACAGGTGTCGCCGGGCCCTCGGTCCTGTTTACGCCCCACCTCGCGCCGCTCAATCGCGGCATCATCGCCACCTGCTACTCGAGGGTCGCCACCGAAGGAACCGATACAGCCGCAGCTATGACGGCGCTCCACGACATGTACGACGACGAGCCGTTCATAGTGGTGCAGGACTCCTCGCCCAGCGTGAAGGCAACGCTTGGCGCCAACACCGTCCACGTGACGGCACGGGTTGATCCCCGAACCGGAACGCTCATGAGCATCGCTGTTCTGGACAATCTGATGAAGGGAGCGTCGGGAATGGCGGTGCAGAACGCCAACCTGGCCCTCGGGCTCGACGAGGGCGCGGGACTTCCGATCGTTGGTGTGTATCCATGAGTGATGCCGCGGTGTCGCCATTGGCACCGAAGTCATTTCCAGAGCTCCCACCGGTTGCCGGCGTCCAGCTGTCGACGCTTGCGGCGGGGCTTCGATATCAGGGTCGGGACGATCTCTTTCTGGCGTTCGTCCCAGAAGGGTCGACGGTGGCAGGCACTTTCACCACCAGTCGCTGTCCCTCGGCCCCGGTCGATTGGTGCAAGAAGCTCATCGATTCCGGGGCTGGTCGTGCGCTAGTCGTCAACTCGGGCAATGCCAACGCATTCACTGGAGCGGCGGGCGACGCCGCCGCACTCGCGACCGCCGAGGCGGCCGCCAAAGCACTCGGTGTTCAGTCATCAGACATCTACCTGTCCTCGACCGGCGTCATCGGTGAAGTGCTATCGGCCTCGGCGATGGCCGAGGCATTGCCAGCATTGGCGCAGGGTCTGGCCGATTCCGTTCCAGATAAGTGGCGTGCATCCGCCGACGCCATCCGCACCACCGACACCTTCGCCAAGGGCGCCTCGGCCGCAATAGGCGACACCGACTGCTCCATTGTTGGAATCGCCAAGGGCAGCGGGATGATCGCACCCGACATGGCCACGATGCTGGCCTACGTATTCACCGATGCAACTATCGCCGCCAATGACTTCCAGCGGCTGCTTCGAGAAGGTGTCGAATCCTCCTTCAACCGAATCACGGTCGACTCCGACACCTCCACCAGTGACACCGTCCTCGGCTTCGCCACCGGAGCGGGCTCCTACCAATATTCCGACAGCACCGAGGCAACCTTCTACAACGCCCTCGAAGCCGTCCTGCTCGATCTGGCGCACCAGATCGTTCGCGACGGCGAAGGTGCTTCCAAGTTCATCCGGGTTCAGGTGGACGGTGCCGAAACCGACCACGCCGCGCAACGAATCGCCAGGTCGATCGCCGACTCGCCGCTCGTGAAGACAGCCCTTGCGGCCGAAGACGCCAACTGGGGCCGAATTGTGATGGCCGTCGGCAAGAGTGGCGAAGCCGCAGACCGCGATGCTCTCACGATCCAGATCGGTCCGGAACTCGTTGCTCGAGACGGCGTGGTGTACGAGGGGTACTCAGAGGAACGGGCCACCGAACACCTTCGGGGTCAGAACGTTGACCTCTTCGTCGACGTCGGTGTCGGCCGAGGATCGTCCTCGGTGTGGACCTGCGACCTCACCCACGGCTACATCGATATCAATGCGGGATACCGGTCGTGATCTCGCCTCCAGCGTGGCCGTTCCACGGAGGTTCCGTTTCTTGCGGCGCTCATGCTGCGAGTCGGCAGGGTGGGTTGGGGCGTTCTGGGTTCGTTTCTTTTAGGAGGGGTTTCTGTGGTTGATGAAGTAGTGGTAGACGAACAGGAAGTGATCGCGGCGCGGGGGTTTAGTCCCGAGCAGCGGACCCGGGCACTGATCGAGGCGCTGCCGTATATCCAACGGTTCCGCAATGCGGTCGTTGTGGTCAAGCTCGGTGGCAACGCAATGGTCGATCCAGACCTGTTTCGCACCTTTGCCGAAGACATCGTCCTGTTGCGGTCGGTCGGCCTCCAACCCGTCGTCGTCCACGGTGGCGGACCCCAGATCGGGGCTCTGCTGAGACGCCTTGGGAAAGAGTCCGAGTTCAGGGACGGTCTGCGGGTGACCGATGCCGAGACCCTCGACGTGGCCCGCATGGTTCTGGTCGGCAAGGTCGGGCGTGACATCGTCGCCGCCCTCAACACCCAGGGTGCGGCTGCGGTCGGGATCTCCGGTGAAGACGCCGGACTGATTCTTGCGGCCGCCCGCAACAGCGATCTCGGTTTTGTAGGGGATGTCGTTGGCGTGAAGGTGGACATCATCCATCGGCTTCTCGACCAGCGGTTCATTCCCGTCGTCAGCACGATCGGGTCCGATGGCAAGGGTCAGGCATACAACATCAATTCCGACACCGTGACCGCAGCCCTCGCCGCTGCGCTCGAGGCGGAAAAGGTCATCTATCTGACCGATATCGCCGGCCTGATGATGGACGTCGAAGACCCGTCGTCATTGATCGCTCGTTCCACCGTGTCTGAGCTGGAGCAACTGAAGGCCGACGGTGTCATCAGCGGTGGAATGGTTCCAAAGGTGCAGGCCTGCATCGATGCGGTGGTCGGTGGTGCACTGAGCGCCCACATGCTCGACGGGCGAATCCCGCACGTCCTCCTGCTCGAACTTTTCACAGACTCCGGCATTGGCACCATGGTCACCGCCGATCCCGAGCCGGTCCAACTTCACGAGGTTCCCTGATGTCCACCACTCACACCGCCGCAGTTCACGCTGAGGCTGATCTCGATCACTGCCCGATCATGCCGACCTACGGTCCCCCCGGGGTCACCTTCGTGAAGGGGGCCGGCGCTGAACTATGGGATGCCGACGGGAAACGGTACGTCGATTGGCTCGCCGGAATCGCCGTCTGTTCGTTGGGTCATTCCCATCCGGACGTCGCAGATGCGATCTCCGCGCAGGCCCGCACGTTGCTACACGTGTCGAATCTGTTCGCTACCGAACATCAGGCGCCGGTTGCGTCGATGTTGTCAGGGATGTTCGGTCGACCGGGCCAGGTCTTCTTTGCCAACTCCGGAGCCGAGGCCAACGAGGCTGCACTGAAGCTGGCGCGGAAATGGGGAGGTCACGGACGGCACCGTGTCGTCTGTGCCTTCCAGAGTTTTCACGGCCGCACGCTGAACACACTCGCCGCTACCGGTCAGCCGTCGAAGTGGGAGGCGTTCATGCCGCTGCCCGACGGGTTCAAACACGCCGTTTGGGCCGATGTCGAG
>CALGOA010000104.1 GCA_937958015.1 uncultured Acidimicrobiales bacterium | reverse complement strand
CCGCGTTCACCCTGGGGTCCGCGTGGGCCGGTTGCGCCGGTTTCGCCGGTCGCTCCGGTTTCACCGGCAGGGCCGCGTGGTCCGGTTGCTCCGGTGTCACCCTGTTCGCCCTGGGGACCGCGTGGTCCGGTCGCACCTGTGGCTCCGGTTTGTCCGGTGGGGCCGTCGGCGCCTGTTTCGCCGCGTTCACCCTGGGGGCCGCGAGGTCCGGTTGCGCCGGTGGCGCCGGTCTCACCCGTGGCTCCGGTTTGACCGGTTGGGCCGTCGGCGCCGGTTTCACCGCGTTCACCCTGGGGTCCGCGTGGGCCGGTTGCGCCGGTTTCGCCTTGTTCACCCTGGGGACCGCGTGGGCCGGTTGCGCCTGTAGCGCCGTCCTCACCATCTGCACCGTCCTGGCCGTCGGCACCATCTGCACCGTCCTGGCCATCTGCGCCGTCGGCGCCGTCAGCACCAGGCAGACCGGTCGGTCCACGGGGGCCACGAGGGCCACGAGGGCCCGTTGCACCGTCCTGGCCATCTTCGCCGTCAGCGCCATCGCGGCCGTCCCGGCCGTCGGCACCGTTCTGGCCATCGGCACCGTCTTCGCCGTCGCGACCGTCAGCACCGTCCTGGCCATCGGCACCATCATGTCCGGCCGGTCCGCGTGGCCCCTCTGGCCCCTCTGGCCCCTCGGGTCCCTGTGGACCCTCGGGCCCGCGTGGTCCCGGCGGCCCCTGCTCGCCCGGCTCGGGATCGGGAGAGTCACACAGCGTGCGCACGGTGGTGCGGCGCAGGTCCGAGATGTCGCCCCGGTAGTGCGAACGAACGGTGACCTGGTAGAGCTGGCAGGCATGCAGGTTGTGCACCGGCACCGAATGAAGCTTGAGACACTTGCTGCCTGAACTGCGAGTGATGAACTGGCCCTGAGGCAACGAGTGAATCTCGAAGAGATAGCCGGCGCAGGGGTGGGTGCCGGTGTCAACATTCACCGTGAATCCGGTGCCGCTCACATCGGAGGTATAGGGAATCGGCGGATCGAGCCGCTTGGAAGCGAGGGCTGGAGCATCCTTGTCGGATGGTCCGTCGATCGTCTCGGCGCCGACAACTCCGCTTCCCGCTGTTGAGAGTGCGGCCAGTGCGCCCAGAATTGCCACGGCAATTCGGAGTGACCGACCGATCCCTTTCCTCTTCGCTCTTGGGTGTTCCATCAATCTTCCTTCCAAAGTTGGATCTATGGCTGAATGCCTCGCCCGGCACCTCCTCCGCCCCGTGGTCCACAGCAGACTGCAAACCTCGACGCCGATTCGGTTGGCTGACGCTCCATCTCCCCGCCGACGGATGACCCATCGCTGTGCCACGCCGAGTGAAGAGTGAGACACGCAACGTATTCGGGACGATGGTTTGCCGGCCACAGGAATGCAGCGTTTGTCACAGTTCGAAGCGAAGCACTCACGCGCGGTGATCCTTGCCAACCGACCGTTGTTGATTTCGAGAGGCCGGTGGTATTTGCCCAGTCCATTTCCGCGGGCCCGACGTCACGGTTTCGTCACACTGTGACGAAACCGCTCCTACACCTCTGCAAGTGCGCTCAGTGGCGCTCAGATCACTCTCAGAATGACGGCGAAGCGCGGGGATTCACCACATCCAGTGACACGAGTGGGCAGGTGTGGCCGTTCAGTTCGGCGCTTGAAGAATCGTGACGTTGGCGCCGAACAACGAATCCTCGCGATAGATGAAGTGACCCTCAAACTTGGCCAGAACCGATCGGTAGGTAGCGGCGGAGGACCGATCACACAGCAACGTCTTGTTCCCGATGAGTCCAAAGGGTGTGAGGGCGGTCTCCTCATCGAGGAACGTGATCAAACCCTGGATCACGCCGGGCCACACGGGACTGAAGGCGTCGTCGAGAATCACGATCCCGCCCGGGGCCAATGATTGTTCGGCGAGGTGCAAGTCGTTCGTCGTCAACTCCGGTGTATGGCCACCGTCAACCGAGAACAGGCGGACTGGTCGCGCCGCTGCGCTCACGATCTCCGCTGCGGTCAGGTCCATGGAGTTGCCCTGAATCAAGTCGACCCGGGACCGGTCAACGAGTGCACGAGCCATGTTCTGCTCCAACGCGTCTCGGCTTCCCAGCCCCGAGTTGTCGATGTTGTTGGCCTGATCCTCGAACAGATCGATGCCGACCGAGCGCTCGTCTCCCTCGGTCATGAGCGCCAGCAGAATGAACAGTTGGCCGTGATGGATGCCGATCTCGGCGGCGCCGCCGCTGATCGAATCGCGACGCTGCTGTTTGGACAACTCGATCAGGGGCAGAACAACGTCGTGTCCCAACCAGCCGTCGACGGAGGCGATTCCTTTGGAGGCGTAATGCTGAAGCGGGTTCAGTCGTCGTTGTGCGTCGTCGAGCGCTGATCCTTCGGGGGCCAGCCGGCGTTCGGCTGTGCCTCGAAGTCGGCGTCCGGTCTGTATTGCACGTACGCCGGCCCGCGAGCGCCGGACATCCTCGGCCACCTTCATGATCCCCACCGCACGACGCTAGCTGAACCAGATCACTGGTTCAGGTGTTGCCACCGGACTTTCAGTGATAGGCGGTGGGCGCAGCGTGAGTGGCGGAGGCGGTGGGATTCGAACCCACGGTGGGTTGCCCCACACACGCTTTCCAAGCGTGCCGATTCGGCCGCTCTCGCACGCCTCCATCTTTCGGACCCGAGGTTGTCTCGGCCTCCGAGGCGTCTACGATACAGGTTCGAGCATTTGCTCGTGGCAGGAGTTTCAACTCCTGCTTCGGCAGGTGGTGGTCGGACCCTGTGCGACCGGAGCCCGTGAACCGAGTCAGGACCGGAAGGTAGCAGCTCTCAGCGGAAACTCTGGTGCGCCGCAGATCGTCTGGCCGCCACCTCTTGAAGTTTTGGGCTGCTGTCCTCGAGGTTGCGATGGTCAACTTTTCTGAACCGCAGCGGATCGTGGAGCGGCTGGCGTTCATCGACCGGATAGTGGTGCCCGTGTGGTTGGCTCTCACTGGGCTGATGATCGCTTCGTATCTGGTTCTCGGGGGCGGGTCGTGGGCCCGATGGGCGGTGCTCGTGATGCTGTTCGTCACGTGGACCCATCCGCTGTACTCGCAATTCATCGGTCCGCTTGCGGCAACGCTGATCGCCGCTGCCGTCTTCGTTGTGGTCGTAGTCGTGGTGTTCGGTCAATCGATGACGGCCGGGTGGTTGTTGCTTCCGACGATTCCGTGGATCGCTGCCGCCACCGTCTATACGGCGGCCCGTACACAGCTCGGACGGACGCAAGGGTCGAGCGACTGAAACCTCAGGCTCGCCACCGCTGAACGCCACCTGCGCCGTACTGGTGCAGGATGACCGCCTTCTCGGGGGTGATGGCGAGGAATGCCGTATCGGGAGAGTTGTCGGGACCGCCGGGTGCGAACGCATTGAGGTCGTAGTCGAAGACGTTGGTCCACAGCCGTCGCTTGGTGTCGACGTCGCTGACGATCTCGGCCGAGCCCCACAGTTCAATGCCGTCGCCAACCGCCGCGACCTGCCAGTGAAGCGCGACGTTCGGGTTGTGCCCGATGTTGCGAGCCTTCACCGAACTCAATCCGGTCATCACCCAACAGACATCACCCTCCCAGCGCGGATGGACCGGCACGACGTCAGGTTTGTTGTCGGATCCGACCGAGGCGAGATGGGCCCAGGGGCTCAACGCCGTGGCGAAGGTCTTCACTTCTTCGAGGGTCAGTTGTGCGTCCATGGCCGAACCGTAGACGAACCGGGCCCGACGCTGAGTTGTGTTCTTGTCCTAGGCCGGACGTTCCAGGTCGAAGAGGTCGGTGGCGTTGCTGTAGGAGTTCCCAACGTGTCGGCCGACGGCCCGGAGGGCAGCCTGATCGATTCGGGTGCCGTCGAGTAGGGACTCGTCGATGTGGAACTGGACAGCTTCGCCGATGACCAGACCATTGCCCTGGGCCGGATCGCCGATGTCCAGAATCTGGGTGACCCGGCACTCGATGTTGGCTTTGCATTCACCCACCATCGGCGGACGGATGCTGGTTGAGGGGACTGCGGTCACTCCGACAGCATCGAACTCATCGACGTCGGCTTCGAAGCTGGCCGATGAGGCGTTCATCGCATCTGCAACTTCGGCGGTCACGATGTTGAGCGTGAACTCTCCGACTTCGCGAACGTTGGCGAGAGTGTCCTTTCGGGCTCCGCGGCCGGCGCTGAAGACAAACATCGGCGGGTTGCCGCTCACTGCGTTAAAGAACGAATAGGGCGCCAGGTTCGGAACCCCATCGGCGCTTATCGAACCGACCCATCCGATGGGGCGAGGGACGATTAGGCCGGTCGCAAGCTTGTACGGGTCCATGCCGGTGAGTTCTGAGACGGGAAAGTTCTTCTTCTGAGCCACGCCGTCACGCTACCGGTCAGGCTCAGCCCGCCATGAATCGGTGGCAGCGTTGCGTGTCACGAGCCATCTGTGGCAGCGGATCTGCACGATCTCGCAACCGCACGCTGCCACAGACACCACTCGGCACGTAGTGCTGCCACCGCTGGGAGATTGAAGCTGGCGGTGGGATTACGCCGGTTCGAGGTCGGACCGGACCAACGTGTTGTACAGCTCGCTGTAGAGGCCGTCGTTGAGCATCAGAGCGTCGTGGGTGCCCTGCTCAACCAGCAGGCCCTCGTCGAGTACCAGAATCAGATCGGCATCGGTGATGGTCGACAACCGGTGTGCGATAACCAACGCGGTGCGACCCTCGAGAGCCTTTGCCAACGCCTGCTGGACCAGCGATTCGTTCTCTGAGTCCAGCGCGCTTGTCGCTTCGTCAAGAATCACGATGGCCGGATCCTTCAACAGCATGCGAGCGATGGAGAGGCGTTGCTTCTCGCCGCCCGACATCCGATAGCCGCGCTCTCCAACCATCGTGTCCAACCCGCCGGGCAGCTTCGAGATCGTCTCCCAGATCTGGGCGGCTTTGCAGACCCGAATCAGGTCGTCCTCGCTGGCGTCGGGTTGGGCGTAGAGCAGGTTGTCGCGGATCGATTCGTGGAACAGGTGCGGGTCTTGAACGACCACACCGATGCTCTGGCGGAGCGAGTCCTGCGTGACATCACGGACGTCGTAATCGTCGATGCGCAACGAACCGCGTGTGACGTCGTACAAGCGGGGTACGAGGTTGGTGATGGTGGTCTTGCCGGCCCCTGATGGTCCCACCAGAGCCACCAACTGGCCGGGTTCGATCGTGACCGACAGATTCCGGATGACCGGAGGGCTGTCCTCGTCGGACACCGTGGAGCTCTGGGTTTCGAGGCTGGGGATGATCGTCTCGGTGCTGTCGGGGTAACGGAAGGTGACATCGTCGAATGTGATGCGTCCCTCCGGGCGGGGCAGAACCTTGGCGTCGGGACGATCTACCAGCGGGCTGGGGGCATCCAGCACCTCAAACACCCGGTCGAAGCTGACCAGTGCGGTGAGCACATCGATTCGAGCGTTCGTGAGGCCGGTCAGCGGCTGGTAGACCCGGCCCACGAGGAGGGCGAGTGCGACCAGGTCGCCGGTGCTGATGTCTTCCTGGATCGCGAAGTAGCCACCGAGCCCGTAGACGAGGGCGGTGCCGATTGCCCCGAGCAGGGTCAGCATGATCATGAAGCCGCGGGTGAGGAGTGCACTCCGGATCCCGATGTCCCGGACCGAAGCGGCCCGCTCACTGAACACGCGGGTCTCGTCGTCCTGACGTCCGAAAAGTTTGACGAGCAGTGCACCGCTGACATTGAACCGCTCCGTCATCGTGCTGTTCATCTGCGCGTTGTAGTCCATGCTGTTGCGCGTGAGGTTCTGCAGCATCTGACCGATTCGTCGATACGGGGCGACGAAGAGGGGAGTAATCACGAGGGCCAGCAGGGTGAGCCGCCACTCGATTGCCACCATGGCGATCACCGTGGTGACGAGCACGATGACGTTGCTCACCACGGTGCCGAGGGTTGCGGTGAGGGCTCGCTGCGCGCCGATGACGTCGCTATTGAGACGGTTGGTGAGCGTGCCCGTTTGGGTGCGGGTGAAGAATGCAAGAGGCAGCCGCTGTACGTGATCGAACAGTTGCGTGCGAAGGTCGTAGATGACACCCTCGCCGATTCGAGAACTCCAGTAACGCTCGAAGAGGGCGACCGCTCCCGAGGCGATGGCTGCCGCAACGATGAGGAAGGCGTACCAGCCGAGGAGACCTTCGTTCTTGTCTGGAATGACGTCGCCGATGATGCGGCCAAAAAGCAGGGGCGGGAGGAGCCCCAACAGCGCCTGGGCAACGACGGTGAGTAGGAAACCCAGGATCATGCCCCGATAAGGACTGGCAAACCGCCAGATTCGTGCCGCAGATTCGCGATCGAGTTTTGCATCTTTGACCGAGTCGCGATCTCGGGGCCAAAGGGAGTGCATCGTCATCATGGTTGATCCAGTCTACCGACGCCCTCGGTTTGTAATTGTGTAATCAGGCACGGCGGTGCGCCGTGCGCAGGAATCGTCAACAGCGACCCGTTGGCGCTGATACCCTCACCGGCGGAAGGTTGCCAGAGCGGACGAATGGGGCGGCCTCGAAAGCCGTTGTAGCACTTCGTGTTACCAAGGGTTCGAATCCCTTACCTTCCGCCACTTCGGCTCGTGATCGGGTCGCCCGAAGAACCGGAAGCCGAACGTTCCGTTCTCTGGGAACGTGGCCTTCCGGTGCCACAGGGGTCAGCGTTCGGCGTAGAGGAACCAGCTCTTGATTCCGCACGCGATCAGGTAGCCGATCGCGAAGACCGCCATCATGGGAGTGGAGTCGTTGTACAGGCACCAGTCCGCCGGGTTGTCGGGGCAACGAACCTCGGTGACGGTGGATGTCGCCGACATGATCGTGATCGCGCAGAACACCAGGACTCCAGCCACCCAGTAATTGCGGGCTGTCACGAGCTTGCGGTCCCATTGATACGCGGCGTACCCAACCAGTGCAGCCCCGGCCGCGAGGAACGGGAACGCGGTGAGAAGGTGCCGGACGATGCAATCGAGAGTAGTAACCGAGCTGTGCGACGTCAGCCGGTTTTGTCGTGGGGCCAGCACATTCGGGCGATCTGGCGTTGGGGCAACACACTGATTGTGCTGGCCCGACGATTTTTGGGGGAGGGCGTAAGGGGGGAGGGCGCTCAGGGGATCAGGACGAGCTTGCCGACGAAGTCTTTGGCCAGGAATTTCTTCTGGGCGGCCACGATGTCTGAGAGCGGGAAGGTCTGGGCCACCAAGGGGCGGACCGCACCGGACTCGATGTGGTCGATGAGGTTCTGGAAGACCTGCGTGGTTTGGTACGTCGAGCCCACCAACGTGAGGTCCTTCAAATACAACGTGCGAACGTCCAGTTCCACGATCGGCCCGGCGATGGCCCCGCTCGTTCCGTAACATCCCTGCTTCTTCAGAACCTCCAGCAGCGAAGGCCACTGAGGTCCCGCCACCAGATCGGCCACCGCATCGACCGACTCGGTCCCTAGCGTTTCGACCAGATCTGCACCGCGAGGGACGACCGCGTCTGCGCCTAGTTCGATCAGTTCGTTGACCTTCGACTGCGCCGCCACCGCCACCACCGACGCTCCCCGAGCCCGGGCCAGTTGGATGGCGGCAGACCCGACGCCTCCTGACGCCCCGGTCACCAGAACCCGCTGACCGGATCGAAGCCCGATTCGTTCGAGGAGCCCTTCGGCGGTGGAGTACGCACAGGGGAGCGACCCCAGCTCGACGTCGGTGAGGTCCGTGTCGACCCGGCAGGCCATGTCGGCCCGCACGACGCAGTACTGGGCGAAGCCTCCGTTCATCTCGGATCCGAGGGTGATGCATGCGGTGGGGTCATTTGCATCGATGTTCTGCATCGAACGGGCGATCACCCGCTCACCGATTCGGTTCGAATTCACATCGCGGCCGACGGCCTCGACGTAGCCGGCGATATCTGCACCCTGAATCAGAGGGAACTTCAACCCCTCACCCGACCAGTCGCCCGCTCCGATGTCATCGCCGAACCCGTCGGAGCCGGCGTCGGTCGACCCGCTGACGGCCTTCGAGTACCAGCCGATGCGAGTGTTGATGTCGGTGTTGTTCACCCCGGCCGCGGCCACCCGAATGAGCACCTCGTCCGACGCCGGCTGAGGGACTGGAACGTCGGATCGGTGCTCGAGTTGGTCGAACCCGCCGTGGCCGTGAAGCAACACCGCGCTCATCGTGCTTGGGATGTTCATGCCGGAGACCTCTGCTTCAGACGATGGTGTTCTGAGGCTAGGGCTGATGCCACCGTTCCCGGAGTTGGTCATTCGAATGATGCGATCTGTCGTGGGGCCAACACATTCGGGCGATCTGGCGTTGGGGCAACACATTGATTGTGCTGGCCGGACGATTTTTGGGGGAGGGGGAGAGGAGCGGAGGTGTGTCTGGTTTAGGTGGCGATCAGTTTGTGGGCGATCACGCGGTCTCGGCCGGTTCGTTTTGCTTCGTACAGGCACTTGTCAGCGATTTCGAGCAGGGCGCCAAGATCTTTCAGCGCTCCGGCCGACACCCCGGCCGACATCGTGACCTTCTGATTCTGATCGATCCCCAGGTCACCCCAGTTGCGACTACGCATGCGGTCTCCGATGCGTTCACCCAACCGGCGACCGACCTCGATCGACGTCGATGGCATGATCACGACGAATTCCTCGCCGCCGTATCGCGCCACCATGTCGCCCTGGCGGACCGACTCCTTGAGAAGTGCACCGACCTCGGCCAACACCCGGTCCCCGGTCGAGTGACCGTAGGTGTCGTTGATGTTCTTGAATCGGTCGAGGTCAAGCATGATCACTGCGCCATCGCCCTCGGAATCGGCCAGTTCGGTGATCGTTCGTTCGAGCCACCGTCGTGTGCTCACCCCCGTCACCTCGTCGATAGACATCTGCTCCGCTGCGTCGGCGGCCTCCTGACGAACGAGTGCCCGCTGAATCTCGCCTTCGGCCCGGCGTCGGATCTGACCGGACAGTCGACCGACCTGTTCCAACTGGGCCCGGTGTAGCCGCTCAACGATCGCGAACAGGTCGTTGCAGGCGCCCTCCATGTCACCCATCAAGCGCCGAATCTCGGCCCGTTCCCGCATCGCGCGAAGCAGGTTGTGCTCCTCGGCCGCCGGAAGACGGAGAACGGTGAGGGCTTCGTCGAGCAGATCGGCAGCGATCGCCACTTCGCCGCGGCGGCCCGCGACGATCGACCGAACGAGCTGATGCCACGCCCGGACCTGGGGTGGCACTTCGGCATAGTCGCCCTCGAACCGGGCGAGTGCCTCCATTGCGGCGGGATTGGCGTGCCCGAGAATGGCCAACTCGGCCCGCATTCCCGGTCCCACGATCCGCTTGGCGGTCTCGGTTGGCGCCCCATTGCAGAGGTAGTCGATCGCCTCGCGCACCAGATCGATCAACGTTTCTTTTTCGGTCTGACCACAGTCGGGGGAACGAAGCCGTTCGAGCCCACAACTGCAGAGGTTGTACGCCACGATGGACCGAACGCTCTCCTCGTGTTCCTCGATCTTGGAGTACCAAGCCCGCTTGGCGGAATCGACTGCAAGTTCAAACGCTGCCAGCCGTCCGAAGAGAACCGACAGCGCATTGGACGCCCGCAGCACCTCCAGGCTGGCTTCGTCGTCCTCGTGTTCTGCGAGCGTCACGATCGATTCGACGGCAAGGTCGACGGCTTGTTCCAGGTCACCGGCCCTCAGTACGAAACCGGCGGCAATCGCTGCGGCGGAGGCCCGCAGGCCCCAAGCTCCGTTGCCCTGGAGCACCTCAACCGCAGCGAGCGCATCGGCGGCGGCATGGGCGGGATCGTCGTCGACCTGATGGGCGACCGCACGGGTCAGCAGCAACTCACCCCGCGTCGTCGGATCGTCGGTGAGGTCGAGTGCGGCCGTGATCGCGGCGAGAGCTTCCAACTGAGCGCCTTCGAAGGCGGCCTTGCGCGCTGCGAGCATGAGCGCGTCAAGTTCGGACCGATCCATAAATTCTCTTCGACAGGAATCGCGGCCCAATTGAGTTCGTACCGATGCCCTCGTTAGGCACCATGGACCACTTGAGAGTGGGGGCTGAGTCGGTGCCGGGCTACTTCTTTTTCTTCGTGGTGGGTTTGGGGCCCAGCGTGCCGATCCATCGATAGCTGCGGGCGAACCACGGCTCCAGGTCATCGGTGCGTTCCAGCAGGTCGGCCGGCACCGTTGCGTAACCATTCATGGTTTTGCCGTGTTGTATCGAGGGCCCGGACTCGTAGATGGCCTGGAATTCGGCCCGATCGTCGTCGGAGAACCGCAGGGCAAGGGTCCCTTCCCGGTCGAGGAAAGTGAACATGTGTCCGTTGAGCGACGTGTACGGATTCGCGGCACCCCGTCGTTGCACGTCGTCGAAACGACCCACAAGCGCTTCGTAAAGTTCCAGTGCCTCGGCGGGCCCGGTGTACTTGGCTTTGGCCATACCTCATGGTTCATCGGGAGGAGAGCACCGTCAAGGGCGCGACGCGTAAGCTCTCGGTGTGATCGACATCGACGGCCTGATCGGGGATCTGCGAGTTCGCCTAGAATCGGTGGCGGTGGCCGAAGACGCAGAACCGATGGCGGCCTACATGAAACACCAGGCTCCGTTCCTCGGGGTCAAAACACCAGGTCGTCGACAGCAGAGCAAACCTCTGCTGGTTAGGGCCAAGAGCTGGTCAGCCGACGAACTCCTCGACGTTGCAGATGCGCTTTTCGAGCAACCCGAGCGGGAATTCCACCAAGTTGCCTGCGACCTTCTGCGACGTTGGAGCAAGACACTCGGATCGGATGATCTCGACCGAATCCGACGAATCATCCAGACCAAGTCCTGGTGGGACACGGTGGACGCTCTCGCGGTCCACGTGTTGGGTCCGGTCGTGCGGGCCGATCGCACCCTTCAGGTCGACATAGACGACTGGATCGAGGACGAGGACATTTGGGTCGCCCGGTCCGCCATCCTGCACCAACTGATGTGGAAGGACGACATCGACGCCGACCGGCTGTTTGGCTACTGCGACCTTCGGGCCGAGGACACCGAGTTCTTCATCCGCAAGGCGATGGGATGGGCTCTACGCCAGCACGCCCGCACCGACCCCGAAGCCGTCGCTCTGTATGTGCACGAGAACGCCGACCGTCTCTCGGGCCTCACCAAACGAGAGGCACTCAAACACCTGTAGACGGTGCGATGTCGTCCCGCTCTGTCCGAGTCAGACCCATCGGCTTACCAGTACTCCTCGTAGTGGATGTTGCCGGGCTGGTTGCGGCGGTCGACGGTGAACCCTCGTTCGACGAGGAGTTGAACGACGCCGACGGTCTCGGGGAAGTGCTCCTCACCGTCCTCGCCCTTCTCGGGAATACCGATCATGGCCGGATTGCCGCAGAGGAAGACGCTGGTGTTGTCGGGATCCAACGACAGGCCCAACTCCGAGCCGAACCAGTCGTCGGTGATCAGGCTCTGGATGTACCGCTTGGGCACGTCGTCCTCGCGGGTGGGAAGTGCAACGTAGGTGTAATTCGGATACCGCTGTTCGAGATCCCGGTGTTTCTCCATGTATCCGAGGTCGGCCCATTTGCGCACGCTGACGGCGTTGACGATCGGCCCGCTGTGGCCCTTCCGCAACAACTCCAGGAGCATGGCGTTGTGGGGCGCTTCGCCCGTACCGGTCGAGAGCAGTAGAACGGTTGAGGCCGGGTCGACCACGCTGCTCAGCGTGTAACGGCCAGCAACCTTGGGGCCGAGATAGATCCGATCCCCGGGCCGCTTCAGCGCCAATCGGGGGGTGAGGGCCGGGATGTTGTCGTCGGTCGGCGGCACCAGCACGATGTAAAACTCGAGCTCGGTCGCCTTGTCATCGTTGGCCAGATACCCGTTGTCGTCGAAGATGCGACTACTGATCGAGTACGACCGGCGAATCAGTTTGTGCCACCGGTCGTCGAGGCCTCCATCGGCAGCGTCATCCACACGGTCCTCCCAGTAGCCCAGTCCCAACGATGCGTACTGACCCGGGATATGTGAAACGTCACCATGGTCGGGGCGAACCCGCAGAACCCAGAGGTCGGAGTGGGTCGGTTCGAAGTAGGTGATCGTGGCGTTGTAGTGCTCGTCGCGTAACTCCTCGACCAGCCCCTCGGTCCGAGCTCGACGTTCGATTGGGGTGGGTGGTTCCGCTAGCGCAAGTTCGGGGAAACAAGCGGCCGCGATGCGTTCGCCGATCTCGTGGCCGGCGGCCACGTTGGCCCCGTCGGGTGAGGTCTCTCCGACGAACCACAACTGGTGAGATGAGGTGGCCTCGGCTGAGGCACCGATGTTCTCGGCGGTCTCGACGCTTCGTTGGGCGGCGAAGACAACATGGTCAAACTGCAGGTCGGGCGTGCGGCGGTCCTCGAAGAAGGCCATCGGGAAACCATCGACCAGTCCGACCGAGTCAGGGTTGGCCCGGTACAGCAGGGTGGCTCGACGCTCTCGCTCGAGTCGCCGAAGCATGTGATCGCCGGCCGGTGACAGTTTCGCCGGGTCGAGTCCACTTGCCGCCAGAACGACACCCGCTCCGCCCGCTGCCGCCTGGGCTACCAACTCGACGGCGCGGTCGGTGTATCCGACGATCAGTACGTCCTGATCCGACAGTCGGTCCGGCAGGCGGTCGGTGAGAACCCGATCGCTGGCCGGCGGGTTCAGTGGCGGCGTCCACGACGGGTCCTCGGGTCGCAGGGCCACGAGCGCAGCCCGGGTTCGATAGCTCAGGCGATCGGTGTTGACGACCAGATCGTCACCCACCTTCTCGATCGACTGAACGGTCTCGCCGTACCCGATGTCGAGATTGTTCTCGGCTGCGATTTCGGGAAACGCAACAGCCGAGCCCGGCTCGACGATTCGAATCAGACCCAGACCCGACCGCAGTGATGAAACCGCAACGGACAGTCCGGGGGCGGTTCCTCCGATGATGATCAGGTCATAACGACCGGTGGCGGGTTCGGTACTCATGCGATTGTCCTCGGGGCGATGGTGCTGCGACGTTTGTGGAAGGTTTGACGATCAATCGTCGAACATTTGGGGTGAACGCTTCTCTTCGTCAGAGAATTCCCCACCGGGCTGCCACTTCTCGAACATGTCTTTCTGGCTGCTGGGAAATCCACCGGTGGCGACAGGACCCCAGTCGGTCACGGCGATCTTGATCATGCATTTGCCCTGACGCTCCATGGCTTGGCGGTACTCGTCCCAATTCGGATGTTCCCCGGCCGCAGCTCGGTAGTACTCGACCAGACCATCGATCGCCTCGGGCAGGTCGACGATCGTGGCGGTGCCATCGACCTGAATCCAGGCTCCGCCGAAGTCGTCGCTCAGCACGCAGATCGACACTTCGCCGTCATGACGGATGTTGTGCACCTTGGCCCGCTCGGGGTACGTGGCGATCATCAGACTTTCGTCGGCTCCAACCGCGCCGGTCACCGGTGAGACCTGAACGCCCCCGGATTGTTTGACCGTCGTGAGGACCCACTGCCGGCGCTCCCGCACGAAATCAAACATCTCTGTACGATCGACTTCTCGGTTCATTGCGAACATGTTCAGATCCTACGATGCGTGGGCCGACATCACCGAAGCTGCCAGCTCCAGCAACAGACGATCAGAGCCTGCCGGCCCGAGAAGTTGGACGCCGAATTCCTCACCACCGGAGCGGAATGGCACCGTGACCGCCGGCAGTCCCGAGACGTTTGCGGGCACGGTGTTGGTCATCACCACATCGCGCAGGTCGTGGCGCTGATCCCCGATCACGGCCTCGTTCGGGCTGTCGATGGATGGAGGGGCGCACCCGGTGGCGGGCAACACCATGATCGAACGTTCGAGGATGGTGTTCAGTCTCGCTCGGATGTCGGCCTGGAGGTGGCGGCCGAGCGCCAGTTCTTGGTCGTCCCGGGCCTCAGCACCGTTGAGTCGATCGACGATGTAGTCCGGGTAGTGGCGTCGCTGCGACGGCCAGGTGCCGATGACATCGCGATGGGCCCGCACCACGGCGGGACCCTGAAGTAGCGAGAAACAAGCCAACATCTGTTCCGGCGGAGGCATATCCGACGCCGTTGACTCCTCGACGTTGAGCGCGCCGGTGAGTAGCCGAACCGTGTCGAACACGATGGCGACGGCAGCGGGATCCGATCGGGCGAGGAACTCGGCGGGCGGGACCACAATGGCGGGCACGTAGTCGACCGACTCCACACCAAGAGCATCGGCGGCCCGCAGCAGGAGTTCGGGGGAGCGGGCGAGCAGACCGACGTGATCGAGGCCGAGTGCCAACGGGAGGACCCCGTCCATCGAGATCAGGCCTTCGCCGAATTTCCAGCCGACGAGGTGGCACCACGCCGCCGGGATCCGCACGGAGCCCCCGGTGTCGGTGCCGATACCCAGGTCGGCTTCTCCGAGGGCAACCGATTCGGCTGATCCGCCCGACGATCCACCTGCGATCCGACCTGGCATCACGGGATTGTCAACCCGGCGGCCTCGGTCATAGGTGGTGATCCCCCACGCAAACTCGTGGGTTGTGGTGGTGCCGACAACGTGGGCGCCATTCGCCCGCAGCGCCGCCACGATGGGAGCGTCGTCAACCGGATGGCGCCACGTCTCGGGAAGGGGAACGTCGCTGTTGGCCGACAGGGTGTGCCCGCCGATTGCAATCAGCTCCTTGACCGCCACCGAGACGCCGTCGAGCGGTCCGTTTCCGGTCGCGGCTCTGTCGACATAGTCCAGCATTGGCTCGACACTAACTTGTCCAGCGCCGTGGATTACCCGTCCACGATCTTCTTCAACACGTCCATCCGGTTGCGCCAGTCATCCTGCATGCGTGCTGCCCACGCCGTCACTATCTGCAGGTCCTGCGGTCGTGGTTCGAAGTGGGTCTCCCTTCCCCGTTTGGTTCCGGTGACCAACTCGGCGGTCTCCAGTAGGCCGAGATGTTTCGAGACGGCTTGCCGGGTGATCCCAAACTCACCACTCAGCTCGGTCGCGGTGGTCGGGCCACCGGCGACGAGACGTTCGAAGATCTGGCGCCGGGTTGGATCAGCGAGCGCGGAGAAGACGTCGGCCACTGGAAATCCCGGTCGAGAATGGAAGCGTCGCAAGCAGGTGTTCCACGGTGACGATGAGGCTGGCACTGCGCCAAGCCCACGCCGCGGCGGACATCTGAACTCCACCGGCCGCCGGGCCGACGTTTTCGATCACTCGGACCCGCGTGCCGGTATGCAGCGGTTCCAGGGTGATCGAAACGGTCGATGGCTGGCTCGGGTCGTCCTCAGGCCACCATTCGAAGCTGAGCTCTCGATCCGGATCAACGGATCGAACCCGACCGTGTCGGGGAGTGCCGGTGACGAAGTCTCGAAGCCAGAGTTCGCCGTCCTCGACGGGCGGCAGACAGGATCCTTGCCCCATCCACTCCTGGATGCCGTCGGGTGAGGTCATGGCATCCCAGATGTCTGAGGGCTCGGCGTCGAAATTGGTATCGATCACAGCGTCGGAACTCATAACCCGCAGCATACACGCAACCACACAGTTGCGTGATCGGGGTTCGGCCGGTACTATGATTATACGCAACCAAACGGTTGCGTGTACGAGATCTGGAGATCGACATGAGTCTGCTGGTGCCAACGGTGATCGAGGAGTCGGGACGAGGGGAGCGGGCCTATGACCTCTATTCCCGCCTGCTGAAGGATCGTGTGGTCTTCCTCGGTACCGAGGTGAACGATGCAAGCGCCAACCTGGTCATCGGCCAGCTACTCCATCTCGAATCCCAGGATCCCGAAAGCGACATCCACCTCTACATCAACAGTCCCGGCGGTTCGGTCACCGCCGGTTTCGGCATCTACGACACGATGCAGTTCATTCGACCCGACGTGGCGACGATCTGTGTTGGCCAGGCGGCGTCGTGGTCTGCGGTCCTGCTGGCGGCCGGTGCACCCGGCAAACGAATGACGCTACCGAACTCCCGGGTTCTCATCCATCAACCCCACGGTGGTGCCCAGGGTCAGGCGACGGATATGGAGATTCAGCTCGAGGAGATGCGGTTGGCTCGGCTTCGTATCGAAGAGCTGCTCGCCGAGCACACCGGTCAACCGATCGAACGCGTCCACAACGACATCGAGCGCGACTACATCGTCCGAGGTAAGGCCGCCGTCGATTACGGACTTGTGGACTCGGTCATCACGTCGCGCGATGCCGTGGCGGGGACAATGGCCGTTCCCCCGCCCGAACTCGACGCGTAGAGGGTGGTGGGCAGGTCCGGTTATGCGGCGACCGGCTCGGTTTCGGCGGGAAGTTCTGCGCCAACTCCTGCCTTGTCGAGTTCCGGGCCGAGCCGACCCGTCATGCCCAGGAAGTACATGCGGAAGTCGCTCACCAACGACCACAGGGGGTGTGTGAAGGTGGCCGGGCGGTTCTTCTCCACGAAGAAGTGGGCCACCCAGGCGAAGAAGTATCCGAACAGCGGCATGGCGCCGATCCATTTCTTCCGGCCGGTCACGACGGCCAACGCGCCCGCCACGAAGACGAGTGTGGTCCCGACGTAGTGCAGCCCTCTGGTCTCGGGTTTGGAGTGTTCCTGAAGATAGAAGGGCCAGAACTCGGCGTAGTCGGCTTTGCGATCGGTCATGGTGCGCTCCCGTCCGGACGTTGGGTCTGCGCCTCAGCGTATGGCGTTTGCAGCGACTACGCCCGGGCTCGTTCGGGTCCTGCCGGGCGGCGTACCGTCCGCTGAGACTGGTTTCGCACGATCATGCCCAGCGCGAACAGGACCAAGGCCATTGCGAACACCTGGAAGGCGGTGAGTGCCTCGTCCAGCACGAACCATGCGATCAGCGACGATGCGACCGGCACCAGGAGCGTCATTGTCGAGCCGACCCAGAGCGGAATACGAACGAGCGACCAGTTCATCATCGTGTGGCCGATCACTCCGGCGAGGAGTGTCATGACCCCCAGCCAGAGGAGGTTCTCGGCAGAGGGCAACGAGAGGTCCTGGCCGAACGCCAACGCCAGCGGGATGTTGATGGCGGCGGTCCAGATGGCGGTGCCAGCGGTGAATTCCGACGGCGTCAGCTTGCCCTTGGACTGCTTGCTGGCGATGAAGTATCCGCTCCAGGCCAGCGCAGCACCGACGGCAAGAAGATCTCCCTTGGCACTCCACTCCGGGGTTCCGTTCGACGCGGTGACGACCAGCCCCACGCCGAGGATCGCAAGGCCGGCCCAGCCGATGTCACGTCGGTTGATCTTCTCCCCGAAGAATTTGGCCGCCACGATTCCGACAAAGATCGGTTGCAGTGATCCGATCAACGTCGCGTTTACGACGTTCGTCAACTTGACCGCCGAGAAGAACATTGCGACATCGACACCCAGGGCGATACCTCCCGCGGCACTCTTGCGAAGAACGGACGCGTTGACCGAAACCCCTCGGGAGAGAAGCCATGCGACCATGATCACCGAGAACATCCCGAACCGGTAAACGGCGATTGCCATCCCACCGATGCTGATGTACTTGGCTAGAACGCTGCCGGCGCCCCATGCGGTGACAGCGAGAGCGGCGCCGACCAGACCGGCCGTGGTATCGGAATCGAGACCGGCTGCGGGATCGGAGGTCGCAACGTCGGTCATCGTGGCACCGTAACAACCAACCGGCGACCGGCGAGAAAGGCCGAGGTGTGCCGTATGGCTCAGGACCGATCGATGTCGGTGGCGAACAGATCGAGTTGGTGGTCGGTCTCAACTGGGTCGGGGAGTGGTTCGAGTTCGGGTGCCAACTCACCAACCGCGTCGTGAAACCGGCGGGCCAGGTCGGGCGCGTCGTGATTGTCCGGGGTGTGAATGAAGACGTGAGGGGTGAGCCCCTGGGTGCACCAGTCGGCGATCTTGGGGAGCCACTGACTCCAGCCCCTGATCGTGATGGCGGGATCACTGGTGCCGATCAGTCGCACCAGTGGTTGTCGAGCGGTGGCGACGGGTCGTACCCCCAGCCGAGGTTTGCGTTCCCATGCTTCCTTCTCGAGCGCGGTCACCGGCGGCACCGAGAACAGGGTTCGGCTGTCGAGGATCACCCGATTGATCCCGTTCGAGGCGAGCAGATCGTTCAGTTCCCGTTCGTGTGATCCGTTGGCGGCCAAGTCGGGGTGTCGAGTCTCGACCGCCCACTCGACCGATCGGGGGAGGTTGCGGCAGGCGTCGGCCAGAACGGCGAGGTCGGAGGGTCCGAACAGCGCAGGAAGTTGTAGTTGTACCGGACCGAGACGATCCGACAGCGGTGTGAGGAGATCGAGGAACTCCTCGACCTCGGCGTCGACGCCGCGGAGCTTCTTCTCGTGGGTGATCAGCTTGGGCACCTTGAAGCAGAACCGGAAGTGTGGTGGTGCCAGTTCGGCCCAGCGCGCCACCGTCTCGGGTTTCGGCAATGCGTAGTGCGTTGTGTTCCCCTCGACCGAGGTGCACCACGTGGCGTATGCAGCCAGTTCTTCTCCCGAGCGGGTGTCGGAGGGAAACCACCGGCCCACCCATGGCCGGAGCGCCCACATCGCACAGCCCACGTACAGCTTCACCGAATCAAATCTAGGTTCTTGCCCCCGTACTGGGGCGCCTCTCGGACGGAGTGCTTCCGGTTGTGGAAGCCGCTTTGGAGTGAGGGTTGTGCCTCCGGTTGCCGAAGATGGCGCGGGCGCTGGGCGGAATGCCACGGGGTTGGCCGGGGTTGGTCCGGTCATGGCATCTGACTCCGGCTCGTTCGAACGCGACACCGACTACATCATGGACCGGATCGTGGACGACCCCGGCGCCGACTGGCCAGTCGAGGCGGGTCGATACCGACTCGTTGTAGCCGCGGCCTGCCCGTGGGCGAATCGCAGTGCGATCGTGCGGCGACTGCTGGGCCTCGAAGACGCCATCTCGTTGGGTTTCGCCGGCCCCACCCACGATTGGCGTAGCTGGCAGTTCGACCTGGACCCCGGACACCTCGACCCGGTGCTCAAGGTTGAGCGACTACGCGACAACTACCTGGCCCGTTACCCCGACTATCCGAAGGGGATCACCGTTCCGGCGATCGTCGATGTCCCGAGTGGTCACGTGGTAACCAACAACTTCCCGCAGATCACCATCGACTTCAGCACACAGTGGACCGCCCACCATCGCCAGGGCGCTCCCGAGTTGTATCCAGAACACCTCCGCGACCAGATCGACGAGATCAGCGAAGGCATCTACCACGATGTCAACAACGGCGTCTATCGCACCGGCTTCTCAAGCTCCCAGAAGGCATACGAGGAAGCGTTCACCACGCTGTTCGCGAAACTCGACGAGCTGGAGGAACACCTCAGCACCAGGCGTTATCTGGTGGGAGACTCGATCACCGAAGCCGACGTTCGGCTCTTCACCACACTGATTCGATTCGATGCGGTCTACCACGGCCACTTCAAGTGCAACCGAAACAAGATCAGCGAGATGCCAGCGCTCTGGGGATACACCCGCGACCTTTTCCAGACCCCCGGGGTCGGTGACACGGTCCAGTTCGATCAGGTGAAGGAGCACTACTACGCAGTGCACACGAGCATCAACCCAACCCGCATCACGCCGGTTGGACCCGATCTACGACCGCTTGCATCGCCCCATGGGCGCGAGGCGCTGGGAGGACGCCCCTTTGGCGACGGCACGCCGCCCGGACCACCGCCCGCAAAGGAAGCCTTCGGTGATCTGCCCGACGGCGTGACCCCGCCGGTTCTCACCGCTGCCGATCAAGCCTGACCGAAGGGCGCCGCCGGGTCGAGCCGCTCGATGGCAGCAGAATCGTCGGCGACAGCGTGGGGCAGTAGCGTTCAGGAATGGCACGGTCGGTAGTAGAAGTCAGCAAGAACGAACTCCACGACGTTCGGATCACCGAGTCCGAATCGGCACCGCTCGAGGATGGTCAGGTCCGGCTCGTGATCGACTCATTCGGGATCACTGCGAACAACATCACCTACGCCGTGTTTGGCGAGATGATGGCCTACTGGAACTTCTTTCCTGCGCCCAGCGGTGAAGGTTCCGGTGTGGTGCCGGTCTGGGGATTTGCCACCGTCGGTGAGTCACGCAACGCCGGGATCGCAGAGGGCGAACGGATCTACGGTTACCTCCCAATGGCCAACGAGCTGGTCGTCCAGCCCTCCCGGGTCAGTCCGGGTTCGTTCTTTGATGCCTCGCCGCATCGGGCCGAACTCGCAGCTGCCTACAACAACTACACCCGGTGCGCCGGCGACCCCGGGTATGACCCCGACGGCGAAGATGCCCGAATGTTGCTCCAGCCCCTCTTCTTCACGTCGTACCTGATCGACGACTTCCTGGCCGATGCGGACTTCTTCGGCGCAACCCAGGTCATCGCCACCAGTGCGTCCTCGAAGACCGGCTTCGGCACGGCTCACCTGCTGAACAAGAGGGATGGAATCGACGTCATCGGACTTACTTCCGCCTCCAACGTTCCCTTCGTTGAAGAACTCGGAATCTACGACCAGGTGGTCAGTTACGACGAGCTGCACAGCCTCCCAGATGGGCAGACCGTACTGATCGACTTTGCCGGCAATCAGAACGTCGTTCGAGCCGTTCACGAACGCTACGGCGACGACCTGAAACACTCGGCCGTTATCGGCGGGACCCATTGGGACGCCGATCGACCCGAACCGGCACCGATGCCGGGAGCGAAACCCGAGTTCTTCTTCGCCCCCACCCGTATTCAGGTGCGGGCCAAGGACTGGGGCATGGCCGAGCTTCAGCGCAAGCTCGGCGTCGAGTGGGCCGAGTTCGTGCCCCGAGCCGCCGAGTGGCTCACCGTGGAGCACGTTTCAGGTCTGGACAAGGCGGTGGAGGTGTACGCCGCCGTGCTCGGTGGATCCGCCAGCCCCTCGGTGGCACAGGTCATCCAGCTCTAGAGCCCACCACCGCCGAGACCGCCTCAAGCACCGCAGCCACCTCGTCTTCGGTGTTGAAGTAGTGAATGCCGGCTCGAACCACCGAGTCCAGGCCTCGCCGTCCGATGTCCAGCTGGGCGTTTCGTTTGCCGGGTGCACCTACGTTGATGTTCCGGGCGGCCAGACCCGCAGCGATCGCTTCGGGTGCCAGATGCTCAGATGTAAAGGTCACGATGCCGCACCGGTCGAGGCCTTCGTCTCGGACCGTGACACCGTTGATCTGCCCGAGACCATTCCGGAACGCTCCCGACAGCGCCGTGATGCGCTGCTCGATAGCGTCGAAGCCGAGATCCAATGCGTAGTTGGTGGCGACGCCGAGAGCGACCTTGCCGGCAAAGTTCTGCTCGCCGAACTCGAATCGGTGGGCGCCATCGGCGTAGTGGAATGTCGAGGGCGAGGTCCACTCGGCGGACCGGCCGTCGACGAACGGTGAGTGGCCGAGTCGATCGATCACACCAGCCCGTGCGTACAGAATGCCGGTTCCCCGCATGCCTCGCATGAACTTTCGTCCGGTGTAGCAGAGGAAGTCGCATCGGAGATCGTCCACATCAAGCGGTCGCTGCCCCGCCACCTGACAGGCGTCCAACAAGAAGATGGCGCCGGTTTCGGAAACGATTCGTCCCACCTCCACAGCAGGCTGAACCGCGCCATTCGACATCGAGATGGTCGTCAGCGAAACGACCTTCACCCGGTCATCCAGCATTCGTTCAAGTGCGTCCAGATCGATCTCGCCATTGCCATCGTTGGGGACGTCCTCGACGATCACCCCTCGCTCGCGTGCCTGAAGCAGAGCGAAAGCGTTGGCCTGAAACTCGCTCTGACTCATCAGCACCCTGTCACCGGGCGCAAGTGGTATCGAGGAGAAGGCTCTCCACCAGCTATCCGATGCCCCGGCCGTGAATGCGATCTCACTCGGTGAGCAGTTGAGATATCGAGCCGTTGCGTCATAGACCTCGTTGAGGTCGTCGGCCCGAGCCGCCCACGCCTCATAGCCACCCATCGCGGCTTCCGCCCGGAGGTAGTCGATCGCCGCATCCAGCACGGGTGTCGGAGGGAGCGATGACCCACAGTTGTTGAAATGGATCAGGCCGTCGGTAGCAGGGGTTTCGGCTCGAAGTCGGGTGGTATCAATCACCGGACCAGACTCCCACAGCCGACCAACCCTGTCCGCTCCGTTTCGAAGCGAACAGGGCGTCGACCGGTGGGGCTGTGTTACTCGACGCCCGGTGGGGGTCCGAAGAACTCATCGAGTTCGGCCAGTGCCGCCTCGGCATCACCGGGGTCGGGAGGAAGCTCGCCGAAGTAGGTGACCGGCGCCAGCGTTTCCGCGATGCACGAATCATCGGGTGCGGTGGTGGGATCCGCCACGAACTGGGCTGCAATCGCTCCGGCACATTCCGGGTTGCTGAGGGCGGTCACGTGGGCGACCCCGGGGAACTCGTAGGTGAAGCTGTTGGGCAGTGTCTCGGCGGCGAGCCGGGACCACTCGGGATAGGTCTGGAAATCCACGTCGCTGAGAAGCACCAGCGAGGGGATGTCGGAGCTGATTGGGTCATTGACCTCCGGCACCTCAGCGTCCACCGCGAACGCCCCGCAATACTCGGCCAGGCCGGGCAGCGATGCCTGCGCCGCATTGATCACATCGTCGTTCCAGCCGGCATCCGGTGGCAGCGTGGTGGCTGGTGGAAGATCGGCGAACGGCGCCTCCTCGGCGCAGATGACCGTGGCGTTGAAACCCTCGGAGAACAATGCGCCGGCGCCCGGTACGCCCTTGATGATTCGCATGGTGTCGAGGATGGCGACGATGTCGATATCCGGCATCGGCCCCGCGTCGGGCGGTTCATCACCGTCGGGTGGTCCTTCACCTTCAGGCGGTCCTGCGGTCACCTCCTCCAGAATCTGGAAGATGATGAGTTCGTTGAAGATGTTCAGCGCCTCTTCCCGGGCCGCCGGGTCGGGATCGGCCAACTCGTGGAACAGGGCTGCGGTGCTCGGATTGATCAACTCACCCGCCAACAGCCCGAACAGGATCGGGGCGGTCAGTTCGTCAACCCCGATGAAGGACCGCGCCGGTTCGCGCAGCGGTACCGGCTCCGCGGTCAGGTTGGTGAAGGCCTGATTGATGTCGGCCTTCAGGTCCGGAAGCGCTTCTGCACATGGCGCATCGGCGTTGCATCGGTCGACCAGACCCTGAAGCAGGTTCACCGTTCCAACCAGTTCGTCTCCGCCGAAGATGTTGACATCGGGCGGGAAGACCGAGTCCAGGATGGAGCTGCGGATCCCTTCTGGGCGGTCCCTCATGATCGTGAGGCCGAGGTTGGTGCCGTAGCTGCCGCCGAACAGGTTGTATTCGTCGTAGCCGAGTGCGATCCGGAGGTCCGCTACGTCTTCGGCGTTCTCGACGGTCGTGTAGGCCGAGAGAGGCACACCGGTAGCGCTAAGGGCTGCGAAACAGATCTCGTTGAAGGTTGCAAAGTCGATGTCGGGTGGTGCCGGCGGACAGTTCAGGTTGGGATTCGAGTATCCGGTGCCCCGCTGGTCGATGAACACCAGGTCTCGTCCACCGCCAATTTGACCGAACCCGGCCAGTTCGAGCAGTACGCCGGTGATATTGATCGGTGGTCCGCCAGGTCCGCCCTCCAGATAGAAGAGCGGATCGGCGAATTCGCCAGAGCCGGGTACGACGGCGAAGGCGACCTGAATGAGGCGGGATGCCGGATCATTACGCTCTTCGGGCACGGCCAGGAAACCACACTGCAGTCCCTCGACCGGGATTGCGAGATCGGTCGGGCAGATCGAGGGCCGAACCTGATCGCCCGGTGGGGTATCGGCGGTCACGACGTCGATGTTCAGACACGGAGCCAAGATGCTGTTGGGCGATTGACCGTCACCGACGTGACGCAGTCGTATCGCTGTTGCCTCGGCACCGATATCGATGCTGGGCAGGGCAAACGGCGCCGCCACGGCCACGTCGGGGAGATCCGGAGTGGGGGTTGTGGTGCCAACGACGTTTCCAGCGGCGTCGAGGAATTCGACGGCGAAACGCTCGGAGAACTGGGAGCGGCGAATATCGAAATCGATGACCTCGCCTTCATGAACCTGATCGGCGCTGATGCCGCTGACCACAAGGCGGCCCGAAACCGGGGCTGGCAGTTCGTAGCTGTTGGTCTGCCCCACCTTGATACCGGGGTAGGCGGGGTATGGAACGGCATCGTCGAGCAGCTTCTCCTGACCGAAGGCCTCGATGTCACATCGGATCTCAGGGGCCGGTGGTTCCGCCTCCTGGGCACTCGCCGGGGATGGCGTCAGCAGGGCGGCCAGCATCAGCAGACCTGCGAGTAGCGATATGCCAACCCGTCGGAGGTGCCGTCGCTGACCCGGAGGCCGTGAATAGACGCGTTGAACTAGGTGCCGATACATCGCTCTTTTTCGCTTTCCGTCGCTCGCCCGAGCCGCTTGGGTGCCAGCTCTCCTAGGCGAAACTACCCGGCCACCTGATCGCGGTCAACAGTATGGGGAGTACTACCACTTTTCCCTGTTCAGCCGAGGATTTACAAGGCACGGATGATGGCGGTTGTGGCTGCTGCGGCGACCACGATCAGAATGAACGGCGCCTTCCGCCACACCAGCACCCCTGCAACCACTAGGCCGGCAAGTCGGGCATCGATGACCAGCTGTTGTTTGTTGGCGATGGTTAGCTGGACGATGACGGCACAGATCACCGCAGCGGGAATGAGGCTCGCCGCCCTGGACAGGATCGGTCGACGTTCGAGGATCGGGCCGACGAGGAACATCCCCGCCAGTCGTTGGCCCCACACGCCGGCGGCGACGAGCACGATGCCGATCGTGGTCATCGTGCCGTCCGGGTCGAGAGGGCGAGAGCGGCGCCAACCCCGCCGACACTCAGGATGATCGGGAGGCCCGCCGGTGCGATCGGTATCAGCGCTGCACAGATGACTGCGCCGACCACCCCTGCGACGAGACCGTCTCGGGTGCGCAAGGCATTGCCGACGATCGCCAAGAGCGCAGCGGGAAACAGCGCATCGATCCCGAATCGAGTGGTGTCGCCCATGACATCACCGAGCAGGGTTCCCGACGTGATCCCGATGAACCAACCGACCAGCATCGCTGCGGTCGACCACCAGAATGCCTTCTTGGCTCGATCCATGTCGGTCTGCTGGGCGGCAAGGCCCACCTGAATGTCGAAGGCGTGCACCGCCGCTGCGGCCCTCGAGAAGACCCCACCGCGAAAGATTCGACTGAGCGAGACCGCAAGGATCCCGAACCGGGAGGCGACGATCCAACCCGCCACTACTGCGGCCACCTCGGACCCACCGGCCTGACTGACGGCGATGTAGGCGAACTGGCTGGTGGCGCTGTAGATGACCGAGCTGGCGATCCACGCCTTGAGCGGGGACATTCCGGCGTCGAGCAGGATGACCTGCGTGGTGATACCCAAGGCAACGAAGGTCAGGGTGATGGTCGCGAGATCGCTTCGGCCGGGCAACCGGGGCGATACCTCGGTGGGCCGGTCGTCCATTTCCCGATCGTATGCGACCTTCGTCCATAGGTTCGCAACGACGGCGAGTGGCGTTCCCGCCTACGGTGATCAGCGTGGGAATCGAAGTGCATCTCGTCGACGGGACCTATGAGCTGTTTCGGCAGTTCTTCTCGCCCGGCCGTCCGTCGCGTACCAACGGCAACGGTCTAGAGGTCGGAGCGGCCCGGGCCGTCGTGCGGAACCTTGTGTCCATGCTCGAACAGGGCGTGACCCACGTGGGTGTTGCCACCGATCACGTGATCGAGAGCTTTCGAAACGATCTGTATGGTCCGTATAAGGACGGCAGCGGGATCGAACCGGAGATCAAAAACCAATTCGAACCGCTGGAGCTGGGGATCGAAGCCATTGGAGTGGCGTTGTTTCCGATGGTCGAGTTCGAGGCCGACGACGGTATGGCCTCGGCCGCCGCCGTCGCCGCAGCCGACCCATCGGTCGACCGCGTCCTGCTCTGCACCGCGGATAAGGACCTCGCTCAGTGCGTGCGAGCCGGTCGGGTACTGCAGCTCGATCGCCGCAGGAACAAACTGTTCGACGTCGAGGACGTCCGGGAGAAGTTTGGTGTTCCGCCCGAGTCGATCGCTGATTGGTTGGCACTGACCGGCGACTCCGCCGATGGTTTCCCCGGCCTGAAGGGTTGGGGAGCCAAGTCATCCGCCACGGTGCTCGCCCACTACGGTTCGATCGAGAAGATCCCGCATCATCATGGCCAATGGGAAGTGACGGTCCGAGGTGCCGCCAAACTTGCCGACACGCTTCGAGAGAACTTCGCAGATGCGTTGTTGTTCAAGAAGCTCGCCACGCTGGATGAGGATGCGCCCACCGTGTCGACGTTGGACGAAATGAGATGGGACGGCCCGGCTTCAGACGATGCCTTGGCCGCCGTGGCCGAACTACTGGTGGCCCCTGACCTGATCGATCGGATCGAACGGTTGCAGGACCGTCGATGATCCGGCCCTACGAGGTCCGGGACGCCGAAGCGGTGCTCATTTTGAACGAGGTGAACGTTCCCGCGGTCGGGCCGATGGACCGGGCAAAACTCGACCTGCTCGTGGACGAGTCGATGTTCGTTGATGTCATCGAGATCGATGACTCGATCGAGGGCGCTCTCTTCGTGCTGCCCGACGGTGCGGCATACGAGTCACCCAACTACCGATGGTTCTCGGCGCGATATCCGCAGTTTGTGTACGTCGACCGGATCATGCTGTCTCCGGCGACCCGGGGGATGGGTCTGGGCGTCCAGCTGTACGACCGGGCGGTCGCGGCGGGACGAGCCCATGAGAAGTCGCATCTGCTCGCCGAGGTGAACACCGAGCCCGCCAATCCCCGCAGCCTTCGGTTTCACGAGGTGTACGGATTCGTCGAAGTTGGTCGGGAGCGTCCCTATGGTCCGGATGAGGAAGTGTCCATGTTGGCCCTCCAGTTCTGAGGGTCGCTCTGGAACACGGGTCGCTCTGGAACACGGGTCGCTCTGGAACAAGGGTCGCTCTGGAACAAGGGTCGGGTCGTCGGGGTTCAACCGGTATGACTACAGCAACCTTCAACGGCGTCACCCTCGCGCAGTCCGATGCAACCGAAATCGTGGAAGGTAACCACTACTTTCCCTCCGACAGCGTGAATTGGGAGTACCTCTCCAAGACCGACAACACCACCCGGTGTTTCTGGAAGGGCGACGCGACCTACTACTCGGTCAGCGCCGGAGGCGAGACCCGTGAGGATCTCGCTTGGCAGTACCAAGCACCGCTCGAAAAGGCCACCCACATCAAGGACTACGTGGCCTTCTATCCCGCCGTCAGTGTCGACTGACGCTTCCGACGGGCAACCTCAGGGCTCCGGATCAGACTTGGCCCGACTCGGGTTCACCCTCGAGGGTTCATTGGGCATCTTCGGATAGACCGGCGGCCAGGGTGCATCCTGTAAGCCGTTGTCCAAGTCCCGCTGGTGCCACGCCAAGAGCGGAGTGATGTCCTGGGGGTCCTCGTACATGGGCGCCCAGGGGTTGCCGTTGGCTGCGATTCGGTCCGGCACTGTCGCGATCGTCAACTGATCCGGATCGGCGTCCTCCACCTCATCCCACGCAAGCGGGCAACTGACCTGGGCTCCCACCCGGGCCCGAGCAGACCAGGTGGCGAACACGGTCTTGTGGGGTGCGTTCTGATTGAAGTCGATGAAGACCCGCTGGCCCCGCTCCTCTTTCCACCATCGGGCTGTCACGGTGTCGGGGAAGCGGCGCTCCAGTTCGCGGGCCAACGCCACCGCAGCCGCTCGAACCGAGTAGCTGTCCCACTGGGGTCGCAGGTGAGCGAAAAGGTGGAGACCGCGACTGCCACTGCTCTTGGGATACACCGTGATTCCGACCTCGGCGAGCGCATCCCGCACCTGAAATGCCACAACCTTGATGTCGTCCAGGGTGATGCCCTTCGACGGATCCAGGTCGATTCGGAGCTCATCGGTGAACTGTGGGTTCTCGGAGGTGTGGGGCCACCCATGGAAGCCGAGGCAGCCCATGTTCACCGCCCATGCGACGTGGGCAATGTCGGCAGCCACCATGGCGTTGGACGTGGTTCCGTTCGGCGTTGCCACGACCGTCGTCTCCAGCCACTTCGGGGCACCCTTTGGAACCCGTTTCTGGAAGAACGACTTACCGCTGGCACCGTCCGGGAATCGCTGCATGAGAATCGGCCGCCCGCCGATCGCCTTCATGAGCGGCTCCTCGATCGCCCGGTAGTACTCGATGAGGTCCAGCTTGGTTTCGCCGCGTTTGCTGAAGAACACCTTGTACGGGCTGGAGACCGACACCTCTCGGCCCGCCAGTTCGAGCGTGATCTTTTCCGTGGCGGCCACGGTCAGCCGCCAGCCGTCAGAACGGTGTCGACACCCACAGGTTCGGGCTCCTGCAGCTGATCAAAGTTGCATTCGAGAGGTTCTTTGTCCGGGCGCCATCGCAACACCTTGGTCACCTCTCTGAACCGTCCTCCCAACGTCGATCCGTACTTCACCTCGACAACACGTTCTATGCGGAGGGGAACCCATCTGCTGTCTCGCTGTGCGTTCCAGCGATGCGGGGCTCCGGGCATCTGAGTGCTGCCGTCGTGGGAATAGGCGTTGGCCCAATCGGCCCATGGGTGTGCCTCCAGTGCGCCGTCCAGCAGTGGTTCAAGTTCGTCCAGCAGTTCGGTGCGGCGTTTGGCCGTGAAGCTGGCCGCCACACCGACATGATGCAATCCGCCGTGCTCGTCGTGGAGTCCGAGGAGTAACGAACCAACGCCCTTGCCGTCTTTGTGAATTCGATACCCAGCGACGACTGCGTCGGCGCTGCGAATGTGTTTCACCTTCAACTGGGTCCGTTTGTTCTCGACGTACGGGTCGTCGGTGGGTTTGGCGATCAGGCCGTCGAGTCCGGCCCCCTCGAACACCTCGAACCATCGCTGAGCGATGTCTCGATCGGTGGTGGTGGGGGTGAGGTGGACCGGGGCCGATGTCGAATCGAGTGCGGCTTCGAGCAGCTGTCGACGCTCGGAAAAGGGTTGCATCCGAAGGTCCTGCTCGTCGAGGGCGAGAATGTCGAACGCCACGAACGAACACGGGATTTCACCGGCGAGTTTGTCGACGCGACTCTTGGCCGGATGAAGACGGAGTTGGAGGGCATTGAAGTCCAACTCGTTGTTCTGAACGATGATCAGCTCGCCGTCGACCACGCAGCGCTTGGGCAGGTGCTGGCGAAGGGGCTCCAGGATTTCGGGGAAGTACCTCGTGAGCGGTCGCTCGTTCCTCGAGCCAAGTTCCACTTCGTCACCGTCTCGGAAGACGATGCACCGGAATCCGTCCCACTTCGGCTCGAAGATGACGTCGGAGCGGTCCGGCAGCCCCTTGATCGCCTTGGCCAGCATCGGCTTCACGGGCGGCATCACCGGCAGGTCCATAACCGAACGCTAACCGGGCGACGCCGAGTCGGTCCACCGGGGGCGGCTGCTACAGCTCGTGTTCGGTCGTCTCCACCACCGTGCGGATCGCAAAGTTCGACTTGAGCCGAGCGACGTGGGGCAACCGGGAGAGATGTTCGGTGTGAATGCGCTCAAAATCCTTCGGATCGGCGACGGCGAGGTGCACCAGATAATCGGCCTCGCCGGCCATCAAATGGCACGACATCACCTCGGGACAGGTCAGAACCGCGGTCTCGAAACCGGTGAGCGTCTCGACCGACTGACTCGACAGCGAGATCTCCACGAAGACGTCGAGCGACCGGTTGATCAGCACCGGATTCAGTACGGCGACGTACCCCTCGATGACACCGGCGGTCTCCAATGCCCGGATGCGACGATGGCAGGCCGAAGGGGACAAGCCAACCCGTTCGGCGATGTCGGTCGTTGGCTGGCGACCGTTTGACTGGAGTTCGGCCAGAATCAAACGATCGATGGGATCAAGAGCGTTCACGCTCAGAGTGTGCATCACACCGGCTTTCGACGCAATAAACGTGCGCCACAAGATGGTTAGGCTCTCTAACTCGCCTGTATCGGTGCGTGTGGATTGGCGTATCTTCGAGACACGATCGCCCAATCGAACCTCAGGAGGCTGCCATGCGCGTCGGTGTACCCACAGAAATCAAGTCGAACGAAAACCGGGTCGGTCTGACGCCGGGAAGTGTCGCCGAGGTGGTGGCCCACGGGCATTCCGTTCTGGTCCAGGCCGGTGCCGGTGAAGGGTCCGGGTTCTCCGACGAAGAGTACGTCCTGTCCGGTGCCGAGATCGTCGCCGATGCGGACGCCGTCTTTGCGGGCAGCGAACTGATCGTCAAGGTGAAGGAACCCCAAGCTGTAGAACGGGCTCGTCTGACGCCCGACCACACACTCTTCACCTACCTGCACCTCGCTCCCGATCCCGAGCAGGCCGCCGACCTCGTGGCAAGCGGAGCCACGTGTATCGCGTACGAATCCGTCGTCGGCCCGCGTGGTGACCTTGCGCTGCTGGCCCCTATGAGCCAGGTGGCCGGTCGGCTCGCCGTGCAGGCTGGCGCTCGAAGCCTCGAGAAGGTTGCCGGCGGTTCCGGTGTCCTTCTGGGCGGAGTCCCGGGAGTTGAGGCTGGAAAGGTCACGGTTATCGGTGGTGGCTTCGTCGGCAAGAACGCCATCGAAATGGCCGTTGGGCTTGGCGCCCAGGTTGTGGTCCTCGACCGCAACCCGGCTGTCCTCGAGGCGTTGTCCGATCAGTACGGCGCAGCGATCCAGACGGTCTTCAGCACCACCGCGGCGCTCGAGAAGCACGTGTCAGAGAGCGATCTTGTCATCGGAGCGGTCCTGGTGCGAAATGCCACGGCACCTCACCTCATCACTCGTGCGATGGTCGCCAGCATGCGACCCGGTTCGGTCATCGTTGACGTTGCCATCGATCAGGGCGGCTGCGCCGAGACGTCCAAACCCACAACCCACGCCGACCCCACGTACGTGGTCGACGGTGTCGTGCACTACTGCGTTGCGAACATGCCCGGCGCTGTTCCCCGGACCTCAACCCAGGCGCTGAACAACGCCACGGTCGGATACGTCGTCAAACTCGCCAACGGTGTCGACGAGGCTCTCGAGTCCGACGAAGGACTCCGGGCCGGACTCACCGTCCGCGCCGGCAAGATCGTCGAACCCACCGTCGCCGCCGCCCTCCCTCAATTCGCGTAGGAGGGTCCGGCTGGCTGTGGTTCACGGCCGCTGCGTATGCCGATTGGGTCTCATCAGGCAGGTGGGTAAACCGATTGCGCCTCATCAGGCAAGCCTGTGCTTGTCGCCTCCAGCGGGGCCGTTCCATCGCCACGGAGGCGCAGCCTCCGGGCATTCCACAATGCGCTCCGTCAGACGTACCGGTCCAAACAATCCAGCCCTCACCCACTCCGTGGAGGAAGAACGCGCTCGGTCCTCCCGGAGGGGTGAGGGCGTTGCTGTGTGAAACCGGGAAGCGAGACGAGCGGTTAGTGTCGCGCCGGAGGCTCGGCCTCCGTGGCCAAGAACGGCCCCCGGAGGGAATAGTAGGGTGCCTGATGAGGACAACACCCTCGGAGCCAACTCGTAAGTACGGGCAATCGGTTTACCCCACCTGGCCTGATGAGGACAACACCTTTGGAGCCAACTCGTAAGTACGGGCAATCGGTTTACCCACCTGGCTTGATGAGGACTACACCCTCGGAGGCTCGGCCTCCGTGGCCAAGAACGGTCCCCCTGAAAGGGAATCACTGATAGCTGATCATGGCGGGGATGCGGGCGAGTTCGTCGCGGACTTCGAGGGGGGTCATCAGGCCGGTGTCTTCGTCGAAGAACAGCTTGAAACCGGTGAAGAACTCTTCGGAGGGAAGGAGGCTTTTGTAGACACCCTTCTTCAGCGTCTTGGTGCCGTGGCCGTCGATGTGGAAGATCGTCGCTAGTTCCGGGCGGGCGATGATCGCATCGCGATTGCGGACCATGCGCCGGGTGAACTGGTGGATCACGAATGGCTTCTGGGGCAGGTCGTTCTCCGCCACGATCGTTGCCAGATATTCACCGACCTCGTTGATCTCGCTGGCGTCGGCGTAGCCGATGATCGTTGCGGGCGCGACACCCCACGGCATACGCCACTCGGTGTCGAGCGCCAGACCGACGTCGGGTTGGCGCAGGTATTCCTCGTACTGCGAGACCTGCTTCATGAACCGGCTCCCGCCGGGTTGGAAGTCGAGAATTAACAACCCGTCCACGCTGCGGATGGCCTCGAGGTATTCGTCGAGATCTTCTCTGGAGGTGTGGGCTGAGTAGTCGCCGTCGCTGCCGGGTGATGCCTGGGCCACGGTCTGGATGTAGTCGAACGCCGGGATCGTGGGAATTCCGGTGGCCTCTTCCCACTCACGGGCCCGTTGGGCGACACGTTCGGCCGCCTCCATCGGGGTTCCTTCGCCCGCGACGCCAAGCCGTGGCGTCGCACCACTGCCGTAGTCGGAAATGATCATCTTGCCGTCGAGCAGTTGGGCCCGGAACATCACCCGCTCGCAACCGAGAAGGCCATCGGGCCCGGCGGAATTCTCGGCGATCACGCAGACTTCCTGTGGTCCCTCACGAAGTTGGATCGCAGTCTTGAACTCGCCTGCGACAGGCACGACAACCTCGGTCGTCGGGGTGGGGGCAGCAGCATCGGCGGCGGCCGCTGGATCGGCCTCTTCGTCGCTGGTCGAGCCCTCAGCCGGTTCAGCCGGAGGTAGCGGATCAGCGAGCGGAACCGGCGCCGTTTCGACCGGGGCATTGTCGACCCAAATCGAGAGAGGGGTGTTGGCCGGGGCGCCATCGATCTCGGTCCGTCCGGTCACCGTGAGTAGTCCCTCGACATCGATTGTCAGTTCGCCCATCATGCCGCTCACGACCTGGGTGGGTGGTGGCGGCACGAAGGTGGGAATCTCTTCGTCGACCATGGCCAGTTCCGTTGCCAGATCGGCGTCGGGTTGCTGGGTCACATCGGGTGAGTCGACGGCGCCGGGAATGGCGAGAGCGAGAGCGCCACCCAGTCCAAGTGCCGCAAGGCCAAGCAGGGCATGTCGGGGCCGAATCACCCCGCAAGTCTGATTCACCGGCACCGGCCATTGGTGGCAATGCCGCGTCAATTCCGGTTCGGCCAGCACCGCCGGGCTGTCCTTAGGTCTGCTGCTGCTGTGCCGATGGACAATGATGGAGAATGCACCACTTGACGAGTCTCAGCGGCGTGACCTCTTCCGCCACGCCATCGCGATGATGGTGCTGCTTGTCCTTCTCATCAATGGCGGGCGGTACCTGTCGATCCCTGCTGGCCTGTCCGCCGCGATTGCAGCGTTCCTGATCCTGTCGTCGATGTCCGTAGCGACGCGGGAACCCGACCCGAACGCCATCGAACTGCGGGTCGATACCCCCGCCCAGTAACGTCGTCTCCATGTCGAGTGACCTCGTGTGCGCCAACTGTGCCGAGGAAGAGAACCTCGTCGGGGAACGTGACGGTGAGGTCATCACCATCACCTGTCAGGAGTGCGGCCTGGTGTGGGACCGCGACCTCACCCCCAAATGCCCGACGTGTGGTTCTGTCGATGTTCGGGTTGCGTTCCAGTCGATCCTGGAGAAATCGCGGGGCACCCAGTTGTCTATTCAGTCGATGCGCCGAATCTATTTATGCCCAACCTGCGACTCGGATCGCCTGGCTGACTACATCAAGTCCAATACCCCTCTTCCGCCCGACGAGCTACCCGTGACCCCGCGAGACTGATTCGCTCCGCTGTTGGCTCCGATAGCGTTGAAATCGTGATTCTCTCGGACCGCACCATCAAGCAGGAGATCGACACGGGGCGGATCGAGATCGAACCCTACGACCCGGGCGCCGTCCAGCCCAGTTCGGTCGACCTTCGTCTCGATCATCGTTTCATCGTCTTCCGGAACCACACCCGCAGCCACATCGACGTGAAAACCGACCTCACCGATCTGACCTCGGAAGTAGAAGCCAGCGATGAGAAGCCGTTCATTCTGCACCCGGGAGAGTTCGTGCTCGGGTCCACCGCGGAGCGTATTCGGCTCCCCAACGACCTCGTGGGTCGCATCGAAGGCAAGAGCAGTTTGGGTCGCCTGGGCCTGCTGATCCATACAACGGCGGGTTTCGTCGACGCGGGCTGGAACGGCATGATCACGCTGGAATTCTCGAACGTCGCCAGTCTGCCGATCACCCTGTACCCGGGCATGAAGATCGGACAGATCTCGTTTATCCGGATGACCACCGATGCCGATCGGCCGTACGGCTCGGGGGCACTTGGATCCAAATATCTCGATCAGGCGGGCCCGCGCCCGTCGCGCTACTGGGAGAATTTCGATGCCTGAGAACGTTGCAACAATCGATGCCACGCCCCAACCCGAACGTTCGAAATCTGACCTTTCGGACCAAATGTCGGCGGCCGTAGAGCGGCTGCGGGCGCGTTTCGGCACCGGTGTCACCCGTTCGTTGGAATGGCGTGAGAAGCAACTGGACGGGGTCATCGCATTCCTCGAAGACCACACATCCGCACTCACGGCCGCCATGCATCAGGATCTTGGCCGGCCAGCACTCGAAGCCTGGATTGCGGATATCGGTCCATCGATCGCCGAGGCGAAGTATGTCAGGAAGAACCTTCGCAAGTGGGCCAAACCCCGAAAGGTCTCGTTGTCCATCGCAACGCAGCCGGGGAAAGCGCGAATCGTTCCTGAACCACTTGGGGTCGCGCTCATCATCGCTCCCTGGAACTATCCGGTGAATCTCGTCTTCGAGCCACTGGTAGCTGCGCTGGGGGCGGGGAACGCCGTCGTCTTGAAACCGTCCGAGCTGTCGCCAGCCACGTCGACTCTGATCGCCCGGGAACTTCCGTCCTATCTCGATCGGGAGGCGGTGGCGGTGATCGAAGGGGCCGTCGACGTATCGACTGCACTGCTCGAGCAACGTTTCGACCACATCTTCTTCACCGGCTCAACGAACGTGGGGCGCATCGTGATGCGTGCTGCCGCCGAGCATCTCACTCCCGTGCTTCTTGAACTGGGCGGGAAGTCTCCCGTGATCGTCGACGACGACGCCAACATCGCAGCAGCTGCCAACCGGATCGCTTGGGGCAAGGGCCTCAATGCCGGCCAAACCTGCATCGCACCGGACTATGTCCTGGTGTCGGAGCGGCGTCGCGATGAGCTGGTGGATGCATTGGTTGCAGCGTGGTCGAACTTCTACGGCCGCGACATCGAGTCCAGCGCCGACTTTGGCCGCATCGTCTCGGATCGGCACCACCGGCGGCTGACCGGTCTGCTCGATGGCCACGAGGTCGCTTTTGGAGGCGGCAGCACAAGCGAGACCCGATACCTGTCGCCCACCATCGTGGTTGATCCCAGTCCGGCGTCGGACCTCATGACCGAAGAGATCTTCGGGCCGATCCTTCCAATCGTCACGGTCGCTGACACCGACCACGCGATCCAATTCGTCAACGAACGACCGAAACCGTTGGCGTTGTATGTCTTCAGTGAGAACGGCGACGCCGTGGATCGAGTGACCAGCCAGACAAGTTCGGGTGGAGTGTGCGTGAACCACACGTTGTTCCATTTCTCGCCTCATGACCTCGCGTTCGGAGGGGTAGGACCTTCCGGCATGGGTCGCTATCACGGTCAGGCTGGCTTCGATGCGTTGTCCAACCTGAAGGGCATCCTCACCAAACCGGCTGGCCTCGAGACGTCGATCATCTACCCGCCCTACGGGAAGTTGAAGTCGCGTTTGCTTCGTTTGGTCACGTGACCGGCGTCGGCACGCAACCGACGGATGCGTGGCTTTCAGAATTGGACCTCGATCCGTCGGTTCCCTGGCTCAAGATGGGCACCCGTAACCTGGGCCACCGTCCATGGCTCGTTTTCGACTCGGCAAGGGACTCCGAGCTCGAACTGCGACGTTCGTTACTTCGAAGCCGACCCTCCGACGTCCTGGCGGAGTCAGCCGAGTCGAATGTCGTAGCCGCCGAACTTGAAGAAATGATTCGCGATTCCGGGGTTGCGATTGCCGCCGGGCCGTCACCGCTGCAGCGACTGGCCGTTTCGGTTCAGGAAGACCTCTGCCTTCTCAACCGGTCGAGTGAGGGCTGGGTACTTCGGGCAGCTGCGCTGTGTTTTCCTTCCCGTTGGCATCTCCGGGACAAGCTGAATCGACCTTTGCTAGCGGTACACGGCCCGGTGCCGGGTTATGCGGCGAGTCTCGGCGATCGAGTGGACCGAATGATCGATGGTCTGGCTGATCGGACGGTTCTTCGTCGGAATTGGTTTCTGCATCCCGACCCCGCATTGTTCCAACCCGACCGGCCCGCCAACGGTGACCCGGTGATTGCGGCGTCGGACTGCGCAGACGGCCTGTATGTCCGCAGCGAACGCCAGACGTTGCGGCTACTTCCAGAGTCGGGATGGTGCGTATTCACGATTCGGATCCAACAGTGCACCGTCGGTGAGCTGGTGCGGAAACGACCGGTCGAGTTCGGTCACTGGATCGACGAGGTTCATGATGGCGACGCACTTCACCGAGGGGTCTCTTCGGCACAACGCGACCAGTTGGTGGCGTGGATTGCGGCTCCGGATCGCGGCCTGTAGGCCTGGCCGCCAGAAGCGCGAGAAGTAGTTACACCCACGACGGTCAGCGTCGACGTCTCGGTTGACGCCGCAGGGGCGGTGTGGACGTCGGGTTCAGGAACGATCACGTTGTACGGCATCATCGAACATCGGAACGAAGGATGACCCGCTCGGCGATCGCTCCGGGCGCCACACCGCCTCCGACGGATCCCGACGTCACCCTGCCCGATATCCCGGTACCTTCGGTTTCGGCGCCGCCGCCGACACTTCCGGAGCCGGTGGACGTCGATGACGTCGTCGACGTGCCCGGCGTGCAGATCCCCTCATTCGGGGGTTGATCGGCTCAGCCCTTGGACGTTCCCACCTGAATGGTCGTTCGCTCCTGAGCGAAGAATGCTGCTGGTGAGTCGAGCATCTCGGACATCGAGTCCAACTCGGCATCGGTGCGGAACGGGTCGTGATGGAAGAGGGCGGTCCGTTCGACGCCCGCCGCTTCGGCCAATCCGATCGGGTAGGTCCAGACACAGTGTCCCCACTCGGACCGGCTGGAGAATTCGTCCCTGGTGAATTGTGAGTCGTGAATCAGGAGGTCGACGTCACGGGCAAGTTCGAGAGCGGCCGGGTGGTGAGCGCCGTCACCGTGCGGACCGGGCCCGTAGAACGTGGGACTGTGGTCGGGCATGTACGCCACCGACCCGGTGGAGTCAGCGATGCGAAACCCGAAGGTTCGACCCCCCTTGTGGGGGATCTCTATCAAGGTCACTGCGAACCCCTCGACGTCATGTTCGCCGGATTCGATTGCACCGGTGGTCCAATTTCCGCGTAGTTCCTGGATGTTCACCGGGAAGAGTGGCGGTGAGAAGAACCGGTCTAGAACCGTGTCGGAGTCCGGCTGTTCCGGAAACAGAAGTGAGACCGAACTGCCCTCCCGGTCGCCTTGCCGAAAGAATGGGAGGCCGAGGACGTGATCCCAGTGGAGATGGGTCAACAGAATCGTTCCGCGAAACGGCTCGTCGCCCATGACCCAGTCCGCTGCCGCGAGACCCGAACCGGCGTCCAGAATCAGCGACGGCCGTTCGTTGTCATGGCCGATCGCAACACACGAGGTGTTGCCGCCGTACCGGGTGAACTCGGCCCCGCCGGAGGGAATGGAGCCTCGTGTACCCAGGAAGTTGATTAGCAATCGATCGCTCCTTCGGTGACCGCGGGCGAGCTTAGCTCGTTTATCGTGCTGGTCTCCCAAACTGGTAGGACTACCCTGACGCCGGGCGAGGTCGACACATGCGCCAGGAGCGCTTGAGTTTCGGATGGATGGGTTTGTGAGCGACAGCTCGAGACAGATGGATGATGATCCTCGGGTCTCCGCCGGTTCGTTCTCGGTGCAGCTGGATGGTTCCGATATCGGACTTGACGACGACGACATCAGCGGCGCCTGGTTGAACAACGCCACCGGCGAACTGTTCGCAGCCGGACTCAACGGCTTCGATGCGCCGGCGTTGGACGGAGACGGGGACGACGTATTCGTCTTCACCGGTGCCGATGGCAATGTCGCCTCCGGAACGATCTCGCTGTTCCTCGACGGTGACACCGTCGGGTTTGGCGGCGAGTGACGTCGGCTTCGCCAGCGCTGACATCGCAGGCGCCTCGTTGGCCGACGGCGACGTTTTCCTCTCATCCCTCGGTGGTTTCAGCGTTCCGGGGCTCAGGGGCGATGGCGATGACATCGTGACCTTTGCCAGCGTACCGGGAGCGGAGACCTCGGGATCTTTCGCTCCGTTCTGGGATGGCGATGATCACGGTTTCGGTAGCGAACAGATCGATGCCCTCCACGTGGGCTGTCTCGACGGCGCCGCCTCCTTGATCGCGGGCATTGGATGGTGTCGATGGAACCGGTTTTGCGCTCGGCACTACCCTCATCGAGATGCGAGTCGCGTCGGTGCAACGTCCCCCTGTCTTTCTCGATCGTGACGGCACGCTCGGTGTCGTTTTGGACTCGATGGCGGAGGCATCGGCGGGCGGGGCGGAGCTGATCGCTTTCCCTGAGACCTTCGTGCCCGGTTATCCCTCGTGGGCCGACTTCACGCACGCGTCGTACTTCGATCATCCCGACCAGAAGGCGGCGTGGGCGCAGTACCTGGACGCTTCGGTCGATGTTGAGCGAGGTGACCTGGATGAGGTGGTGGAGTCGTCGGCCGCCCTTGGTCTGTTCACCTACCTGGGGATCGCCGAGCGGAGCACTTCGGGCTCGTCGATCTACTGCTCACTGGTGGCGATCCACCCTGAGCGGGGAATCGTCGGCGTGCACAGGAAACTGAAACCGACCTACGGCGAGCGGTTGATGTGGGCGGATGGAGACGGTGCCGGACTGGTGGCTCACGAGTTCGGAGACACCAAGGTGAGCGGCTTGAACTGCTGGGAGAACTGGATGCCTTTGGCAAGAACGGCGATGTATGCGCAGGGCCCACAGGTGCATGTGGCAACGTGGCCAGGTTCTCCAGCGGTGAGTCACGACATCAGCCGGTTCGTCGCCATGGAAGGTCGACTGTTCGTCGTGAGCTCCGGGGCGGTGTTGCGAGATGAACACCTGCCCGAGGACTTCCCGCTGAGGAAAGAAATGTTGGACGCTCATAGCCGGTACGCCAGCGGCGGGTCGGTCATCGTTGCTCCGGACGGTTCGATTCTGGCCCAGGCCGAACCCCACGATGAATGCATCATCTATGCCGACCTCGACCTGGCGTTGGTGCGCGAGGCCCGTCACAACTTTGATCCGGTCGGCCACTACAGCCGGCCCGATGTGCTTCAGCTCTCGGTCGATCGAACTCGACGAGGCCCTGCCGTGTTTAGTGACTAGCGGTGATTCGCATCAAATGCCAGAGGCGCTCAACGTGTTGGCGTTCGGTTCCGAGGACGCCGATCGAGACCCGAGCCATCCATCGACCGTCCAGTATCGACGGGGTGAGGAATGCCGCACCCGACTCGTTGATGGATCGGACCCATGCGAGCGTGTGCTGATCGAGTTCCTCCCCGTCCAATCCATCCGGCCGGTGTCGGACGCAGACGGTCTGTAGGGCAACCGGTGCGCAGACTTCCCAGTTGTCAGTGGCGTCGACCTGCGCTTCCAGCCATTGTGCGTTTGCGATGTCACGGCGTAGGCGGGTGCGGGTCTCCTCGATGCCGTCGAGGCGCAGCTGGAAGAGAAGCTTGAGGGAGCGGAATCGACGACCGAGTGGGATCCCCCAGTCTCGGTACTGGGTCACCGAACCGTCGGCGGTCGAGCGGAGGAAGCTCGGGCTCGTCGACATCACTCGTTCGAGCAGCTGGATGTCGCGCATGTAGAACAGTGATGTGTCGAGGATGGTTCCCATCCACTTGTGCGGGTTCCACGAGATGGAGTCGGCGCGCTCGACGCCGTCCCACAGGTGCCGACACTCGGGCAGAAGCATCGCGGACCCTGCCATCGCCGCGTCGACGTGTACGAAGATGTCGTTGGCCTGTGCGATCTCGACGATCCGGCTGACGGGGTCCATCGCCGTGGTGCCCGTCGTGCCGACGCCGGCAACGATCGCAGCCGGGGTTCGACCTTCGCCGATGTCGGTCTCGATGGCGCTACGCAATGCATCGGGGCGCATCGCATAGGTGGCCGGATCGACTGCGACCATGCGTACGTTGTCCCAACCGAACCCGGCGAGTAGCGCCGCCTTGGCCACCGACGAGTGGGCCTGCTCGGTGGAGTAGACGACGAGAGGTTTGGTCAGAGATTGGGTGCCGCCGGCGTTCTGCGCTAGATCGGTCGCTCGTTCGCGGGCGACGAGCATGGCCACCAGGCACGCGCTCGACGCTGTGTCCTGAATCGTTCCCCGCCACTGATCGGAGAGTCCCACCAGCTGCCGCATCCAATCGCAGACAACCTCCTCCACCTCGGTGAGAGCGGGGCTGCTCTCCCAGGAGATGCCGAGCGAGCCGATCCCGGATGACGCGATATCCCCGAGCACCGACGACAACGCGGCGTTCGAAGGGAACCAACCGAAGTGCATGGGATGCTGAACCTGCGTGACGCCGGGAACGACGGATGTATCAAGCTCGCTGAGCAGGGTGGCGAAGTCGACCGTTTCGGACGGTGCGTCGATCTCGAATGACCGGCGCACCTGGCCGGGCGAGACCTGAGCCAACACCGGGAGGTTCTCCACGTCGGATCTGCGATCAGCGATCCAGTCGATCAGCTGGTGTCCTGCGGTTCGGAACTCTTCAGGGGTCATCGCTGCTGAGGCTACTCCGAGTCCGACGGGCGCTCACCACCGTGCATCGACCAGAGTGCACGACGCCGGCGATCCATAGACGACCCATCTCGACCCGGGTCGTTGCCACCGCTAGCGTCGGTTCATGAGTCTTTCGACACCTCTGGATCTCGACTTCGTCCGTTCGCAGTTTCCTGCCTTCGATGTTCCGGAGAATCTCGAGCAGTCGTTCTTCGAGAACGCGGGCGGGTCGTTCGCCTGTCGTCAGACCATCGATGCACTAAACGACTACTACACCCGTCTGAAGGTGCAGCCGTACTCGGAGTACAGCTCCTCCACGGAAGCCGGCGAGCGGATGGATTCGTCCTACGAACGTTGGGCCCAGGCACTGGGTGTCGAAACTGACGAAGTGGTGCTCGGGCCGTCGACCACAGCCAATACCTACGTTCTCGCTCGGGCCTTCGAGGGGTTGCTCGGTGCCGGCGACGAAGTGATCGTCACCAACCAGGACCATGAAGCCAACACCGGAGCAACCCGTCGCATGGCGGAGTCACGCGGCTGTTCCGTGCACGAGTGGAGGACCGACCCGAGTACTGGGTTGCTCGATGTCGATCAGTTCGAGTCGCTGCTGAGCGAGAGAACCCGACTGGTCACGGTGCCTCATGCGTCGAACATCATCGGCACCGAAAACGAGATTCGTCGCATCTGCGATCTTGCTCATGGCGTGGGAGCCCGAGTGGTGGTCGACGGCGTTTCGTTCGCACCCCACACGATTCCCGACGTTGCGGCGCTGGAGGCAGACGTCTATCTGTTCAGTCTGTACAAGACGTATTCGGTGCATCAGGGACTGATGGTCATTCGGCGCAGGCTGATGGCGGAACTACCGAATCAGAGCCACTTCTTCAACGATGGTGATGAGCGAAAGCGAATGAACCCGGCCGGCCCCGATCATGCGCAGGTGGCATCGGCGGACGCCGCATTGGACTACGTGTTGGCTCTCGATCAGCACCACGGTGGAGCGGCTGGTGAATCACTGCGAGCCAGTTGTGAAAGGGTTTCTGGCCTGTGGCGCGATCATGAGGACTCACTCACGGTCCGACTGCTCGAAGCGCTGTCGGGTTATGAGTCGGTACGAGTCGTTGGACCAGCTTCTTTGGACTCGGCTCCCGGTCATCGATGCCCGACGATCGCCTTCAGTCCCATGTCGATGGAGCCCGCCGAGCTTCAGCATCAGTTGAATCTGCGTGGGGTGCAGACCAGCGCCGGTCACTACTACGCGTGGCGGGTGCTGAAGGGGGCCGATGTCGATCCCGAGCGGGGAGTGGTGAGGCTCTCCGCAGTCCACTACACCTCACACGCCGACGTCGACCGTGCGATTGCCGCACTCGACGAACTCGTCGGCTGACGCAGCGGCTAGGGCCGCAGGCTGCGCAGTTGCTCGGTGTGAGAGGGCAGGTGCATGCCGGTCTGGATCATGACGGCAATCGATTCCCACGGCCGAGCGTCGTCCAGCATGACCTCCCCATCGCTGAGGAGTCGACAGTGGACGGGCGTGATGCGTTGTTCGGCAGACAGTCGGTTGACCGCAGCCATGAACTGCCGGGAAGCGTGGCGGCCCCGGTCGATCAGCGAGTTCATGTCCCCGCACGAGTCGATCCATCGCTGCAGATTCTCGGGAGACTGACCGGCGTCGTTCTCGAATCGGGCGTCGTTCTGGTGAACCAGGGACTGGCAGACGGCCATCATCACTCCGTCATTTAGTGCGACGTGGGCAACCACCTGCTCGGCGCTCCACTGACCTGGTTCGGGCTCCCCAAATCCACCCTGAGCCGCTTCGGTATAGAACGCCTCGTAGGCAGCTTCGAGGTCGTCGAGTGGTGACGTTTGCGGTTGTGATTCGGTGGCATCGGCGTAGTGGTCGAGCACATATCCCCAGGCGTTGGGGCCAAGGTAGCTTCGGCGGGTTTCGGCGGCGGCGTTCCCGAAGACCTCCCACCCCTCGTGCTGCAGGACGATTCGGGTGCCATTCGTATCGGGTTCGAAGGTCACCGTGACATTCGAACCGGTCGAAGCCGAACGGCCTGGATGCCACGTGAACACCAGACGATCCGGTGGAGACCATTCCTGGACCTCGCCCCAGATCGCTTCGTTGCCCTCCACGGAGTGTTCGATCAGTTGCTCGTTTCGAAAGGCGAGGCCCGCTGACTTCTCACCGAAGACTCCGTGGGTTGGGAGCGGCCACCATGCACCGATTCGATCGGTGAAGATCTCGAACGCCTCCTTTGGGTCCTGGCCGATCCAAGCGGCTCGCATCACCGGCGGAAGGTTCTCGGCGGTATCGGGTTGTGTCGTCATTCTGATTCCTCGCTCGTGGCGTAGTTGGTGAAGGCGGTGAGAGCGTCGTCCCAGAACGAATCGACCCAGGCTCGGACCCCTGCGAGTCCGTTGGGATCCACCCGATAGAGATGCCGGGCGCCAACCGGGCGCCATGTCACCAAACCGGCCTCTTTCAGGATTCGGAGGTGTTGGGAGACGGCCGGCTGGCTGACGGTGGTCTGATCGGTGAGTTCTCGCACGCTCTGCTCGCCATTACGAAGCAGCTCCAGCACGTGCCTCCGGGTCGGATCGTGCAACACATCCAGTGCTGCGCTCTCATAAGCCATGGCTAATGATTAACTGGCGCTTATGGCAGCTGTCAAGACGTCGCTTCCGGATGTCCTCGGACCCGCGTGCGGGCTTGGCTTCATCCGCACGTGGGTGCGGGATCGGTGTGGAAGGGCTCGGACCCGTTGATGGGTCGGGCTCGATCCGCATCGGGCTTTCGCTTGGAGCGGGTGAGGAGAATCGAACTCCCGTATGCAGCTTGGGAAGCTGCCGTTCTACCATTGAACTACACCCGCAGGAGGGCCGATCCTAGCAGCTTGATCATTCAGCTGGCCTGCCGACGGGTACGGGGTGAAGGCTTACCTCGGTTCTCTCGCGTCCGTATGCCTGCTGGCGGCATCCTGCTCGGCCGGCTCCGATGCGGCGCCCGCTCCGTCATCTTTGGCACTGCTTGAGGAGACGACGACCACCACAGCCGAGCCGCCCGAAACGACGATGACACCACGCACGGTCACCGACTCGTGGGCCACCGAATTCGAACCCACCGCCTTTTACGGCGAGTGGTATGGCCCACCCGACACCACCGCCCCGCCCACCACGACGGCGCCGACCACCGTGTCCTCTGGGTCCGGCGGAGGCTCCAGTTCCGGTTCGAGTGGCGGCGGCGCTCCCGCAGTGACACAACCGGGCGGTTCGCCCCAGCAACCGTCCAGTCTCTATCGGGGTGTTCTCGGCACCTACGGCCTCGACCAGGTGCTTGCCAACTCGCCCGTTGCGAAACCGACGACACAGGCTGGCACCCTGCCGCTTCGAGGCACAGCTGGTTCCTCGCCGAATCGTCCGGCGATCGTGGTGAAGATCGACAACAGTTCGAGGGCCCGTCCCCAGACCGGTCTGAACAGGGCCGACATCGTGATCGAGGAAGAGGTCGAATTCGGTATCACCCGGTTGGCCGCAGTCTTCCACAGCAACGAATCAACGGTTGGCCCGGTTCGGTCCGGGCGTTCCACCGACATCTCGTTCCTCAGCGGTTTCGGAACCCCGGCGCTGGTCTATTCGGGCGCCAACTCGGTGATCGACCAACTGCTGTTGAACCAGACGCAGGTCTCGAACTTCAGCGCCGCCCGGTCCTCGGGTTACTGGCGAAACCAGAATCGCCCTGCTCCTAGCAACCTGTACGCGAAGACATCGAGC
>CALGOA010000103.1 GCA_937958015.1 uncultured Acidimicrobiales bacterium | reverse complement strand
GCGACACCAACGACGACGGCGACATCAACGTCCTCGACTGCCAAGGCCAAGACGGAGCCGACGGACAAGATGGTGCCGACGGAGCCGACGGACAAGACGGAGCCGACGGACAAGATGGTGCCGACGGGTTGGACGGTGCTGACGGTGCAGATGGACAGGATGGGGCCGACGGAGCCGACGGAGCCGACGGAGCGGACGGTGCTGATGGAGCCGACGGCGCTGACGGCGCTGATGGAGTCGACGGACAGGACGGTGCTGACGGCATCAACTGTTTCGACCTCGCCGGCGACACCAACGACGACGGCGACATCAACGTCCTCGACTGCCAAGGCCAAGACGGAGCCGACGGCACTGATGGAGCCGACGGCGCCGACGGCGCTGACGGCGCTGATGGAGTCGACGGACAAGATGGTGCCGACGGACAAGATGGTGCCGACGGACAAGATGGTGCCGACGGACAGGACGGTGCTGACGGCATCAACTGCTTCGACGATGGCGACACCAACGACGACGGCGACATCAACATTCTTGATTGCCGGGGCCCTGCGGGCGAGTCGGGAGTCGCCGGCGTCCAGATTCGGCGATCGCCGACGATCGACCTGGTTGGATTCGAACTTGAGGGTCAACGGGAAATCACTGCCAATGTGACGTGCCGTGCAAACGAACTCGTCGTTGGCGGCGGGTACTCAAGCACCGACGAGGATGGCGATTTGATCGTGACTATCAATCGACCCGTCAACAACAGAGTTTGGCGGGTGAGGGCGAAGAACATCAGCGCCAACGACACCGTGTCGTTTACCGCATACGCAGTTTGCCTGCAGGTTGGTGACTTGATCGAATAACTCAGAACGGCTGGGAGGTTGAAGGCATCCGGATCGCTCTGGACGAAGTCAGCCTTCGCGCCTACGCCGTGTGCCTGATCCTCAACGAAATCCCCTAGAAATCTCTCCCAAGGAATGCAGGTGTGGGGTCCCATTGCGGGCCCCACACCTGTTTTTGGATCAACGCGGCTAGAAACGGTACGTGGACAACAACGAGGCGATGCAGCTCGCTCTTCAGCAGGCCCAGCTCGCCATCGAGCACAACGACGTTCCCGTCGGTGCGGTGGTCCTCGACCCGAACGGCACCGTCGTGGCGGCCCGACACAACGAACGTGAGCTCACGGGCGACCCCACCGCCCATGCCGAGGTACTGGCGCTGCGCGATGCTGCTGTCGCCGCAGGCTCGTGGCATCTGGACGGCCACACCCTGGTGGTGACGCTGGAACCTTGCGCGATGTGTGCTGGTGCTGCGGTGAATAGTCGCATCGGCACCGTTGTGTACGGGGCTGCCGACGTGAAGGCCGGCGCTTGTCTGTCGCTGATGAATATCGGAGGAGACCCACGCCTCAATCACACCTTCGAGATCATCGACGGCGTCAAAGCTGACGAATGCAGCACCACCCTGCGGGACTTCTTCGACAATCTGCGGTGACCCGCGCTGCACAGAACGCTGCCACTTGTTATGGTTTCGCTACCTCGCAATGCGAGGTAGCACGTAGTCCACACTAGTGAGGTTTCGCATGGACGATAGCCAACTGCTCAAGGGAGTTCTCGATCTTGCGGTTCTCAGCGTTCTCGAGTCCGGGGACAGCTACGGGTATGAGATCGTGACTCGCCTTCGCGAGGCTGGCCACGAGCGGGTTGGCGAGGCCTCGGTGTACGGGACCCTTCGCCGGCTGCACAACGACGACCATGTCTCGTCCTATCTCGAACCATCCGACAGCGGACCGCATCGCAAGTACTACTCCCTCACCACCAACGGCCGGCGTCGCCGGCGCGAAGACGCCAAGACCTGGGAGCGATTCGTCGAGACGATGAGCTTCCTCCTCAATCAGGAGAAGAAATGACGACGACAACCACTCCCGAGATCGACGACTACGTCAGCCGCTGTCAGCCCTTCCTCAGCGACCTTTCACCGGACCAACAGAAACAACTGAGCGAGGACATACGCCAGATCGTCGGTGAAGTCGCAATGGAGTTGGCTGGTGCACCGGACGATCTGGTGGGACCACCCCTCCGGTTCGTTGCCGAACTCCGGATCGCCGCTGGCCTTCTACCTCCCCGTGCTGCCCAACAAACAACTCCCCCACCGCCCCGATCTGCGCCCAGAGTGCTGATCGCATGGCTTCGACAGACCGCAACACCCTGGGCCCGTCGGCTCGCACGAGAGCTGCGCCCGACGTGGTGGGTTGCTCGTGGAGTCGGTCTCACGTTTCTCTTCGGTGGCTTCACGAATCGTTATATGGACGGTCAGGGGCTCATTCCCGACATCAACAATTCGAACGTCCTGGGTCTCATGGGGATGATGGCTGCGGTCGTGGCCTCGGTCCAGTTCGGTCGGAAGGAACTGGGCCAGACACCGCTCGTTCGGGTGATGTGGCTCGCCGCCAGCCTCGCAGCCGTGCTGTCGCTGTCGTACGCAGTCGACAGCCTTCGTTACCCGACTTACTACAACACCACCTCGGCATCATTCGATCAGGGGTACGAAGCGGGCTATATGGAGTCCCAGTCGATGTTCAATGACGAGTTGCAGACGCCCGTGACCACCACCATCGAAATCCAATCCGGGGCCACGGTCGCAGCTGGCAGCGGGGAGCCGGGAGCGGCCGTGAACCTCGAAGCGCTCCCACCAATCCTGTTTCTCGGCACCGGAACCGGTGAATCGGTCGCCGGGCCGGTGTATGTCACGGGTGATGCACTCGACATAGTCGACCAGTTGAGCCACGCCGGGGTCAGTGCGCAGCTGGTCCAGATTGAGGTTTTTAGCCAACGTCACGATTTCGCAGACTGGGACACGGCCCGAGCCTTCCTCGTCGACCTCTAACCCAGGGCGGCAGGACTCACCTTCGAGTCAGCTCAATGCGTTCTACAGCGACGAACGGCCCTCGAGGGCGCGACCGAGTGTGAGCTCGTCGGCGTAGTCGAGATCGCCACCGACCGGGAGGCCACTGGCCAGTCGGGTCACCTTGATCATGTCGAACGCCTTCAACATTCGAGCGATGTAGGCCGCGGTCGTCTCCCCCTCGAGGTTCGGGTTGGTGCAGATGATGATCTCTTCGATGTCTTCGCTGGCGATTCGGGTGGCCAGTTCCTTGACCTTCAACTGCTCGGGACCGACCCCTTCCAACGGATTAATCGCACCCATCAACACGTGGTACCGACCCTTGAAGGCCCCGGTACGTTCGAGCGCTGCGATGTCCTTGGGTTCTTCTACAACACAGACGGTGTGGTCGTCTCGGCTGGGATCACCGCAGATCTCGCACTCGGCTCCCTCGGCCACGTTGAAACAACGTTCGCAGAACGACACCTTCTCCTTGATGTCGATCAGAGCGTCGGAGAGTCGCCGAACGTCGGTCCGGTCAACGTTCAGGAGATGAAACGCGATGCGCTGCGCCGACTTTGGCCCGATACCCGGGAGCCGGCCAAGTTCGTCGATCAGGATTTCGAGTGGTCGGGCATAGGCGCTCATCCGCTGCCGAGCATTCCGCCCAGCCCACCCAGGTCCATGCCGCCGGCCACGCCGCCCAGCGCGTCGGCCTGCAGATCTGTTACCTGCTTGGTGGCATCGCGGAGGGCCGCCAGCACAAGATCCGACAACATTTCAACATCGTCGGGATCCACGACGTCGGCGCTGATCCGCACGGCTTGGAACTCGCCGCTGCCCAGCACATCAACCTCGACCTTGCCACCACCAGCCGAGCCGGTGAGCAACTCGGCCGCTTGTGCCTCCTGGGCTTCGGCCAGTTGGCTCTGCATCGCCTGAGCGGTTTCGAGCAAGGAGTTGAGGTCGAAACCTCCGAGTGGATTGTCGTCGGTCATAAGAGGCCTTTCGGAACGATCAGTGGCGATCGGGTGGGGGATCCACCAGTTTGGCACCTGGGAAGGCGGCAGTGAGGCGATCCATCATTGAGTTCGAGCTGTCATCGGCGTCGCGGAGTTCGCTCACCGGTCCTATGTCTTCCTCCGAGTCAGACGGCGGTGGTGGCGCCGGGCGACTGGAGCGGTTCTGAGGCGGGCCGCCGCTCTTGGAGGCATCAACAACCACCTGCACCGAGACCGCAGTGTTGAATCGTGACGACAGCGCCTGTTCCAGTTCTCCCTTTACCTCGCTGGCCCGGTCGGCGGGCAGTTGGTTGGGGTAGGAGAACGTGACGGTGCCGCCAGACGTGTCGGTTGGAGTGCCCTGACGGAATCTGGCCCGTACCCGCTGTGACAACCCTTCGAGCACACCGGGAAGTTGCTCCACCACGTCGTTGAGGTCGAGGGACGACGTACCACCGGCGCTGGCGGCAGGTGCGCTCGGCTCGGGGGCGGAGGTTTCGGCCGGTGGCGGCGCAGGCGCGGTGACAGGCTGGCTCGTTGACGGGGCCGGTGGGGTGGCCCGGCTGGGAGGCGGCGGCGTTGATCCCCCGGCCTCCTTCTGCTGAAGAACTTGGCGTGCTTGAGCGGCCCGCGATCGTGGTGGCGGGGGCGCCGGAGTGCCCGATGACGGTGGTGGCGGCGTCGATGCCGTTGGAGCCGGTGCGGCTGTTTGTGGTGCGGGTGCACCGGGCGGCGGTGACGATGTATCGACCGATGGCGGTGGAGGGTTGGCGGAGCTGGCCGTTGGCGCAAACCCACCGGCGGATAACTCCTCCACCCGACGTTCCAGAACTTCGATCCGCTGCAGCAGCGCCGCAGTATCCGAACCGTCGGCCCGGGCCAGTTGGAGCAATGCGACCTCGATCGGCACCCGGGGGTCGGGAGCCTGGCGAACCTCGATCAGAGCCGAGCCGATCGTTTCGAGCGATCTGGTGATGGTGGCGGGGCCCATCGCTTTTGCGAGCTCGTTGGCTCGTTCGATCGAGGCCTCGTCGAGGTGGATCAGTGGAGCCCCCATCGACGCAAGAAACGCGTTGCGCAGCTCCCCCAACATGTCTTCGCCGATAATTCTGGGTTCGGAGCCGGTCTCGAGTCCCCGCTGCATCGCCGCCACCGCTGCAGCCGGATCCCGGTCGGCGATAGCTCGGCACAGATCGACGCCGGTGGTCGCGGTGTCGGGCGCTCCACCCGACGCGACAACCAGATCGAGTGCGCTCAGGGTGTCACGAGCGGACCCACCTCCGGCTTTCAGCGCCCAGGCGATTCCATCGTCGTCGACGTCAAGACCGGCGTCGTCGATCACCCAGCGCAGATGGTCTTCCAATTCGGCGGCGGGCAGAAGATGGAAGTGATAATGCTGGGTTCGGCTTCGGATCGTCGAGACAACCTTCAGCGGCTCGGTTGTCGCCAGAACAAACACCACATGATCGGGCGGTTCTTCAAGGGTTTTGAGAAGTGCATTCTCGGCGCCCGAGGTGAGCATGTGGACCTCGTCGAGGATGTAGACCTTGGTCCGGCCGGGCGAACCCAGAGCGACACGATTGATCAGCTCACGAATGTCATCAACCTTGTTGTTGCTCGCCGCATCGAGCTCGTGGAGATCGAAGGATCGGCCCGCCTCGATGTCTTTGCAGCTGGTACAGGTTCCGTCCGGCTCGCCGTTGGTGGGGTTCTCACAGTTGAGGGCCTTGGCGAGCACGCGAGCGGTGCTGGTCTTGCCCGTGCCCCTCGGCCCGCTGAACAGGTAGGCGTGACCGTGCCGCCCCTCGGCCACCGCCGTGCGAAGCGCATTGGTCACAACGGGCTGACCCTTGATGCCAGCAAAGGTTTGCGAGCGGTAGCGGCGGTACAACGATTGATGGCCCACAGGCCAATCCTATTGCGAACCGGTGACGCTGCGAGGGCCGTTCGGTATTGGATCACGGGCCGTGAACCCCAACGAGCGCTCCGCATTCCGCTGAGAGAACTGAGAGATCCCGGAGGGAATTGTACCTAGCCGCTTGTCACACTTCCGTCATCTGTTGTAACATAACTGCAACGCACACATCTGACGGGTTTCGGGCTTGTTAGCGCCGGCATCGGCTCCCCGATCGAACCGTGCAACGTACATGTGATCTCCTGGGCCGGTGACTCCTCTCCCCGTCGGCTCGGGATTTCGCACGCGAAACCAGCCACCCCGAACCGCTCCCGCTCCAGGTGAACCGCCCCGAAACGCGCAATTACGTCGGTTCGAGCGGGTTCGCAGCGAAGGATGTCGGTTCGGGCGGGTTTGTGAAGGGGGCGGGCATCTCTCCCTACTGATCGTGCACGACCCTTTTGTTACCTTGCGGTGCACGAGCGCCCGCGTCCATGGGGATGTGCGATGGGTTTGCGTAGTCGTCGAGGGTTGGGCCACCGGGTGGAGCGGGGGTCCAATCCTCACGAAAAGCCGAAGCGACTAGCCGATCGTTTTGAAGATGATGGCTTCGCCCTGACCGCCGCCACCACATAGAGCCGCAGCACCGTACTGAACCCCCCGACGCTGCATTTCGAGCATGAGCGTAAGGGCGAGACGGTTGCCCGAGGCACCGATCGGATGTCCGAGAGCGATGGCGCCACCGTTGACGTTCACCACATCGGCCGATACGCCCAGGTCATCCATGCTGGCCAAAGCAACTGCGGCGAACGCTTCGTTCAGCTCGAATAACCCGATGTCGGCGACCGACAGATCGGTGCGGGACAGCGCATGTTCGACCGCCCGGGAGGGTTGGGTCAGCAGCGACGCGTCGGGTCCTGCCACCTGGCCACTAGCGACCACTTCGGCGAGGCCAGCGAGACCCAGTTCGTCGGCCTTGGCCCGACTCATCACGATCGTGGCCGACGCTCCGTCGGAGATCTGTGACGCATTGCCGGCGGTGATGTTGCCGGACTTGTCGAACGCCGGCCGCAATCCGGCGAGCGATTCGGCAGTGGTTCCCGGGCGAACACCTTCGTCTTCAGACACTACGACCGGGTCGCCCTTCCGCTGAGGCACCGCCACGGGGACGATCTCGTCGTCGAAACGACCTTCCTTGATGGCGGTGGCCGCACGTTCGTGACTGGCAGCCGAGAGTTCGTCCTGAGGGCTGCGCTCCAACCCCATGGAAGCTGCGTATTTCTCGGTGCCTGCACCCATGGCGCATGCGTCGAAGGCGCAGAACAAACCGTCGTACATCATCGAATCGACGACGGTCTTGTCGCCAGCCCGGTACCCAGCCCGAGCACCCGGCAGCAGGTACGGAGCGTTGGTCATCGACTCCATACCACCCGCAACGACGATGTCGGCTTGTCCGGTGGCGATCATCTGATCGGCCAGCGCGATCGAGTTGAGACCCGAGAGGCAGACCTTGTTGATCGTGGTGGCTGGCACCGACATCGGAATCCCAGCGTTTACTGCGGCCTGACGAGCCGTGATCTGGCCAGCTCCAGCCTGGAGGACGTGACCCATGATCACGTAGTCGACCTGATCGGGGGACAACCCGGCCTTGGCCAACGCACCGGCGATGGCGTGGCCACCGAGGTCGGTGCCCGACAACGAGGCGAATCCGCCGGAGAGTTTCCCGATCGGGGTGCGGGCGCCTGAGACGACTACGGATCCAGCCATGGTGTTGTCCTCGTGAACGTGGAAGAGCGCCGACGGAAGTTCCGTCGGCGCTCCAAGCGTAGAGAATTATTGGCGATCAGGACAATTGCCTGCGCCGGGATCGAGCTACAGCTCGTCCCCCCGTGCACTGTCAACCGCACGCTGCATCGCTTCACGAACCAGCTTGGCCAGGGGGTCCTCATCGGCGAGAACCTTGGGCTCTGCGTCGACCGAACCGGCGTTGGATCCCTGCTTGCCGGCCAGGGCCGGAGGAACCGCGTCAGCTGATTCAGCAGGAGCACTCGAAACCGAGTTCACCAGTTCGTCGTCGAGCAGTTCGCCTGAATCGTTCGGCACCTCGACGGCATCGAGCGGCGACTGTGAGTCGGTCGGCAGGCTGGAGATGCTGTCTTCAATGATGACCCCGGGGGTCTCATCCATCACAGCCTGCGCATCAAAGGCGTCGTCGTGGTCGTCGTCGGCGTCCATTTCGACGTCGTCGATCTCAACCTCGTCGTTATCCTCGACCTCGAGCTCGTCGGCGACATCGTCGACCTCGAGCTCCTCCTCAGCGCCGGCGACAGCCTCATCGGCGTCGTCGGAGATCGAAAAGTCCGCGTCGTCATCTTCGTCCTCGAGCACAACGTCGTCGTCCGCATGGTCGTCGTCAGCATCGTCGGACAGATCGAGAGTCTCGTCCTCATCGCCACTGGAGAACCCATAGGCCTCTTCGTACTTTGAGCCGACGGACTCGTCTTCTTCCTCAACCTCGATCACGTCGTCGAGATCGAGGACGGCAGAAGCGTCGTCATCTTCGTCGTCGGAAACAACCGGGTCGGGGTTCTCGTAGAACTGGGGCTCGAAGACCTCATCCAGCGAATTGCCGACGAAAGGTTTGGGTTCGTCCTTCTCGACCGGAGCGGCGTCCAGCTCAGCGGCCGCACGATCGTGGGCCTCTTCAAGAATGGAGTCAGCCTCGACCGAAGCGAGTTCGGGCGATGGCTCGTTCTCCAGCTTGTCGAGAGCTGCGGTGAGCTCGGCCTGAGCAGCCACCAGGCGCTCGCGGCTCGACTGCTCGGTGAGCTGCAGGATACGCATCCGCTTCTCCGCGGTTTCCATATCGGTGCGAACCTTCACCCGAACGATTTCATCGGCCTCCTGGCGGATGAACTCGGACTGGCTGCGCGCCTCGGCGAGAAGTTGAGCGACCTCGGCTTGCGCCTCGGCCAGTTCCTTCTTCGCCTGCTTGCGGTCGGCTTCGGCTTCCTTGCGAGTCTCGGCCAATTCAGCATCGAGGTTCGCACGAGCCTCTTCGATTTCGGACTTGGACTTCTTGGTCTCTTCCTCAGCATCCGCTCGGATCTGCTCGGCGTCGGCCTTGGCCTTCTCCAGCAGTTCCTCGGCTTCAGCTTTGAGCTCTTCAACCTCGAGTTCAACCTTGGCCCTCAGCTCCTGAGCTTCAACGTCGGCCTCGTCGCGGATCTTGTCCGCAGACTCTTCGGCGGTGCGCAGAAGCCCGGCGATTCGGTCGCCGAGTTCGTTGAACTTGTCGGCGTCCTCTTGGTCGGAGGTGGTGGTCAGTGCGGGAGGAACCGGCAGCTGGGCTGCGGCTGCGATCGCAGCTTCCTTGGACCGATGGGCTTCCTCGACCTCGGCCTGGGCCGAATCGAGGCGACCGTGAAGCTCACGCATCTCGGTCGCGGCCCTCTTCAGGAAGGCGGTGACCTCATGGCGGTCCCACCCTCGGAAGGCGGTCTTGAACTCTTGGGTTTCGAACTGTTCAGGGCTAAGTGCCACGGGAAATCCTCCTCGCTCAAAGTACTGTTCGGCCGCTTGAACGAGCTTGTGAGATTTTCGGTCGAATCGTTGCCGCTCACGAGACGATTGCTTTTGGGTGCGGTGCTCCACCACAGCTACCTTCGGCGCCATGAAGGATATTCGTGACGCCATTCTTGCTGATGCTCCGGCCGAAGAGCTAGCGGCTCTGCCGATCCCGCAGACCTACCGCGCCGCCTTTGTGCGCCGCAGCGACACCGGCATGTTCGAGGGGATGGAGTCCTGGGAGAAGGATCCTCGACAGTCCATTCAGATCGACGAGGTCCCGCTGCCTGAACTGGCCCCTGATGAGGCCCTCGTGGCCGTCATGGCCTCTTCGATCAACTTCAACACCGTGTGGACGTCGATCTTTGAGCCTCTACCCACCTTCGGGTTCCTCAACCGGCTGGGTCGAGAGAGCTACTGGGGCAAACGCCACGACCTCGACTACCACATCATCGGAAGTGACGGCTCCGGCGTTGTCCTGCAGACCGGTAGCGGTGTTCGGAACTGGAAGACGGGCGACAAGGTTTCGATCCACTGCAACTACGTGGACGATCAGGACCCCACGTCGCATGACGATTCCATGAAGGGCGCCAACCAGCGCATCTGGGGGTTCGAAACCAACTTTGGCGGGCTGGCAGACCTCACGGTGGTCAAGGCCAACCAGCTGATGCCCAAACCCACGCACCTCACGTGGGAGGAGTCGGCCGTCAATGCGCTCTGCGCCAGCACCTCATTCCGCATGCTCGTGTCTGACAACGCATCTGCGATGAAACAGGGTGACACCGTTCTGATCTGGGGAGCCACAGGCGGCCTGGGTGGATACGCCGTGCAGCTCGTCCTCAACGGCGGTGGTGTGCCCGTGGGTGTCGTGTCCTCGCCGGAGAAGGCCGAACTTCTGAACAGAATCGGCTGTAAGGCGGTCATCGACCGCAAGGCGGAGAACTTCCAATTCTGGAGCGACCCCCACACCCAGGACGAGTCGGAGTGGCGGCGCTTCGGAAAGCGCATCCGAGAACTGGTCGGTGAAGATCCCGACATCGTCTTCGAACACCCGGGTCGCCAAACGATGGGTGCTTCGGTCTTCGCAGCCAAGCGCGGCGGCACGATTGTTACCTGCGCCGCAACCTCGGGCTACATGATCGAGTACGACAACCGCCACCTCTGGATGAAGCTGAAGCGCATCGTTTCCAGCCACTTCGCCAACTATCAGGAGGCATGGGCGATGAACCGGCTCATCGACCGCGGTGCTATCCAGCCCATCCTGTCCGAGAGCTTCGCCCTCGAAGACGTTGGTGAAGCCACCCGCCAGGTCCACCAGAACAAACACGAAGGCAAGCTGGGCGTGTTGTGCCTCTCTCCCGAGGAGGGCCTGGGTATTCAGGACGCCGAAAAGCGCGCCCGCATCGGTGAAGACAAAATCACCATGTTCCGCAGTTAGATCCCAAGCTGGCCAACTCACACGTTTCGGTAGACCGATCGCGTCCTGCTTTGGGGGCTGGCTCCAAGGGTGTTGTCCTCATCAGGCCAGGTGGGTAAACCGATTGCGCCTCATCAGGCAAGCCTGTGCTTGTCGCCTCCAGCGGGGCCGTTCCGTCGCCACGGAGGCGCAGCCTCCGGGCATTCCACAATGCGCTCCATCAGACGTACCGGTCCAAACAATCCAGCCCTCGCCTCAGGCCGGCGGGCCCCGGAGGGACAACCCTTATCCTCCCGGAGGGGTGAGGGCGTTGCTGTGTGAAACCGGGAAGCGAGACGAGCGGTTAGTGTCGCGCCGGAGGCTCGGCCTCCGTGGCCAAGAACGGCCCCCGGAGGGAATAGTAGGGTGCCTGATGAGGATAACACCCTTGCAGCCAGTCCCCAAGTAGACCCAATCGGTCTACCCAGAGACGGCCACCCCAACACAACCCTTTGTCCTCCC
>CALGOA010000102.1 GCA_937958015.1 uncultured Acidimicrobiales bacterium | reverse complement strand
AGAACTCGAGTTCACGCCCGGTTTGCTCGAGTTCCTCGAGAGCAACGAAATCGTTCCCGGAATCGAGGCCAGCGTCATTGCGTCCTCACCCGACGGGACCACCACGATCGACGTCGGTGGTTCGATCGTCGGAGTCAGCGCGTTCACGGCCGAACGAATCCTCGTGGCCGCCCTCGACCCCGCGATGGCATAAAAACGTCAAGCTAACTCAGCGACAGGTCACTAGTCGGACCACACGGGAACGCTGGTCCCCTCAAAGCTGAGGTCGACCCGATCGCCGATGCCGAACACGGCATGAAGAGTGCGCACGGTTGCTGATGAGCCATCGGCCATTCGCAGGTCGTAGCGCACGTCGTGTCCGTAGTACTCGAGGTCGACCACCTCGGCTTGGTCACCGCGGGTGATCCCGAGCTGCTCGGGTCGCACGATGGCGGTGGCGAGTCCTGAGCCGAGGGGACGGCCGTCGGCCGCATGCGCTCGCAGAGCGCCAAACGGGGTGGTGATCACGTCACCGATCAGTTCGCCGCGAACCTTCACACCATCACCGACAAACTCGGCGACCCACGGGCTGGTGGGTGACTCGTAGAGGTGGGACGGGGTGCCCACCTGTTCGATCCGTCCCTGCGACATCACGGCGATCTGTTCGCCCATCGCAAACGCCTCTTCCTGATCGTGAGTCACCACGATGGTGGTGATACCGAGGGATGCGATCAAACGTTTGACCTCACGACGGATCTGCACCCGCAGGCCAGCGTCGAGGGCGGAGAACGGTTCGTCGAGCAACAGGACCGACGGCTCGGGGGCGAGAGCGCGAGCGACGGCGATGCGTTGGCGCTGGCCGCCCGACAATGTGCCGGGAAGCCGGTCGGCGTAGTTGGACATGCTGACCAGTTCGAGCATCTCGCCGATGCGACGTTGTGCAGCCGGGTGGTGACGCAGTCCGAACCCGACGTTCTGCTCGACGGTGAGATGGGGGAACAGGCCACCGTCCTGGAAGACCATGCCGACCCGGCGCTGCTCGGGCGCTACGAAGACCGAATCGCTGGTGACGACCCGGTCGCCCACCATGATCGAACCTCGATTGGTGCGCTGTAGTCCCGCAATGGTGCGCAGGAGGGTTGTCTTGCCGCAGCCGCTGGGGCCGAGAAGAGCCAGGACCTGACCGGGGGAGAGGTCCAGCGAAGCGGAGTCGACAACTAGACCGCCACCCAACACGACGGTGACGTCGTCGAGCACGATCCGCTCGGACGAAATTGCTTTCTGTACGGAAGTTGATGGGTGTACTGCAACCACGGTGTGAAGCATACCGAACAGTGGCTACCTCTGGCGAATGACGTCGGAACCTCGGAGCACAAGCGCCCACGTGAGTACACCCGACAGCGCCACCAGCACGATGCCTCCGACGCCGACCTCGGCGAAGAACCCGTCCTCGTAGGACCCCCATACCTCGGTGGCAAGCGTGCTGAAGCCGGTGGGGGCCAGCAGCAGGGTGGCCGGCAGTTCCTTCACGGTGGACAACAACACCAGCCCAGCGCCCGAGACGAGGCTGGGTCGCATCAACGGAACATCGATCGAGAGCATCCGTCGGGGGAGCGACGGTTCCAGGAGCCGGCTCGATTCGCGCAGGGTCGAGGGCACCGCCCGAACCGAGTCTTCGGCGGCACCGAGCGCCTGGGAGCCGAAGTGGATGACATATGCCCCCACCAGGAGGGGAAGGGTCTGATAGAGCCGGCCAACGACGGGCGCGTTGAGGGTCCAGAACACCAGTGACAACGCGATCACGAGGCCGGGAACCGCGAACCCGCCCACAACCGAGATCGACGCGATCTCGGTAGGTCGGGTCCGATTGCGAACCAGCAGGGTGGCCAAGGGGAGCACCACTGCGACGGCGATCACGGCGGTGGCCACACCAACTCCGGCGGTATTCAGCGCGGCTTCAAGGAGGCCATCGAACGGAACCGTGCCCCGCCGGACCCCTCGCCACCCCCAGGTGAGCAGGCTGGCGATCGGGATAAAGAGTCCGAAGGTGCAGCAGAACAGGACGACCGCCAGACCGGGCACCGTCCACCGCCCAAGGGCCTGAGGGCGCAACATGTGGGACCGTACCGGTCCCTCCGACCCGTCGGAACTGATGCTGCTTCGTTGGACGGCTACGACGGTGATCGCCAGCGCGACCAATACCAACGATGCGGTGAACGAGGTGGCCCGGTCGGTGAGCTGGGCGGCGAAGATGACCCGGGTCAGCGTGTCGTACCCCAGAAGTTGGACCGCGCCGAATTCGCTGACCGTGTAGAGGAACACCAACAGCGCCCCAGAACCGATGGCATTTCGCAGTTGGGGAAGGGTGACGTCGATGAAGCTTCGTAGCGGTGAGCGACCGAGCACCCGGGCGCTCTCTTCGAGAGTGGGCGACAAGGCAAGCAGCCGGGCCGATACCGGAAGGAAGACGTAGGGGTAGGTGAAGAGGCTGAGCACGAACCACGAAGGCCAGAAGCCGCGCAGTCGGGGGGACTCGATTCCCACCAGTTCGAGCAGTGGGGAGAGTGCGCCGCCGCGGGTCACCGCGGCGAGGAACGCTGCGGCTCCAACGAAGCTGGGCAACACCAGCGGTAGGACCACCAGTACCCGCCAGATCGAGCGGCCCGGCAGGTCGGTTCGAACCAGTAGCCAGGAGAGCACCGTGCCGATCGCCGCTGCCGTTGCCGACACCGATACCGCCAGCAGAATCGTGCGACCCAACGGCGCCATGGTGTCGCTCAGCGTGCCTGCGAGTTCGCCCCCCAGCTGTACCGTTCGCAGCGCTACGAAGGCCCCCGGCAGCGCGAAGATCACACCCACCGCAACCACGTAGGCCAGCGTGGCGGTCGAGGTCCGCCCTGAAGAGCCGCGTCCGTCCACCTCCGGCTTCGCGGTCGTGTCGGAGGCCGGAGGTGGGTTCGAGTCGGCCTGTAGTGAGGAGGTGGTCATGGAGTGACCTGCAAGGCTAACCCTCCAAACCTGCCTCAGCGATCAGTTCGCGTGTGCCTTCGAGGCCACCCGAAAGGCTTCCGAGATCGATGCCCCCAACGGCCGAGAACTCAGCCGGAGGGAGGT
>CALGOA010000101.1 GCA_937958015.1 uncultured Acidimicrobiales bacterium | reverse complement strand
CTTCGTCGGAGTGTTCTTCGTCGGAGTGTTCTTCGTCGGAGTGTTCTTCGTCGGAGTGTTCTTCGTCGGAGTGTTCTTCGTCGGAGTGTTCTTCATCGCCGTGTTCTTCATCGCCGTGCTCTTCGTCACCGTGGTCGTCGTGACCCTGACTTCCGAACTCGATGGTGGTGACCGCATCGATCGCCTCAAAGACCGGGACGCCGTCGGACTCGGCCGACTCGATCACGTCGACCAGACCCTCCTCGAAGTCGGCGCCGTTGACGATGAGGGCATCCGCCCCGGTCATTTGCGCTACCTGTTGGGCCGAAGGCTGGAAGTCGTGGGGATCGGTTCCGACCGGCATGATGGTCTCGACGATGAAGGAATCGCCAACGAGGTTTTCCACCACGTCGCCGAGGATGTTGGTGGACACCACGATCGTCGGCCGGGTTTCCTGCACGGCCGTTTCGGCGGTTTCGGCGGTGCCACTCCCGCAGGCGCTCAGTAGCAGAGCACCCGCTGCGAATGGAGCGAACGTCCGCGCCTTGAACCGCTTTGAACTGCGGAGCCGGGTCCCGATACTGAGAATCACTATCATTCCGTCACGCTACCGAGGGCGTCGGGTGAATCCAATAGAATGAGAATCATTATTAAGATAGGCAAACTACGCTGGTGACGTGACCACGGCCATCCACGCTCGCCATATCGAGGTGTATTACGGCGATTCGATTGCGCTCTCGAACGTCGATTTGGCCGTACCACGAGGTTCCTCGCTTGCCGTGATCGGCACCAACGGTTCGGGCAAGTCCACCCTGCTGAAGGTGATTGCGGGCACGTTGGCGCCAACCTCGGGTGAGCTCACCGTGAGCGGTCCGCCCCCGGCCTTCGTGCTCCAGTCCACCGAGGTTGATACCGGACTGCCAATTACGGTGCGAGACACGATTTCACTGGCGCGATATCCCAGCCTGGGGCTCTTCAAACGTTTTCAATCCCGAGATCGTGAAGTGATCGATCAGGCGATGGCTCGGATGGCGATCGAAGATCTGGCCGAGCGGCAGCTACACGAACTGTCGGGCGGACAACGTCAGCGTGTTCTCGTGGCTCAAGGGCTTGCCCAAGACAGCGCCATTCTTCTGCTCGACGAACCGGCCACGGGATTGGACCTCACGTCGCGTGCCATCATCCTCGACATGGTGGATGAAGAGACCGCGGCGGGACGCACGGTGGTGCTCACGACCCATAACCTCGACGACGCCCGGCGCTGTGACGATGTCCTGCTCCTCAACACTACGCCCGTCGTGCTGGGGCCACCCTCGGAGGTCCTCACCGAGCAACACCTGCGGACTGCCTTTGGGCGTCAGTTCATCCGGGTGGGTGATGGGCTGATGCTCGATGACCCCCATCACCATTCGCACTGATGACTGAAGTTGAGTGCACTGCCGGGGTTGGTTTCGGCCGCCTTCAGATTCGCGAGGTAGCGTTATGTCGATGACCGGCGACGAACTTGACGAGGAGGTCGCAGCGCTCCTCGATCAGGCAGACCAGCGCTACACCGATGGCCGTCGACGACTCGTGGCCACGTTGCACTCCGGTGATGGACCGCTCACGATCACCCAGATAGTTGCGGCTGACACGTTGCTTCCGCAATCAAGCGTCTATCGCAATCTCACCATCCTCGAAGAGGCGGGTGTGGTCACGCGCATCACCGCAGTCGACGAGTTCGCTCGTTACGAACTGTCGGAGCATCTCTCTGAACACCATCACCATCTGATCTGTTCAACGTGTGGGGACGTCGCCGACTTCTCACTGGACGCGAAAACCGAAGCCACGCTGGATCGTGCGTTGCGAAATGCGGCCGGCAGCGCCGGATTCAGCGCGGAAGCGCACCGACTCGACCTCCTTGGCGTCTGCGGCTCCTGCACCGGCGCCGCCTGATTCCGAGCGCGTCAAACGGCTCTTCGTCCCGAGGGTCTAGCGGGCCCGAAGTTCGAGTTGTTGACGATTGCGGATGTGATAGCGGCGGTCCCGCTGCTCGATCCACCCAAGCCGCACGAAGCTGGCGATTGCCTTGTTCACCCGCTCGCGACTTGCGCCCACCATGCCAGCCAGTTCTTCCTGGGTAACGGGCAGTGCGAAGTCGTCGGTGTCGCCGGCGATCTCGAGCAATCGTTTCGCCGTGCGACCGGTGACATCGAGGAAGACCGAGTCGGCCAATACCCCATCCATGGCGCGAAGTCGGCCCGCTAGAAGGGCAACGACCCGCCACAGGTGTTTGGGCTCTTCCTCATACAGCCGCTTCAGCGGGCCGTAGGGGATCATCAGAACCTCGGAGGGTTCAAGGGCTCGGCCGTCGGTGGAACGGTTGCGCTGGTCGAAGAGCGGCATCTCACCGAACAGGTCACCCTTCTCCATCAGCGCAACAACACTCTCGCGACCGTCGATCGAGCGGTTGACCATCGCCACCCGGCCCGACATCGTGACAAACAGCTCCGACGGCTCGTCGTCTTCGCTGAAGAGCACGTCACCTCGCTTCAACTTCTTGAGCTCGGACTGGGCGGCGATAACCGCCAGGGTGTCTTCGCCGAGCCCTGAAAAAAGCTCCACATCAGCCAAAAGGGCAGGATCAATCACCTCACTACCGTACATCGCGGCAGTGGAGAATGTCACACCCTTGCTCGACACACGCCTAGCCTCTGGATGGTGAGGATCTGTTCGATTGTGGTGGCGGGTGGGATTGGGTCCCGTATGGGCTCGGATGTTCCGAAGCAGTTGCAG
>CALGOA010000100.1 GCA_937958015.1 uncultured Acidimicrobiales bacterium | reverse complement strand
GAGGTTGTGGAGGATTCCGGCTGGCACTGGCCCGCCATTCCGTCGGAAACCGAGGTGAACTCTTGTGGCGGCCCGGTAGTGATGGGGTCAGCCGGAACAGTGCTGGTGGTAACCACCTGACCGGCGGTGGTAAAGGTCGAGTCCGAACGGGAAACCGACCACAATCCCAGCCCTGCGACTCCCACGGTCACAGCGAGGACCGTCAGTACGACGATGCGGCCACTCGTCTGTTTCAACATGTTTGCTTGTCGTCAGGCAGCGCAGGACTCTTGAACATGAGGCGACGAGATCGAGCGGCGCCGACGAGCGGGAAGACCGTTGGATAACACCGGGTATAACGACGCGATTCTCCGACCAACGGGTGTGCCAAATCGGCCCATACGCACTGTTGATACTCACCGGCTGCGCTTATGGCGGTGGTGGTGTTTCATCGCTGCTTCGTGAGATGACTGTGAACATGATGATTACTGGGAAGACCAGGAGTCCGCCGAGGGATCCGAGCAGGAGGATGTGGAGCCCGAAGCCCGACAGGGCAGCACCGAAGAGTAGAACGAGGACTACTCCGAGGATCGAGTAGACAGTTTTCTCAGCCTTGGTCAGACTCATTCGACCTCTCTTCTCTCGACTCGCCGACTCAGCGCAGTTTTGCGGTATCTGCCTCTATGCCGTGGTACGCAATGCCGGCCCGGGCCGGCAACGCAGTCTTGATCTGATCAAGTCGAGCAGATCTCGGCTTGAGCACTAAAGCAGTCAAGTCGGAGTTGATCCTATTTCGCTTGACTCTCATGTTGGTTGAGCCACGAGGCTTGGGTTCATGATCGATCCACAACTCACAACAGCCATTCGCTCCGCCTGGAGCGCCACCACTGCAGGAGGTGACAGCGAATGGTCGCCGGCGAATCCGTCGGCGGGTCACTGCGATGTCACTGCGCTCGTGGTCCGATCGCATCTTGGCGGCGACCTCAAGCTCGCACAGGTATTTCGAAACGGCGTACTCAGCGAGCATCACTACTGGAACGTTCTCCCAGACGGCACCGAACACGATCTCACCGCCGACCAGTTCGATGGAACCGAGACGTTCGGACCGGAAACACTGCTCGACGTCGAGTTCTTCGAGACCGCTGGCCCGATGCGGCCCGAACTGGTTCGCCGTCTGGAACGGTTCACCGCGGCCGTCGATGACGGTCTGGCATCCCAACCTGTGGTCTGATCGGGTCGATGGATCACCTTCTTGGCATCGGAGAGTTTGCGAAGCTTGTCGGGATCTCCGTCAGCGCACTCCGGTTCTACGCCGACCGCGGGCTCCTCATCCCTGCCCGCATCGATCCCGACAGCGGCTATCGATCGTTTCATCCAGACCAGGTGGCGTCCGGTCGTCTCATCCGGGACCTTCGCGTAATCGGCGTTCCGCTCACAACGGTTCACGAGGCGCTCGCACTGCCTGACGCCGAGGTCCACCAACTCGTGGATGCGCACATCTCGGGACTTCAGGTACAACTTCACGAAGCTCAGCGGACGGCGCAGCTCCTTGGATCTGCCCCCGAATCCAGAATGACCCGGACCACCACGGTCGCAGGAGCTGACCTGATCCATGCCTTCGACCAGGTACTACCGTTCGCATCGACCAACGCCGAGCACCCTCATCTGATGACGGTCCTGGTGGAGGTCAGAGCGAACTCGATCCGAGTCGTCACGACCGATACCCACCGACTGGCTGTGAGAGACCTTGTGGCGCTCGAGACCGGCCCCGAGTTCGCAGCACTCCTCCCCGCTGCAGCGGCCCGTCGCTGGATGACCGAACTGCGTCCAGGAAGCGACATTCGGCTAGCACTCGACGGTGAGACACTGACGGCGACCGGCGACGGCGAGGTCACGGTCTCGGCCCAGGTTGTACCTGCAGACTTCCCCGACTACGAGCAGGTTCTCGCACCGCCGAACCCAGCGACGTCGATTCTCGTCGACCGCCACCAGTTCATCGAGGCCCTTGAGAGATTCGATGACGCTGGAGGAGCGGTACTGCTGAGCGCCGACGAGCATCATCTGCGACTTCAACGCCGAGACGTCGACTCACGAATCGACGGAGACCGGCATGGACCGTGCGCCCATGTCGCAATCGATCCCGCCTACGGGATCGAAGCTGCTGCCAACGCCATCGGGGCCGAACTCGCAATCGAAATCGGGCCCGACCCGCTTCGTCCCATCCTCTTCCGATCGGCCACGAACGGGAGTCACGTTTCGTTACTCATGCCGGTGAGGCTCAACTGAACCCAGCTACGCCAACCGACCGACCGTCGCTGAGGGTTTCGAGTCGAGAGTGTTGGAGTTGGCGCCCACCGGTCACCGAGAGCTTGTTCTGCCTATCCGGGCAACTGCTTGTCCATGCATGTATCGGTCCGATATCCTGCGCTGATGGGTAGGCACCGTCGATCGTTCTTGGTGTTCATCGCGGTGGTTGCCGTGTTGGCGCCGTTGTCCTGGGGAGTACCCCACGCAGCGTCCGACACCGTCACCCTCGACCTTTCGGGCAACTCTGCAGCCGACGACGGTAAGGTCGTCATCGCCGGCGATGGCTTCATTTCACTTCGTGACGACGACGGAGCTACCTACAGCATTCCGTTGCCGGGAAGTCGGTTTCGGCCGGTGGACCTGGAAGACGGAATGATCATCGTTGGCGATCCGGACTTCGACGGGGGTAGGGGTCGGGTGCACGTGCTTCGACCCCAGCTCGATGGCTCCTATGACATCTATGAACTGACGGATTCGATCGGCGAGTTCGGCGACGGGTTTGGTCAAAACGTCGCGGTCGAAGCGGATCGGATTCTGGTCAGTACGACACCCCTGCGCGGTCTGGAAGTGCTCGTGTACGACTTCGACGGATCGGAGTACGGCTACGTCGGCGAGATCGTGCCCAATGACAAGACGGAATTCAATCCAACGGGTCTGTCGCTCGAGTTGTCCGACGGGACGATCGTCGTCGGGGAGGCGGTCGCTAACCAGGGCGCTGGCAACGTCTATGTGTTCAAGCCGCAGACGTCAACGACATTCTCTGTCGACCGGATTGAGTTGTCCGGCAGCCAGCAAAACGATCTGTTCGGGATCGATGTTGCCATGTCGAATGGAATATTGGTCGTCGGGATGCCCGGTTCCGGTCCGCCGGCCGGGAACGATCCGCCCCGCGGTGCAGCCGTTGTCTACACGCCGACATCCGACGGCTACTTCGTAAAAGTTCTGCGAAGTATCTGCGTCGACGGCAGCTCCACGTTTGGCCGAGACGTCGACATCGACGAGAACGGCAGGATTCTGGTCAGTGCAGCCCAGGACAATGGCGGGGCGGGTGGAGCGTTCCTTTATGCCCCCGATGGCGCGGGTGGGTATTCCGAGGCGCGGTTGGCGAGCCCATCGCTCGAACGCCGTCCCAACTTTGGGACCTTTATCGCCCTTTCGGCCGAGGATGTCGTCGTTGGCGAATTCGGCGCTGAGCTGACGTACTTCGATCCACCCACCAGTCCGAACTGTCGAGCCTACGAACGCACCGTGGCGAGCGCCGTCACCCTGGATCAGATTCTGGCCGCCGATGACTACGACCGCTCGTCGGGCCCTGCGATCCTCCGACTTTATCAGGCGTTCTTCAATCGCACGCCCGACGCTGGCGGTGCGGTCTACTGGCTCGAACTCAACCGAACCGACGCCGCACTGACGCCGTTCGCCGCATCGCACTGGTTCGCCCAGAGTCGCGAGTTCGAAACGGCGTATTCCGGAACCAACGACGAAGAGTACCTTCGGCGGATCTACGAGAACATCCTTGGCCGAGACTTCGACCCCGACGGCTTCAACTATTGGCTGGACTTGCTGCGGGGAACCAACCAGTTCGAATCGAATCCGGACCTTGCCACTCTGTCCAGGTCAGAGGTGGTGTTCTATGTGGCAGCAAGCGAGGAGTTTGCGGCCTCATATCCCTTCGAGCCCGGCTCATCGGTTGGGTTGGAAGGAGATCGTTGACGAAGGCTAATACCGCTCGCGCCGCACCTCGATCTGGCGGCCCTTGATCGTCCCGTCGGCCATGGCACTTATCACGTCATCGGCGAGAGCCTCGGGTACCTCGACCAGCGTGAAGCTCTCTCGAATATCGATGTTCCCGATCTCTTTACCTGACAGCCCCGACTCGCCGGCGAAGGATCCCACGATGTCGCCCGGTCTCACCCCGAAGTTGTATCCGGCCGCGACGAACAGTCGGGTCATGCCAGGCTCGAGATCCTTAGCTCGTCGGTCGGCCACCTTGCGTCGGTTGGGTCCGCTCGACTCGGAGTTCACAACGCGGCGATCACC
>CALGOA010000099.1 GCA_937958015.1 uncultured Acidimicrobiales bacterium | reverse complement strand
CTGCTGATCGTAGTAACTATCGGGTGGCGATCCGTACCCACCACCGTTTGACTGTTGCGAGCGACCGTTTGACCCCGACCCAGATTGGGTTCGGCTTCCGGCACCGGCGGTTGCTCGGCGCGCTCCGGGAGAGCGAAGCATGGATCGGATCGTCTCCGGTGCCATCTGGGTGTGGTCGGCGATCTGCAACGCATAGGCGTCCTGCACGAGCGCATCGGGATGTTCCGAGACCACCGATAACGCCTCTTCAGCGGCCCGGGCCCGACCCTCGACGGTGTCCATGTCGGCGCCCTTCAGCACCCGATTGACCCGGAACTCCAGGAACGGTCGGGCTTCACTGACCGCCGCCGCCAGGCGGGCGGGATTCGAGAAGGCCATGTCGCCGGGGTCGGCGCCGGCCGGTAGATCAACGACCCGCACGTCGAGGTCGTACTCCTTCTCCCACTGGTAGAACTTCGCAGCTGCATTCTGGCCAGCAGAGTCACCGTCGAAGCTGAGGATCACCCGATTGCAGTACTTCTTCAGTTCCTTCACATGACGTTCGGTCAACGCGGTACCGCACGTAGCGACCGCACGGGGCACGCCCGCAATGTTGTAACCGATCACGTCGGTGTAGCCCTCACAGATCACCACTTCCTCGGCGGTGACGATGTTGCTCTTGGCCCGGTCCATGCCGTACAACACGCTGCTCTTGTTGTAGACGAGGGAGTCCTTGCTGTTCATGTACTTGGCACCCTCGCCTCCCGGAAGCACACGGCCGCCGAAACCGATGTGATTGCCCCGGGCGTCGACGATCGGGAACATCACCCGGGCCCGGAACCAGTCCTGCTGTTTGTTCCGGCGATTGATGAGTCCAAGCCCTGCATCGACCAGGTCCTTGTTCGACACCTTCAGATGTTTGGCGAGCTGATCCCAGTCGTCTGGTGCCCACCCCATCTGAAACTGGCGGACAAGTTCGCCGTTGAAACCGCGGTCTCGCAGGTAGGCGCGGGCGGGAGCGGCCGAGGAACTGGTGAGCAGCAGTTCGTGATACCAGTCCGACGCGGTCTTGATCAACTCCTGCAGATGTTCCTTGCGTTTTCGATCCTTGCCCTGGTTGGCGTCGGTGTAACGAAGTTGGATGCCGTTCTTTGCGGCCAACCATTCGACCGCCTCGACGAAATCCAGACCTTCTTTCTCGCGAACGAAGGTGATGATGTCGCCCTTTACCTGACAACCGAAGCAGTAGTACAGGTTGCGTTCGGCATTAACCGAGAACGATCCCGATCGTTCGCTGTGGAACGGGCAGAGGCCGCTGAACCGGTTGCCTACCCGCTTGAGCTGGGTGTAACTACTGATGACCTGAACGATGTCGCTCTCGTCGCGAACCCTCGCCACGTCCTCGTCCACAATGCCCACACTCAGAGGATAGGACCGGGGTGAGACATGCGCTTGCCGACACGTCCGCCGCCACCGCGAGCCGTAACCCACCCAACCGGAAGCACAACTGCGCGCCCAGGGCCACTTATGCAACCGGAAGAGTGGGGTCCGCTTCCGGGCTCGTTGTTGCGGCCCCCGATGGTCGAATCGAGTGTCACACCCCCGGCGCACACTGCAGAAATGAACCAACGGCGGAACCGAACGGTAGATGAACTCATCATGGAAGGGGCGGGCCAAACCGGCTTCGTCACCTCACAGTGGCTGACCGATCAGGGGGTTTCTCCGGGTGGAATCAGTCGTCGAGTGCGATCGGGCCAACTGGAGCGGTTCTGCCGCGGCCACTACCTGGTGCCGGCGCTTCGACGACCCGACACCATTCTGCGGATTGCGCTGTCAGCCCTGCCCGAATCGGCAGCGGGGTTCGAGACAGCGGGTCGGCTCCATGGATTCGGTGTGCCGGCGACACCGATCGTTGTGGTGCAGCAGGCGCCATCGTCGATCCAGATTCCGGGCGTTCGTGTTGTTCGCTCCCGCCGGTTCAACCCCGCCGAAACCCACGAGCGCCTCGACGGTCTTCGCCTCACCTCGCCAACCCAGACCCTGTTCGATATCGGACGAACCTGGAGCGGGAAGCGGCTGATCCACCTGCTGGAGACCCAGTTCATCGCCAAGCGGCCAACGGCGGAGGCCTTTCAGCAGTTCGTCCTGGACAACCGGGGAAAAGGTGTCAGGAACGGATCTGTCCTGGTCTCGGTGCTTGAGGAGATGCTCGATGACCAACCGTTTCCCGAATCGGTGCTCGAACAGATCATGTTCGAGGGATTGGCCGAACGCGGGGTTGTCCTCACTCGGCAGTTTCGCCCGCCGTGGTATGACGGCCGCCGCGGGATTGTGGACGCGTGTGAACCGATCGGTGCCACGATCGCCGAAGCCGACGGCCGCAGGTTCCGTCAGGTGAGCCAGGCCCACGACAACGACCGACGACGCGACCTGGTGGCGATGTCTCACTCGTACTGCGTAGTTCGCGCCAGTCACTACATGATGACCAGGGAGTCATCGCGTACCTTCGATCAGATGGCTGAGGTCATCGTGAGCCGCCGGGAGGCCGCGACCCGACGAGCCGCTGGCTGACCCAGGACACCGCGCAACCGGAAGCACAACTGCGCGCCCCTGGCCACCTCTGCAACCGGAAGCAGAACGTGCCGGCGGAGTGGGGGCAACCGGAAGCGAAACCGTGCGCCCAGTGCCACTTATGCAACCGGAAGCGTGGGATCCGGTTAGAGCTTGTCGTTGATCCAGGCGGCGACGCCGGTGAGTGGGATGCGCTCCTGCTCCATGGTGTCGCGGTTGCGGATGGTCACCGCATGATCTTCGAGCGAATCGAAGTCGAACGTGACGCAGTAGGGCGTGCCAATCTCGTCCTGGCGGCGGTAACGCTTTCCGATGCCCTGGGTTTCGTCGAAATCGGTATTGAAGTGATCGGCCAACTCGGCGAACAGTTTCTTCGACGGCTCCATCAGTTCGGGTTTCTTGGACAACGGCAACACGGCGGCGACGTACGGTGCCAGGCGGGGGTGCAGATGCAGCACGGTCCGTTCCTCCTCGCCCACCTTCTCCACGTCGTAGGCGTCCATCAGGAACGCCATCATGGTGCGGGTGGCGCCGGCGGCCGGTTCGATCACATGCGGCAGGTACCGACGGTCGTTCGCCTGGTCGAAAAAGTCGAGCTTGCTACCGCTGTGTTCGGCGTGTTGGGTGAGGTCGAAATCGCCCCGATTGGCGATCCCCTCCAGTTCATCCCAGCCCCACGGAAACAGGTACTCGACGTCGCTCGTGCCCGACGAGTAATGACTTAGTTCGTCGGCATCGTGGGGCCGCAGGCGCACGTGTTCGGCGGTCATGCCGTGTTCGGTGTACCAGTTCATGCGTTCGGTGCACCAGTACTGATACCAGGTGTCGGCGTCCTCGGGCGGGACGAAGAACTCCATCTCCATCTGCTCGAACTCGCGGGTGCGGAAGACGAAGTTGCCCGGGGTGATCTCGTTTCGGAAACTCTTGCCGATCTGGGCGATGCCAAAAGGCGGCTTCTTGCGGGTCGAGTTCTGCACGTTCGAGAAGTTGATGAACATGCCCTGGGCGGTTTCGGGTCGCAGGTAGGCCTCGGCACCCTTGCCGGCCACTGGACCGGCTTCGGTTTTGAACATCAGGTTGAACTGACGGGCCTCGGTGAAGGAATTCTTCGAGTCGCAGTTGGGACAGAGGTTCGGATCGTCCAGCTTGTCCTCCCGGAATCGTTGACCACACTCTTTGCAGTCGACGAGCGGATCGGTGAAGTTGGCAAGGTGACCCGAGGCCTCCCAGACCTGGGGTGGCCCCAGGATCGACGCATCGAGGCCGACCACATCGTGACGTTTCTGCACCATGGAGCGCCACCAGGCGTCCTTGACGTTGCGTAACATGAGCACTCCGACCGGCCCATAGTCGTAGGTCGAGCGGAAACCGCCGTAGATCTCGGCCGAGGGAAACACAAAACCTCGGCGCTTGCACAGGTTGACGATCTGATCGAACAGTTCTGGATTGGGCGTTGCGCCTTCTGACATGGCGCAAAGGTTATCCAGCGACCACTGGGCCCCACGCGCTCTGCAAACTCCTTGGGGTCCAAGCATTTACTCGGATTGGCGACAACAATGGAGGGGTGATCGCTCCGTCGCAGACATCCGTGCTGCCCCGCCGAATAGCAGCCTCTGCGGTTGACCTCTTTCTCGTTGGGTTCCTCTGGCTCCTCGTCCTCTATCGACTGGCCGTCCGTTTCCAGATCGCGCAACGCCGCCCCGATGGCACGCCCATCTACTCCGACCCACAGCTACAGGCACTGGCGGAAATTCGGGAGGGCCTTAACCGCGGTCAGGTGATCGGCGACTACTACTACTCGCTGCACGGTCGGGGTCTGGTGCTGGGCATCCTGTCGCTGCTGATCTTCTCCCTCATCGCGTGGGTACTCGTCCCGGCCAACACCGGATGGTCGGTTGGCCATCGTGCCTTTGGTCTGATGGTCACCGACAAGAAGGGCAACAAGCCGCCGCTCGACAGTTACCTGCGCCGGTACCTCGTGGGCGCCGTCGATCTGTTCCCCTACGTGATTCCCGGCCTGCTCGGCTGGATCGTCGCCTCACGGAACGAAGAGAACCAGCGCCTCGGCGATCGAAGCGCCGACACCCTCGTGGTCGATGCGGCCACCCTCCCGCTCGGCGACATGCCCGAAGTCACCACCACATTGATCCGCCCGACCGGCGAGTCGGCAACCGAAGCCCGAACCGCCGATGCGAAGGCCGACGCCGCCAGTCCCCCGCCGCCCTCCAGCCTCAGCTCCATGGTCGACCTCGAAGAGGCGCTCGCCCCCCACACCACCGCTGGAAAGGAAGAGGACTACCCCGTTCTCGACCTCGAAGA
>CALGOA010000098.1 GCA_937958015.1 uncultured Acidimicrobiales bacterium | reverse complement strand
CACGGCCTGCGCTTCTGCAAGTGCAACGACCTCGGGAGAGCTGAGGGCGGCCTCGAGGCGGGCGCGGTCCTCGCCGGTTGCCAACTCAATCGCGTTCAGCTGAGCGGTGTCGGCGCCTGCGAAGATCGAGCTGACCTGCACGATGTTCGGTTGGGAGAACTGCTCGTCCGCGAAGTAGGAGATCCATGCGAGATCACGGGCCTCTAGTGAGCGGTTGGTGGCGATCGAGACGAGCAGGTTGGTGAAGACCTCGCCGTCCTTCACGTTGGATGCCTGACCATCGATCGTCGAGGTGAGCGTCTGAATCGCCTGGCTGTAGTTCGGTGCTGCGATCCAGGGGCTGTCGAATTGTCGGCCAGCGGCGATTGCGGCCACGGCGAGGTCGAGCTGTTCGGCCGGGAAGTCATAGCGATCGCTCGACAGGGCGTTAACGGCCTCGTTGGTGTTGCTTCGGATAAGCACGTTGTCGGCGCCGAACTGCAGGCGGCTCAGCCGCTCGACGGCGATGGCGTTGCTGGCCCGATGGACCGCCTGGGTGACGGCGACCTGATCGAGGGCGGTGTTCGCCTCGGTGGCGGCGATGTTCTGATTCCGGAACCCGACGAAACCAGCGGCGACGAGAGCGAGGATTGGAATCGCAAACAGTGCGAAAAGTTTGGATTTAATGCGCAACGGGAAGCCTCCGGGCAAGAGTTACCAGCGGGATTCCACATCCCGTCCGGATGTCCTTTCGGTAAGAATCCAGCGCTCATTGAGAAGATTCCGGTCTTCCCGGCAGGCCTGCTCACCGATATGGGCCGCGGTGCCTATGGCGATGGCCCAAAGACCTCACCAGTGCTTAAGCGATGAATAGAGATGCCGACGGGGTTCGAGAGACGAGCGGTGCCATCTTGGTCGCCATTCGAGACGTGCGATAGGAAGCCCAAACGTGAACCAGCAGCAGCCAGCACAGATCCGGGGATCATTGATGCAGCGCCTGCGGGCCGGCCTTCCGCTGGGTGATGAGGTTCGTGACCACTGGGTCCAGTCTCCCTACAGCATCCAGCAGCTCACCGCTCTGCTCCAGAGCGAGGTTGACCGCGCTCGGGCCGCGGAGGGTTCGGTGCTCGTCTTCCGGATGAATCACCGACCGTTCGGCTTGATCTCCGACGATGAACGGCAGCTCAGCGAACTACGGCCCGAACTCGCCAACGTTCTCCATTCGATTCATCCCGGCATCCGAGCGGTCGGAACCCAGTCCGGTGATGTCGTCGGTTTTGTTCCAGACCTCAAGCGTCGCGGTGACGGCGACGAGATCCTTCGAGAGATAACCCGAAGGATGGCGGAGCCTGTTCTGGTCGACGGATTGCTGATTCTGCTCGGCCCCCGGGTCGGTGGAGCCGTCCTCGACCCCGAGACGGCGAACGTGGAAGACCTCCTGTCAGGTTCGAAACTGGCTCTGGCCGAAACCGACGCGTCGCGGGTTGCCGTGATGTTCCACCCGTACCAGCGGGCCCGGGAGAACCGAGCCGACGAGATGGCCCGCCTGCTGCATCAGGCCGTCGTCAACAAACAGCTGTCCACCCGATATCAGCCCGACATCGACATCGAAACCGGCCGAATCACCGCGATCAAGGCGTACGTGCACTGGGAAGTCGGCGGTTCGGTCATTCTGAACAGTGATCTCTTTGCGGCGGCCACTCGGGCGTCGCTCCACGTGCCTCTTGGCCGTCAGGTCATGGAGGAGGGACTGCGCCAGGTGTACGCCTGGATCACGTCCGGATTGCTCGACCCAGTCACCCTGTGGCTCAACGTTCATCCCGTCGAGGTTCTCGCCCCCGACTTCGGATCGAAGATGGCCGCTGCGGCGGGCGTCGATGAACGGATGCGTTTGGGACTGGAGCTGTCCGAGCATCCCACCGAGGACGAGGGATACATCTTCGATGTGCTCCGTTCGCTGGTGGCAAAGGGCGCCGAGGCCGCCATCGGCTCCTTCGGTAGCGGACGGGTCGACCTGTCCGAGCTTCAGCGGCTGCCTTTTTCCACCGTGAAGATCGACCGCAGGCTCACCAAGCAGGTCGTCACCAATGACGTTTCGGCCGGGTTCGTCGGGGCGCTGGTCCGGATCGCCGAACTGGCGGGACTCAGCGTCACCGTGCAGGGCGTGGAGTCCGCAGAGCAGTTGGCCGTCCTGCGATCCATGGGGTGCCGAACCGCCCAGGGCAATCTGTTCGCACGCCCGCTCGATGCGGCGACGATGCAGCAGGTGCTGTCGGATGTGAAGGCCGGGCGTTCGCTGCTTCCCTAGTTTCAAAACCTCAAAGGTCGGCCGCTTTCTAGGCAGCCGACCCGTGAGAGAGGTCTTGGCCGCCTCGTCCGGGGGCGGCATCGATTCAGTTGGGCTTGGGCCCTGGGGTTAGAGCTCGGAGATGACCTGGGCTCGTTTAGTGTCGTACTCGGCCTTGGTGAGCAGGCCGTCGTTGTACAGGTCGGTCAACTGCTCCAGTTTGGCTTTGGCGTCGCTCTTGCCACCACGGCCTCTCGGCTGAGGCGCCCTGCCGCGCCCGGAAGGGGCGCCCGGTGCGCTGCCTCCGGCCCCCCGGATCACACGACCGCGGTACATCAGCACCTTGTCGTCCTTCGGGTTGGGAGCGCCGGGAGATCGCCCGCCGCCAGAGGCTGCCTCACGGTCCTGGAGCTCTTGGTTCTGCAGCCGCTCTCGCGCCTGACGGACCAACTCGAGATGATCTTGTTGGCTCATGGGTGGATCCAGTCAATCAGTCGACGGTCGTCAGCTCGTCGAGGAAGGTGTCGAACTCGTCACGGTCGTCCATGTCCACGTCGGCATAGTCGACGTAGTCGTCGTTGTAGGCGGGGGTGGCATGTTCGGCGATGTCGAGGCCGAGCATTTCTTCAGCCGCGCTGACCCGCAGCACGCCGACCGACTTCATGATGCTGAACATCACGGAGGAGACGATGGCGACGAAGCCGAAGATTGCGGCGGCGCCGGTGATCTGGGTGATCAGCAGCGAAGGTGAACCGCCGAACAACAGGCCGGTGGGGCCCTCTCCGGTTGCGGTTGCGGTCGGGGTGGCGAAGATGCCCACGGCGATGGTTCCCCAGATGCCGCACATCAGGTGAACGGGGATAGCACCGACCGGGTCGTCGATTCGGACCCGATCGAGGAGCAGTACGCCGTTGGCGGCGAGCACGCCGGAGATGAATCCGATGAGGACCGCTCCGATCAGGTTCACGTTGGCGGCACCGGCGGTGATGCCGACCAGACCGCCGAGCAGGCCGTTACCGATGAGTGTTACGTCGGGGGTCTTTAGGGTGACCCACGAGGCGATCGTTGCGCCGATACCACCGGCACCCGCAGCGATCGCGGTCATCAGAACAACCCAGCCAATGGTGAGATCGGCCGAGAGCCCGGAGCCGCCGTTGAAGCCGAACCAGCCGACGAGGAGGATGAACACGCCGATGATGGCGAGGGGCACGTTGTGGCCCGGGATCGGAATCGAGTTGCCGTCTTCGTCGAAGCGACCGATTCGGGGGCCGAGGATCAGGGCGCCGGTGAGAGCGGCGGCGCCGCCGGTGACGTGAACCACGCTGGAGCCGGCGAAATCGATGAAGCCCATGCCGTCGAGCCAGCCTCCGCCCCATACCCAGCTCACCACGATCGGGTAGAACAGTCCGGAGATGACGGCGGCGTAGATGAAGTAGGCCCGGAACTGCACCCGTTCGGCCACTGCGCCAGAAACGATGGTCGCAGCCGCAGCGGCGAAACCCAGGTTGAACAGCAGGTGGACGGGCATCGTGAGGTTGGGGGCACCCACGGCCTGTTCCACCGGTCCGGTCCACAACCAGGTGAAACCGATGTAGTCAGCACCGCTGAAGGCGATGTGGTAGCCGATCAGGGAGAAACCGATCGCACCGACGACGAAGTCGAGGAGGTTCTTCAACATCATGTGGGCGGCGTTCTTCGAGCGGGTAAGGCCCGCTTCCACCATGGCGAAGCCAGCCTGCATGAACACCACCAGCGCCGCACAGACCAGGATGAAGGCATTGTCGACGAACACCTTCGGATCCGAGGTGTCCACCGCCTCTGCCGAAGCCGGGCTGGCGAAGAACAGCGAAAGTGCGGCCGCCACTCCTGCGATGAGTGCAATACGTCGTTTCATTGAAGACAAGCCTTTCCGCCTGCTGGAACACGGTTCTCTCGCCGTGTGGACGGCGGTCCCTGAAGGTGTCGGCGCAAAGTCCGCAAGGCTTGAAAACGAATTCTGCCCAACGCCCCGGGCCAAATGGCCCCCTCGGGACCGGGTCCGGCCCGCCCTCCTCTCACCCACGACAATTCTGCGCGACGATATGGGCGATGAGATGGGCCCGCCAGACCTCGATTGGCGCCGTGTCGGTGGCCGTGGCCCTCGCCGCGAGCGCATGTGGTTCGCTGGGTGAGCCGTACCTCGGCTCGTTCCCGACCTCGTCTACCTCGCCGATCGAAAACGAACCTTCCGCCGCGGATGGTGGGAGCTCAAGTTCCGGTGACCCGGGCGGGTTCGCAGTGGAGGCGCTGCCACCTCGGCCGCCCGACTATCTGCCGTCGATCGTCGTGATCTCCGGAGAGGGGATCGGGTTGATCGAACGTCGCAGCTCGGGGCCGGAGCGATTCTCGGATCTGATTCCCCTGGCTCTCAGCGGGCTCGCCGGACCCGAGCCGGACCCCGAACCAGAACCCGAGCCCGAAGAAACGACCACCACCGCCCCTCCCGTTTTTGGGACGAGCTCCAGCAGCTCCACCATCATCACCACAACCACCGAACCCGAACCGCAGATCCAATGGACCGAGGTGCACGATGACCTTTTCGGCGGTCTCGTGCTGCAGGCGGACACGGGCGAGATCATGTGGTTCCCCGGCACCGGCGGCGAACCCCGTATGGTGGAAGTCGAGGGCGAACTGCTCGAAGTCGGCTTCGCCGCCGGCACTCCCGAGACCCTCTCGATTCGGGCCGGTCAGATCACCAGAACCCGGCTGATCGACAATGACGTCGTGCCGTTCGCAGCCCTGCAATTGGGTGAAGAGATCGTCGATCTGTCCAGTTCGGGCGCCATCGTTGCCATCGCTCGGAGCGACGATGCCTGCGGGTCGGTTTCGTTCCTGCGAAGCGATGGCATGCCTCTGACCATCGATCCGTTCGGTGTTATCGCCTGCGATCAGAACTCCCGCCCGACGGTCGGTGCGGTGGCGCTGAGCCCCGATGGGGAGGCCGTCGCCTACACGCTCATCGAGTACCGGGAGGACGGCGTCGAACTCGAAACCACGCTGCGGGCGGTCGAGTTGACTTCGGGCGCTCAGATTCTGGACCAGCCGATCGGAGCCTCGGGTGAGGTGGTCGAATCGTTGGCGTTCGACGGTTCAACGGCGGTCGTTCTGCGCCGGTCCTCGTCCTCCAGCAACGTAGTGGTCGCAACGGCCGACTCGGTGGAGGTCATCCCGCTCGACCTCGACATCATCCCCCGCGCCGTCACCTTCGCCCGGATACCCCTGTCCAACAACCTCGTCGAATAACCCTGCAAATTCCTGATGGGGACGACATCTGGCGGTGTTTGCGAGGGGTAGAAGCACGCCGATGTAGCTGCCATCAGGAAGAACGCCGCAGGTGCGTTCGTCTGGTCGGATCGGTCCCGAACTACCCCGAACCGCTCATTAATGCGCCGAACCCGCCCGAACCGCTCGAAACCGTCGTTTCGGGGTAGTTGACGTCGTCTTAGGTCGGTTTGGGTCTGGCTGCAGGCGACAGTGCGCGCCTCGATCCACGAAAGTGCACGTTCGCAAGACCTGGCCAGTGCCACCACTGAGGGGTGTTGCAGCACTACGCTCGTCGGTCATGTCCCCCGAGTTCGGTGATACGCAGGTGATGTCCCCGCAGGCCTCAGTGAGTCCCGCCAGGCCGGTGACCCCCACACCCCCAACCGATCTCGACGTTGCGCTGCCCTCGATGTCAGACCTCGACGCAGTTGTGCTCGAGCTCGATTCGATCGACGCAACGCTCGCCGAACTCGGCTAACCCAACAGCGATCGGTCTTCCCACAGGCCTCGAAGATCACAGACTTCTGCAGCCGCCCGTGGCAACAGTGCAACGGTCGCCCCACACGCGTGAGCACACTGCACCCGTTTCGTTCTTCCTGATGGCAACTACATCGGACCCCTTCTACCCCTCGTTAACACCGTGAGATGTAGTCCCCATCAGGAATTTGGAGAGGGTTAGACCCGGCGGGCGTCGCCTCCGGTTTGGGCGGCGGGGTCGAGGAGGTCGAATCGTTCGCCCATCGTGAGCGTCTCCGCCGTTGCGGTAACCCGGTAGCCGGACAGGTTGGGCATACGACCCGAAGCCGCTCCCAGTTCCGAGGCCAGCGTGTTGATGACACCACCGTGGCAAACCGCCAGAATGATCGTTCCCGGGTGGCGTTTCGCCAGTCCCAACAACGTCTGTTCCACCCTTGTGAACAGGGATTCGTCTGATTCGTACCCCTCGGGACGCCGGTCGTCAGCCAGGTAACTGGGGTATTGCTCCTCGATGTCGTCGCGGGTCAAGCCGCTCCATGGGCCGGCCGACCGTTCCCGGAGATCCGACAGCCGTTCGATGTCTTCGACCCGTATGTGGGGATAGGCCCCGGCGACGAGGATGTCTGCGGTAACGGCCGCGCGGACCTGAGGCGAGCTGACGGCGAGGTCGATGGTCGGAACGAGGTTTCGTAGTGACGTCGCTGCGGCTCGGGCCTGATCGTGGCCGAGTTCGCTCAGGGGAGGGTCCGCCTGTCCTTGCCACCGCCGTTGGGCGTTCCAGGTGGACTGCCCGTGCCGGACAAGAACAAGAGAGGTGACCATTACTCCCCAGTATGGGCTCCCTACACTCAACTTCGTGGCTCGTTTACGTCTCTTCGCCCAAGCCCGAGAGGCGGCCGGTTCCGGCCGTCTGGAAGTGGCTGACGGAACCGTCGATTCCATCCTGCGTTCCGCCGAAGCCACCTACGGCGAACAGTTCGCCGCCGTCGTCGCCGCATCCCAGGTGTGGGTCAACGGCTCTCCCGCCACCGCCGACACCCCCGTCGGCACCAACGATGAAGTGGCCGTGCTGCCGCCGGTCTCGGGCGGATGACCGCAACCAGCGGCCTGCCCGATTCCGGAAAGGTCGCCCCCGAACGCGATCAGCGGGTCGCCAGAAAGGCTCGACGCCAGGCCGGCCTGAACAACCGGGCGGCTCAACGTGAAGATCGTTGGAGCAACTTCCGGTATGCGGTGCCCTACCGCACCGAAGGTCCGAAGATCACCCTTGGAATCGTTTGGTTCGTTTCGGTGCTTTCGGCCGCCTGGGTCCAGGGGGTGTTGGCGATCATCCCGGTGTCCATCGCCGTCACCATCGCAGGTTTTCAGGTTGGTCATGCCTGGATGACCGACAGGGCGGCCGGTGGTATCGCCACTAACGCACGGGCCTCGATCGCCGTTCAGTCGTTCCGATTCGCAGCAGCCACGCTTGCACTCCTCACTGCGATCGGCGGCTGGGGTGGCGCATTCGGCCTCGGGCTTTCGACCGTCGTGGCCTCGCTAATGGCACTGCTGTGTGGTGCATGGTTCGGCGGTGGGGTGGGGCTGGACCGTGCGATAGAAATCGGTTCGTTGCTCATTCGATCAGCCGTTCCCGTAGGTGTTGCCGGCGGAGCACTTGTCGCCGTTGCGGTGACCGAACCCCGTGCGTTCGTCGTCCTGTTCGTCCTCATTTCCGCCTACGAAGCGGCTGACTTCCTAGTGGGCACCGGGTCGTCCAATGCGTTTGAGGGTCCGGTCGCAGGTCTGGTCAGTGTCACCGTGGCAACGTTCGGCCTCCGTCTCATCCCGCCGGAGCCCCTGACCCAGGACAGCCTCACCGCCTTTGCGGTGCTCACCGCGTTGTCGTGTGTGGTTGGCCAGCTGCTCGGATCGGCGGTCCTGCCCCGGGGTGGTGCATACGCTCCCGGCCTCCGGCGGCTCGACAGCGCCATGATCGCGGCACCGCTCTGGGTGTTCCTCTTGCCACTGCTCGCAGCTGCATAGTCACATCAGCAGTGCGTCATCGATCTCGGGCACTATCCTCTCTTACGTGACTCCGATTATCGATGGGCTTCTCGCTGCCGACGTTCTAGACGGCATTCGTAGCCGTCCGCTACCTGAACTGCGAGAGCTTCGTACCCGCTGTGCCGCGGTCGAGAGCGACGTCTCCATGGCGCGCCGACTGGCCCAGGGTCGTCTGGACATCGTGATCCACGAAGCGCGACGACGCAGCGGCGAGGGCGTGGCGGGTCTGCTCTATGACCTGCCCGACATCCTCAGCGATGAAGCGGCCAATCGAACCCCGGGGTCTCGCCCCGATGTTCGGGTCGGCCTACCCGGTGTGGTCGGAGACGAATTGGTCGACCGATTGGAAGCAATTGCGTCGCCGGTGGTTCTCAGTGGTGTGCAACACCTCGGACAGACCGAACTCGACGAACTCTTCGGCCGCATCAGCGAATTCGAACAGGGCCTCTCCCGCAATCGTCGTCAACTTCACGAACGTATCGACGCCATTCAGTCCGAGATCGGTCGGCGGTACCGCGACGGCGAGGCCTCGGTCGATGCTGTTCTGAGCTCGGACGAGTCGTAGCTGTACGACGATCTGATCAATCCAATGGGCGAAGGTGGTGACGTTCTGAAATGACCGAGTCGAAGAAACCCGATCTGGGCGAGTTCATTCGCGAGCAACGCCGCATGGCAGAGATGTCTCTGCGAAAGTTGTCCGAGGTGGCGGGCATCTCAAACCCCTACCTGTCCCAGATCGAACGCGGGCTGAGGAAACCTTCGGCCGACATCCTTCAACAGATCGCCCGCGGCCTCAGCATCTCGGCCGAAACGCTCTACGTGCAAGCGGGAATCCTCGACGAGACCTCCGAACGGTCAGACCTCGTCGCGGCAATACGCAGCGCTCCAGAACTCAACGACGTTCAGAAGCGGGCACTGCTCGAGGTATACAAATCGTTCGTCGGGGAAACATCTAGCGAGATGAACGACGAGGCCGACGACTGATGCAGCGGCTGGCGATCCTGTCGCTACACACCAGCCCCCTTGCGCAGCCCGGAACCGGCGACGGCGGCGGCATGAACGTATACGTACGCGAGCTGGTCGGAGCGTTGGCCCAGGCCGGCGTCGAGTGCCGGGTGTACACCCGTCGGTGGGCCGATGATCTTCCCGAGCGGGTCAGCATCGAACCTGGGTTCGAGGTTGTTCACGTTCCAGCCGGCCCGGTCGAGCAGTCCAAAGAGGAACTCGCGTCGCACGTACCCGAGTTCTCCGAATGGGTTCGTCGCGATCTTGAGGAATGGGGCCCCGACGCGATCCATGCCAACTACTGGTTGTCGGGTGTTGCCGGTCTTCAGCTGAAGCAGATGCTCGACCTCCCGCTCATCACCACGTTCCACACCTTGGCTCGAGTGAAGGCGGAGAACGGCGACCCCGAACCCGAGAGCCGAGCCCGGGCCGAGGCAGAGGTCATGTCGTGCGCAGATGTGGTGCTCGCCAACTGTTTGCCCGAGGCCGAGCAGCTTGAAGAGTTCTACAACACGCCCCGTGAACGAATCGAAATCGTGCCTCCCGGTGTGGATCAGGCGTTCTTCTCTCCCGGTAGCCAAGCCGGAGCCCGCAAGGCGATTGGCGCCGGCTCCAATCCGATCCTGCTGTTCGTGGGACGTATCCAACCGCTAAAGGGCCTCGATGTCGCCGTTGGGGCGCTTGCCGCCAGCGAACATACCGACGCCGAGCTGTGGGTGATCGGCGGTGCCAGCGGGGCCGAGGGCGACGCCGAACTCGACCGAATCAACACTCTGATCGACGATCTCGGCGTTCGGGATCGGGTTCGTTTCGTGGCTCCCCAGCCTCATCACCTGCTGTCCACGTTCTACCGGGCGGCCGACATCTCGCTGGTCCCCAGTCGAAGCGAGTCCTTTGGTCTCGTCGCCCTCGAGGCATCGGCATGTGGAACCCCTGTCATCGCCAGTGCGGTCGGCGGTCTTCTCACGCTGGTCGATTCCGGCGTCACCGGTTTCCTGATGGAAGAGCGCGACCCCGACCGGTGGGCTGCCCACGTCGACCTGCTGCTGGACGACCCGCTACTGGCTCGCCGCATGTCGATCAGCGCTGCGGCTCGAGCGCGCACGTATACGTGGAGCACCTCGGCTGGCCGCCTCCGTCGCATCTACGCCGACGTGTCGGCCCGCGATCTGCAGCCCTGCCACGCATAACCCGACCCCGCTAACCGCCCGGTCGTATGGCCGGTGCCGTCTGCGGTAGAGGTAGCCTCGACAGTGATGAAACTGCAGATCATTGGGGGCGGAAAGATGGGTCGGGCCCTTCTTGGGGGACTGATCGGGACCTTCGCATCGGCCGAGGAGTTATCGATCGTCGAACCGTCCGAACAGGCCCGAGCGGCCGTCCTCTCGGCGTTCCCGGGTGTGAACGTTTCCGACGTCGCCGTTGAAGGCGTCGACACGATCCTGGCGGTGAAGCCGTACCTCGCCGTTGAGGTCGTTGACGCGCTGCCGGCCATCCCCCGACTACTCAGCATCTGCGCCGGGATCACTACAACCGCGCTGGAACAGGTCACGGACGCGGTGGTGGTCCGGGCGATGCCGAACACACCTGCGCTCTTCGGCATGGGTGCCTCGGCGGTAGCCATCGGAGCGTCGGGTTCCGCTGACGATCTGGCATGGGGTGTCGAGGTGCTCGGATCGGTAGGAGCCGTGGTGTCGGTGACCGAACCACAGATCGATGCCGTGACCGGGCTCAGTGGCTCGGGCCCCGCCTACGTGTTCCTCATTGCAGAAGCGATGACGGACGCAGGGGTGGCGGCGGGCCTGCAGCGCCCGGTTGCCCAGCAGCTTGCCTACCAAACGATCGCAGGGGCCGGCGCAATGTTGATCGCCGATGGCGCGGACGCTGCGCAACTTCGAGCCGACGTCACCACGCCGGCCGGAACCACCGCAGCGGGTCTCGGAATCCTGGAGGAACAGGGCGTCCGGTCGGCCTTCCACCAAGCCGTCGCAGCTGCGACGACGAGGAGTCGCGAATTGGGGTCGAGCCGATGAGTTTTGAGACCATCTCTTTCGTCAGCGATTTCGGTCTGGCCGACGAATCCGTCGGAGTGACCAAATCGGTCATCTGGTCGATCAGTCCGACGGTTCGAATCGTCGACATCACCCACGGCATCGACGCCCACGATGTGCGGGCCGGCGGTCTGGCCATCGCCCGATCGGCGCAGTACCTGCTGCCCGGAGTCGTGCTCGGCGTTGTCGACCCCGGAGTCGGTACCGACCGCAAGGCCGTCTGTATCGAGGTCGGTGGGGGACAGAGTTACCTGGTCGGCCCCGACAACGGTCTGTTCGCCCCGGCGGTTGGAATGGTCGGCGGCGCCACCAATGCGTGGATTCTCGACAACCCCGAATTCCACCTTCCCGCGATCGGTGCCACGTTCGCCGGTCGCGACGTCTTTGCGCCGGCGGCGGCTCACCTGACCCGGGGTATCGATCCCGCGGTGATGGGGACTCCCATCGACCCGGCCCTGCTGCTGCCCGGCGTGTTGCCGGTCGCCCAAGCCAACGATGAAGGCAAGATCGAAGCCGAAGTGTTGTGGATCGATCGTTTCGGCAATGTGCAGCTCAACGTTGACCCGGGTGATGTCGACTCGTGGCCGGCCGTTCGGGTCGAGGGTGATCACGTTTCGCGGGCCGCCATGCCGGTGCACACCTACTCGGCGATCGGCACCGGATCGATCGGTGTGCTCGGTGACGCCAGTGGGCTCCTGTCCCTTGCGGTCAACAGAGGTTCGGCCGCAGAGGAACTTCGGTTGATGGAGGGCGACCAGGTGAAGCTGTCACGCACCGACGCCGCCAGCAAACAGGTGCCTGTCCAGCTGGCCCCTACCAAGGAGAATCCCGAGTCATGAGACCCTCCATCGTCATCACGCTTGTCGTGCTCCTGCTTCTGATCTTCGGCGCGGCCGCCCTGCAGCTGTTCATTCTCGCCCGCTGATGTCGGCTCTTTCCACCGCCGAGGAACTGGCCGAACTCGATGCGTTTATCAGCGCATCGCTGGCCACCCAGGCGCTGCAGAATCCCGCGGTGGTCGCGATTGAACGCATCTCCGAGACACCGCCCGCTTGGTTCGTCCGATTCACCGGCGAAGCGAAGGAGCACTACTCGGCCGAGCTCACGCTCGGGCAGCGCTCGTTGCACTTTCGAACCTATTTCATTCCCGCCCCCGCTGAGAACCTGGACCGGTTCTATCGTCACCTGCTCGTGCGGAACGCCAAGTTGTACGGGATGGCGTTCACCGTTGGCGAGGACGAGGGAATCTACCTCGAAGGTCGCCTGCCCAACCGAATGATCACCGAACCCGACGAGATCGACCGCGTGCTCGGGTCCCTCTTCACCCACACCGAGGACATGTTTCTCACCGCCGCCCGGATCGGCTTCGCGTCGCGGTTCGAGTAGCACAGAACCTTCGACGATGGAGGGTCAGTTTGCCGCCGGTCAGTCGGTGGCGACGGTCGTACGACCCAGAACGACGCCCGCTTCGGTGGGGCTCACGTCCATGAAACGTTGGGTCATCCACAGCTTGCCGTCCACGTGCACGATGCCGATTCCGACCAGATCGAAACTGGGGTCCACGAGGTTGGCGAGATGGGTTGGCGAGGCCACGAAGGCCTCGAACAGTTCGTTCAACTGCCGTTCGGGTGCGACCCCGACGTTTTCGCCCAATTTGCGCCAGTTGCTGGAAATTCCCAACGAAAGGTCGGTTGCATGTGCAAGGTCACGGGTTTGTGACATATGGACGGCCCACGCGCTGGCGGTCAACTCGAGTTCGGCATCGACAAGAAGCGGGTCGGCCCCTCGGGTGCGGCGCAGGTCGTTGATGAGCTCCAGAAACAACTGAGCTTCAGCGGCCTCAGGGCTGACGAACGCAAGCTCAGCGGGCTCATCGTTGATCGTCGAAGTCCCCAGTACCTGCTGGGCCGTAGCGCTCGCCGGGGCCCGCTCGCCACCGGCGGCCAATGCCAGACCGAGAAGGCAGAGCACTCCTCCGGTGAGGAGCATTGCGATGCGCAGCGGTGGATGGGGGCGATGGGTCACGGCGAGTTGAAAAATCAGTCTTGAGGTGGCGACTCCCAGCGTCGAAACACGTGGGAATCGCGAAGTGCGTCCTTAGGACTTCGGCGGGTGTTCGACGGATCTTGAGAGATGTGGTCAAATCATCCAGTGACCGATTCGGCCAACCTGCTCTCCGTCCTCCTCGCTTCAGATTCGAGTCGGGTGATTGCTGACGGTGAGGTCGCAGACATCACCGATCTGCGAACCGAGGCGGGCCGCTGGGCTGGCCATCTGACCAGCCGGCACAACCGGGGTTCCCACATCGGATTGATCTGCCGGAACGACCTCTCGTTCACCTACGGATATCTGGCCTGTCTGGCTGCCGGGATGGTTGCGGTGCCGATGAACCCCCTGTCGCCAGAGGCCGAACGTCGGCGGGATCTCGAGTCCGTGAACCTGGCTGAAATCCTGGTCGGTCCCTCCATGGAGTCGGGTCTCGGATCCATCGAGGCCGTGGCAGGCTCGGTGTCGATCACTGTGCTCTTTGCCGGAAACGCCGCGGGTACCCCGCTGAACGTCATGACCGAAGCTGCTGCGGTGGACGGCGATGACATCGCGGTCCTTCTCTTCACCAGCGGAACGGCAGGACCGTCGAAACCGGCCATCCTTACCCACCGAAATCTTCGGGCCTCACTGCTTTCGGTTCGCGCCACCGGGGTCGATTTCGACTCGGCCGCCCAGGCCACCATCGCGGTCGTGCCGCTCTTCCACGTGCTGGGGTTGAACGTCATTCTCAACCTCGGCCTCGCCGTCGGCGCCACCATCGTGCTCCACGATGAGTTTGATGTCTCACGCCTACTGGGGGAGATAACCGAATTCGGCGTCACGATTCTGGCCGGTCCGCCCAACATGTGGCGCGCCCTGTCGAGGCTTGATGCCGAACGGTCAGCTCCGCTGCGTCAACTTCAGGTGTCGCTCTCGGGCGCATCTACCCTCGACCCGACCGTTGCTCGAACGATGCGCGACGAACTGGGCGTGGATCTTCGCGAGGGATACGGCCTCACCGAAACCTGTGGAGTGTTGTGTTCAGGTTTCGGAGCTGATCATGTGGACGTTGGTTCGGTCGGCCCCGTAATGCCGGGCGTCGAGTGTCGACTGGTCGATGCCGACGGGACGGATGTACTGATCGGCGACATCGGCGAGGTGTGGGTGCGCGGGCCGATGGTGAGCCGCGGCTACTGGAACGATGAGGCGGCAACGTTGCGGACCCGAACCGAGGACGGCTGGTATCGGACCGGTGATCTGGCCACCGTCGACGAGTCCGGCCATCTGTCGATCTCGGGCCGGACCAAGGACCTCGTGATCGTCGCCGGCTTCAACGTTCATCCGGCCGAAGTGGAGAACGTTTTGCAGTCACATCCGTCGGTTGAGGCGGCGGCTGCGATCGGTGTCGTCGACAGCGCAACGGGTGAACGCGTGATCGCGTTCGTCACCGTCCACGACGACGTCGACTCCGATGGCATCGAGGAGACGTTGCGCGAGCACTGTGCCCGGCATCTGGCTCGGTACAAGGTGCCGAAACGCATCGAGGTGATGGACGAGCTTCCGATCGGAATTGCCGGGAAGCTCCGACGCCGGGATCTGTCGAACCCCGTGGACTGATTTCGGGTCGCTCGGCGTCGGGCGGGAGCCTGCGTTACCCTCTCGGCCGTGGACCCGTCGATCTCAGATGCAACGGTCGGTCGACTGCCAGCGTATCTGCGGGCGGCGATCGAGTTGGCAGCCCTGAGCCTGCCGTCGGTGTCGTCGGATCGGTTGGCTGAAGAAGCCGGCGTCCATCCGGCCACGTTGCGACGCGACCTCGCATCGTTGGAGATCACCGGCACCCGCGGGGTCGGGTACGACCTCAAATATCTTGTGTCACAGATTTCGCTGGTGTTGGGTCTGACCCAGGAGTGGCCGGTCGTGATCGTCGGCGCCGGCAATCTGGGCAAGGCACTCGCCAACTACGGCGGTTTTGCCGACCGGGGATTCCCAGTCGCGGCGATGGTCGATATCGCCCCGGATCTGGTCGGGAGTGAAATCGGCGGAGTTCCGGTGCACCCTCCTTCGGAACTGGGTCGGCTGGTCGAGGAGGAGGACATCCTGGTCGGAGTCATCACCACCCCTGCCGCCGTGGCTCAGGAGGCTGCGGACCTGCTGGTTGGGCACGGCATCCGGTCGTTGTTGAATTTCACGACCGAAGTTCTCGAAGTGCCGAACAACGTCACGTGCCGTTCGGTCGATATCGCCACCGAGCTCCAGATTCTCAGCTTCTACCGACAGCGGGGCCGGGCCGCCAAGACCGGCACCGGCGTTCCGCTCCAGTCCTGAGGGCGTTGGAACCGCCGGTGGCTGCCCCCACCGGTTCGCAGGGGTTTCACTTCCCCCGTTTCGTGAACTGTATGGAAATGGTGACGAATGGCTCTTTCCTTGCCATGGAGTAGGCGAATGGGGTCAAAACCAGCGACAATGGACCAGTCATGTCGTATCTCGCCGTGGGGCTCAACCATCGCTCGGCCCCGCCCGAGCTGCTAGAGCAACTGACGCTGTCGAATGACGTGATGGCGAAGGCGCTGGCCGAACTCACCTCGCATGCGTTCGTGAACGAAGCCGTGGTGATCTCCACGTGCAATCGGACCGAGTTCTACGTCCACGCCGAACGTTTCCACGACGGATTCCGGGCGTGTCGAGATGCACTGTCGGTGCTGTCTGGTGTCGATGCCGATCGATTCGGGGAGTACCTGTACGTACATCACGCCAGCGATGCGGTCCAGCACCTGTTCAACGTGAGCGCCGGACTCGACAGTGTTGTGCTCGGAGAACACGAGATTCTGGGCCAGGTTCGCTCGAGCTGGGAGGTCGCTCGCATCGAAGGAGCGGCGTCCACACTGCTGGATCCGCTGTTCGAACATGCGGTGGCGGCCGGGCGCAAGGTTCGGACCGATACCGCCATCGGCCAACGGACGGTCTCGCTCGCTCACAGTGCGGTGGAACTGGTGGAGGACCGCCTGCACGATCTCGGCAGCCGACGGGTGCTGGTGGTCGGTACCGGCGAAGTGGGAGCCTCGGTAGCCGATGCCCTGGCTCGCCGTGGTGTCGCCAGCATGTCGGTCTGTAACCGAACCCTCGAGTCGGCTGAAGCCCTGGCTCGTCGGGTTGATGGTTCAGCCCACCCGTTCTCCGAACTTGGCCAGCTGGTGGCCGAAGCCGATCTGATCATCTCGGCCACGGGGGCTTCGGGTTTCGTGATCGAACCGGAGATGTTCCCGGCCCGCGACGAGCGAGTCCTGGTCATCGACCTTGCAGTGCCCCGTGACGTCTCACCCGGTGTCATGTCGTTGGATTGGATCGACCTGCTGCTGCTCGCAGATCTGCAGGCGTTCGCCAATGCAAACATTTCCGAACGCCAGGCCGCCGCCGAGAGTGCCCGCGTTCTTCTGGATGAAGAGATGGATCGGTACCGCCGAACCATCAGCGCTACCGAGGTCAAACCACTCCTTGGTTCGTTGTACCGATCCGCCGACGACGATCGGTTGAACGAACTCGAACGGATCCGCAGATACCACGACCTCTCCCCGGAGCAATGGGAAGCGGTCGATGCGGCTACCCGGGCGGTTGTCGCCAAGTTGCTGCACGAGCCCTCGTCGGCGCTGCGCCGAGCGGCGGGTACCCACCGCGGTGACCGCCTCGCTGAGGCCATCAGGGAACTCTTCGACCTCTCGTGAGGCTCGCCACCCGCCAGTCGCCGCTGGCGCTTTGGCAGGCTAACGAGGTCGCCCGACTGCTTCGTCTAGCCCACCCCGGTCTAGAGGTCGAACTTGTTCCAACCTCCACCACCGCCGACGAGCGCCTCGACCTGACGATCGCCGACCTCGGCGGTAAAGGTGCATTCTCCACTCAGGTGCAGGCGATGGTGGCGTCCGGCCAGGCCGACGCCGCTGTGCATTCGGCCAAAGATCTTCCCTCTACCACAGCGCCGGGGCTGGCTCTGGCTGCGGTACCGGAACGAGCGAATCCCTTCGACGTTTTGGTCGGTGCAGAACTCTCCGAGTTGGTGAGCGGTTCGATCGTCCGGACCGGCTCCGCTCGACGTCGTGTCCAGCTTCAGAACGCTCGCCCGGACCTCCGCTTCGAGGAGCTTCGTGGCAATATCCAGACTCGGCTGGGCAAGATTCCTGAAGGTGGCGCCATCGTGATGGCAGCAGCCGCGTTCGAACGGCTCGAACTGTCCGAGCCGATTCCGCACCAACTGGACCTTGAGGTCATGGTCCCTCAGGTCGGACAGGGGTCTCTGGCTGTCGAATGTCGATCCTCAGACCAACGATCGTTTGAACTGTTGTCAGCGATCGAACATCGCCCCAGTCGGGTGCGGCTCGATGTGGAACGGCAATTTCTTGTTGAGCTCGGCGGGGATTGTGAGCTCCCGGCGGGGGCCTATGCCGAGTTGCTCGACGATGGTCAGGTAGAGATCGTGGGGATACTGGCGGAGATGTCGGGAACTCCCATGGTCCGGGCATCGGTCGTGGGCTTCCCCGGTGACCAGCCGGGTGCTGGTCTGGCTCAGCAACTGCGTTCCATACTGCAGGGGTGAACGTCGACGGCGCCTCGCTTGCTGGGCTGACCATTCTGTCCTGTCGCCAATTGGGCCGGGGACTCGATCTGGATGCATCCGTGGAGTCCTGCGGTGGCAGGGTCGTTCGGCTACCGCTGGTGGAACCCCGACCTCCGGCGGACGGCGGCGTGGCGCTAGCTCAGGCCCTCGGTGGCATCGGCAACTATGACTGGCTGGTGTGCACGTCTGCGAACGGCGTCGATGCCCTCGGCGATGTCGAGTTGCCGTCAGGGCTGCAGCTGGCGGCGGTGGGTCCGTTCACCGGCGAAGTATTGAACGCCCGGGCCCAACGAGCGGTGGACCTGATTCCTCCGGTTCATACAGCCCGCGGTTTGGCTCAGGCGTTCCCGGCCGGTCAGGGTCGAGTCTTGGCACCACTGGCCGAACTGGCCGACGCTGACCTCGAGGTCGGTCTGACAGGGAAGGGTTGGTCGGTCGACGTCGTTCGGGCGTATTCGACCGCGGTACCGAACCATTCCGCTGATCAACGGGCGGAGGCTCTACGGGCTGATGTGGTGGTGCTCACCGCACCGTCGATCGTGCGGCGACTGGTCGAGGTGCTGGGTTGTGCAAGGCCAGAGCGAGCGGTCGTGACCGGGCCCAAGACCGCTGCGGCGGCCGAGGCCGAGGGATTCGACGTAGTGCAGGTTGAACCAGCCGCGGTGTTATCGGGTCTGGTCATCCACGCCGGTCGCATCGGTCAATAGAGCCGGCTGCGAGTCGGTCGCGACCCTTGGGTCGAGGCCCCCTGAACGAAGAGCCCTTGCCGGGTGAAGCATTGTTCTATATGATATAGAACAATGCTTCTAAAGATCGACCACTCGGCAAAGCAGCCGCTGCATGAACAACTGGCGGGCCAGATACGCGCCGCCATCGTGTCCGGAGAGCTCAAGCCGGGGGACAAGCTGCCACCGGCCCGTGAGCTGGCAAGCGGCCTCGACGTCAACGTGCACACGCTCTTGCGGGCGCTGAAGACGTTGAAAGAGGAAGGTCTGGTGGACATGCGGCGGGGCCGGGGCACGGCCGTCACCGCCGCGGCCCCCCGGGTCGGACGTCTGGCCGAACTGGCCGATGAACTGGTCGATGAGGCGAAACGAAGCGGCATGAGCAAACAACAGGTTCTTTCTCTCGTGGAGGCAAAGTTATGAACACCCGACGTCTTGTCCTTGGGGTGATGATTCCGACCGGCGTCATCACGCTGATGGTGATCCCGTATCTGGTGGTGCGGGATCGCCTACCCGACCGACTGGCAACCCATTTCGACGGATCCGGTACCCCCGACGCATCGATGACACCCGTCGGTCTCTTTCTGATGATGGGCCTGCTGCTGGTGGTTCCGGGGCTGCTGATGCTGATCGCAACTGCGGTGGCCAGTGGTCGGATGCCCCGCCCCGCGGCGCCGTTCCTGGCGGGTCTTGGTGCGTTCATCGCCACCCTGGGGGCCGGCATCATCGCCGAAACCGTCATTTCCCATCGCGACCTCTCCAGCTGGACCGACGCCGCCAACCCATGGTTCGGGGTAGTGCTGGTCATCCTGGGCGCAGCAGCGGTCGGAGTCGTCGCATCGGTCGTCGCCAAGGGTCTGCCCTATGACAGGATGACCCCGTGGTTCGGTCCGAATCCGTCGGGGACAGCACCGAGGATGGAGCTGGCCGATGCCGAACGGGCGGTCTTTGTCGAGACGATCAGCGCCTGGTGGATCGTGGCGCTGGGTGCATCGTTCATCGCGGCGGCGGTCACCGTGGCCGCATTCGGTCAGTGGTTCCTGGCAGTCGTGCTCGCGTTCTCGGCGCTGCCGGTGCTGTTCTTCGGATCGTTCCGGGTGCAGGCCGACCGGACCGGGCTTGCCACCCGCTCGGCGTTTCTCGGTTTCCGGCTCGTCAAGATCCCGATCGAGGACATCCGCCGAGCAACGATCCTGGACGTGGAGCCAATGAAGTGGGGTGGTTGGGGCTACCGCGGTTCGCTCAAACTGGCTGGCAGTGCGGCTCTGGTAATGCGACGGGGCCCGGGAATGCATGTGGAACTATCCGACGATCGTGTCTTCGTGGTCACCCTCGATGACCCCAAAACCGCGGCGGCCATTCTGAACGCCCACGCCGCAACGCCGGTGGCCAGCGAGTGCCGTGTCAGGTGACGTTCGTGACTCGCTCCACGGGCGCAAAGGTTACTTGGTACGGCACTAGTTCTTCTCGGCCCGCTGTCGAGCGTCTCGTAGCTCGTCTACCTCGAGATGGTCTCCATCGGTGCGGTGGACGGCTCGGAAGAGGAGGTGGACACCCAGCGGCAGGGTCAGGACCATCGCCACCACGGTGAAGAGAAGCAGGCCTGCTCCCAACCAGCCGAGTGAGAAACTGGCGCCGATCGCAGCGATCAGGAAGGCGACGGGGCTCGCCTTGCCCGCGGCATGGAATCGGGCGTAGGCGGATTCGAATCGGAGCAGCCCGATTCCAGCCAGCACCGCAACCAGGGCGCCGCCCAACATCAAGATGGAGCCGATCGTTTCGATCATTTCCCCGGCCCCGGATCGGTCTCGATGAAACGGCTGGCAGCCATCGTTGCAGTGAATCCGATGATGGCGAGCACCACCGAGACGATGAGGTTGGTCGGGTCGCTTCGACGGCCGGCATCAACAACGATCGACCCCATCAGGCTCATCAGCGCTACGTCGAGAGCGACGACGCGATCGGCTAGGGAGGGCCCCACCAGGATTCGGTAGGTAGCGCAGAGGCCAGCGAAGGCGAAGAGGGTTATGGCGATGTCATAGATCATGCGTCGCTCCGATTCGCGGGCAGAGCGGCCGCGGCGAGACTGGCCAACTGCTGCACATGCTCAACGACCTCGTCTCGACGATCGAGATGCAGGAGGTGCAGAAAGAGCTTGACGTTTGGACGGTCGACCTCAACAACCGCAGTGCCCGGCGTCAGGGTGATGGCCGTGCAGAGCAGGAGGAGATGGCTGCTGCACTCACGAGGCAGGTCAACCTCGATGATTCCCTCCTCGGTGTAGTCGGTTGGGGTCAACACCTCGCGGGCCACGTTCACCGTGGACGATGCGAGGTCCTGAATGATCAACGCCACCAGCCGAAACAAGGCGACCGGTTGGATGCCGCCGGCGGAGCCCGATGAACCGAACGAGACCGCTGCAGCCGACACGATTAGGCCCGAGCCAAGGTTGGCCGCAGAGAACGTGCCCCATAACGCACACCACGACAGCGTGAGTGCGATCACGGCAACGATCCGGGTGGGATGTCGGAGTGAGCTCACGACAGCACCTCCTCGATGTAGACCGCCGGGTCGCGCAGGTCTTCGGCGGCTTGGCGACTGAGGTCATACAGCGGGCCAGCGAGCAGCGAAATCGTGACCGTGCCCGCAACGGCGAGACCGGTGGCTGAGAGCGTCAGCCGACGATTGGTGCGGGAACTGGGCACCGGGTTGCGCTCGGTGGAGGGTTTACCCCAGAACACGCCAATCCAGATCTTGGTCATCGACAGCAGGGTGAGAGCTCCGCCGATCAACGCCGCCACCACGATCGGTGTCGATGTTGCCTCGATTCCAGCAGAGATCACGCCGAACTTCGCGACGAACCCGCTGAAGGGTGGCAAGCCCGCCAGACTCAACGCAGGGATGGCGAACAACACGGCGATGATCGGTTTGGTCTTGGCCAGTCCGCCCGACTTGGCAAGTGACGAGTTTCCCTGCTCGTTCTCGATCAAACCACCAACGAGGAACAACACCGTCTTCACCGGCATGTGGTGGATGAGGAACAGGATTGCCCCGGCGGTTCCGGCGGTGGTGAAGAGACCAAGCCCCATGAGCATGTAGCCGATCTGGCTGACCACGTGGAACGACAGGATCCGTTTCACGTCGCTTTGGGCCAATGCGCCGAAGGCGCCAACGATCATGGTGATTCCAGCGACGGTGAGCATGAGCGGCCCGAGGTCGTCCATCCCCATCGTGATGTGGAAGCGGATCATGGAGTAGACACCGATCTTGGTCAGTAGTCCGGCGAAAACCGCGGTGATCGTGGTTGGTGCTGTTGGGTAGGAGTCGGGCAACCAGGAAAAGAGCGGGAAGACCGCAGCCTTGGTTCCGAACACGACGAAGAACCATGCGCCGATACCGAGCCGGATACCGTCGCTCAACTGGGGGATTCGTTCGGCAAGAAGCGCCATGTTCACAGTGCCGGTGGCGGCGTAGACGAACGCCACACCAAAGAGGAACAGCGTGGAGGCGAGAAGGTTCATCACGACATAGGTCATGCCCGCCTGGATCTGTGCCTTGCGTCCCTGATGGGTGAGCAGCACGTAACTGGAAACCAGAATCATCTCGAATGCGACGAACAGGGTGAAGAGGTCGCCGGTGAGGAACGAGAGCGAGACCCCCGAGGTGAGAATGCACAACAACGGTCCAGTGAGCTGGGGATTGTTGCCCCACCGAGTGCGGCGCTGGCCGGTTGCGAAGATCTCGACCACGGCGATGATGCCGAGCGCAACTGGAAGCACGAGGACGGCGAATAGGTCGGCGACCAGCACGATGCCAAGTTCTGGATGCCAGCCACCGATGCGGAGAACGGTGGTCCCGTTCTCCTTGACTTCGAACAACATCGCAAGGGCGGAGGCAGCTGCGATCCCGATCGAAAGCAGTGTCACGATGTCGCGCACGGCCGGACGATCCCGTACGAGAAGACCGATTCCGGCTCCGATCAGAGGAACGATGATCGCCGCAGTCAACAGGAAGGTCACGAAGAAACTCCCGGCGCTTGTTGTGTCTCGTCGGATTGCTGATCATCCAGGAGGTCGACCTCTTCGGCCCGGACCGCGATTCGCTGATCCTCCAGATCGTCTTCCACGAGATCGTTGCCGGAGAGGATCTGTTGCCGGCGGGCCAGGGCGAGCAGGAACAGGGTGAGGCCGAACGAGATCACGATGGCGGTGAGGGCGAGGGCCTGGGGCACCGGATTAGCGGTGAGTTCCGGGGTGGTCTTGTCGGCGAGCGGCGCTTCTCCCGGGGGGCCTCCTGCGGTGAGGAGAGCCAGCACTGCCGCATGACCAAGCAGCGAGAAGCCCAAGACGATTCGGCTCAGTGATCGGGCGGTAATGAGATAGAGGCCGACGCCGGTCAGCGTGCCGATGGCGAGGGCGAGGCTGACGCTCATGAGTTATCCGTCTCTCTGGGCCGTGGCGTGGAGCCGAGACCGTTGAGAAGGGCGACGACGAGCCCGACGACGATGGCCGTCACGCCGATGTCGAACACGAAGGCGCTTCCGGATTTCACCTTGCCGAGGATCGGCAGCTTGGTCTCGACGATCTGCATGTCGAGGAGGACATCACCCCACAGCAGGGGTGAGAATGCGACCGCCGTCACGATGAGGATTCCAACAGCTATCAGCACGAAGGAACCCGATGCCTTGAGCAGGCCGGTCATCGACCGGAGCGCCACGACGCAGCCGAACACCAGTCCGGCGGCGAAACCACCGCCGGGATTGTTGTGTCCCGCAAAGAGGAGATACGTGCCGAGAAGCAGAGCCAACGGGGTGGCGACTTCAACGCCGCGTCGAGCGGTGGGGGAGTGGATCTCGATCATCGGTTACTCGCAGTCGATCGAGTTGATGCCAGCGCCAGAATGCCAAGCGTGACGGCACCGAGCACCACAACCTCGCCGAGCGTATCCAGCGCCCGCATGTCGGTGAGGATCACATTGACGACGTTGTTGCCGCCGCCGGGATCCACCGATCCCTCCTGAAGGGCTTCCACCGGCGCTTGACCGACCGGTCGAGCCGACGCAGCCAGAAGCCCGCCCGATACGACCAGACCGCCGGCGATGGCGACGAAGAGCCGAATCATGCGCCACGTTGGTTCCACCGGAGGGAAACGCCGGTGCAGGTGTCCGAGACCGAGCACGAAACCGACCACCACGATGGTCTCGACCAGCAGCTGGGTCAGTGCAAGGTCGGGGGCGCCATGGGTAAGGAAAAGCCCCGCCATGGCGACGCCAACGGCGCCGAGCGTCAGCGCCGCTCCGAGCCTGGACCCCACCGCCACGCCGCCGATCGCGGCGATTGCGATGGTGGCGCTGAGAATCGCCTGGAACGGTGAATCCCATGCCACCCAACCGTTGGTGTCGAGGTCGCCGAGGAAGATCGTGCCAGCCAATGTCACGGTGAGGATCATCGTGACCAGGTACACCGGCAGCGAGCCGTGCTGCACCCGACCGGCCACCTCGTCGGCCAGGATGAGAACGTTGTCGAGCGTTCGGTCGGCCACGTTGGCACCGCGGGCGTCGGGAGCCTCCTGGGTTCGGTTGGCGATGACCCAGCCGAGGGCCAATCCGGCAGCGATGATGGCCATGGAGATCACGAACGCGGTCTTCAGTCCGGGCCATGCGATCAGTTCGTACTTGTCGGACGCCGGGTTCACCTGAGTGGCGGCCGGGATGACGATGTCGTTCACCCAGCCGATGAACACGTACCCGGCAAACCCGGCCATCGCCAGGATCGCCGACGGAATCGTCATTGCCCACCGGACCGGAGCGACGGTGGTCTCGGGTCCGGGACCGAACACGAGATAGAGGAAGCGGGTCGTGTACGCCACGGTGAGCACCGAGCCGCCAAAGATCCCGATTCCAGCGATGAGCTGTTCCAGCCCTTCGAGGCCAAGCACGGCTTCGATAGCGGCCTCTTTGGCCGGGAATCCCAGGAGTGGTGGTGCCCCCGCCATCGACAAGCTGGCCGCTACCGCCACCGCAAAGGCGATCGGCATGGAGCGACTCAAACCGCCGAGCTCGGACACATTCCGAGTGCCGGTCCGGACGTCGATCTCGCCCACGACGCAGAACAGGGCCGCCTTGAACAGCGCGTGAGCCAGAATGATCGAAACGCCGGCGAACACCGCTTTCCCCGTGCCGATGCTGAGGACCGTGATAATCAGGCCCAGCTGAGAGATCGTCCCCCACGCCAGGATCAACTTGGCGTCCTCGTGGCGCAGCGCAATGAACCCGCCCCACATCATGGAGGCGATGCCGAAGGCCATTCCCAGCACCTTCCAGCTCACCGTGTCGCCAAAAGCCGGTCCCGCCAGCGCAACGAGGAAAACGCCAGCCTTCACCATGGTGGCCGAATGGAGGTAGGCGCTGACGGGGGTCGGTGCTGCCATTGCACCAGGGAGCCAGACATGGAACGGGAACTGGGCCGACTTGGTGGCGGCTGCAACCATGATCAACACTGCGGCCACGGTGCCTCGGGTGCCCGAGGCCGGCGAGAGGTCCGATAGTGATGTGGATCCGACGTTGTCGGCAAGGATTAACAGACCGGCCAGCAGAGCGAGTCCGCCCGCTCCGGTGATCATGAGGGCTCGCCGAGCGGCGGCCTGGGTGGCCGGATAGGTGTTCTTGTGACCGACCAGCAGGAACGAAGTGACCGACGTGAACTCCCAGAAGATGAACAGGGTCCACACCGAATCGGCCAGTACGAGACCGAGCATCGATGCGGAGAACCCCAGCAGTGTGGTGGAGAACCTCGCTCCACCCTCTGCGGTGTCGTCGAAGTACCCGACGCCGTAGACGAACACCAGAACACCGATGCCCGATACGAGGGCGGCCATCATGAGGGCGAGTGGTGTGGTGGAGAATCGCAGCACCAGTTCCAGCTGCTCGACCCACACGATCTCTTCCGTGCTTGGAGCGTTATCCCCCTGCAGTTGGCTGATAGCCCAGATCGCACCCACGAGCGGAGCGACACCCGCAGCAGCCATTCCCCGACGGATCGAGGATCGGCCCAGGAGCGCAGCGGCGACCATCGCGGCCCCGTGGAGGGCGAAGATCCACAGAATCACCGAGCCACCCTATCGTGTGAGGTTGACAGTAGACAATAGATTAGGTACTTTAGAAAATAGCAATTCAAAGATAGTCACAAATCACCCCTGGAGGCAGTCATGTCCAATGTTGTCGAAGCGATTCCTGCGTCATTCGACCACCATGATGCACGGGCGGCGCTCGCATTCCGCCTCCGCGGGCTTTTGATGACCGAACCCGTTGTGGATGGTGTGGATCGAGAGTCTCTCGTGACGGCCGCATACCGCCTGAGCATCGCTCTCGAGTGGGTCGACGTTCGTATCGCTACAGACGGACTGACACCAGATTGTGAGGCCGAATTGTTGGCACTGGCCGCCGAGTTGGCGGTTATCGAACACGAGTGGTTCTGTGGCGACCATTCGGATGAGGACTGAACCTTGACACTTGAACGCTCGGACACAACCGACCATGGGTCTGAACACAAGGCTTCGAACGAGTACGATCCGGTGGTGTCGATAGACGTCCCCGCACCGAGCCGACCCTCGTGGACCTTTCTCACCAACCACGCGCACGTACTCATCGCCATCGGCCGCAACCCGGAAATTCGGCAACGTGACATCGCGTACATGGTCGGGATCACGGTTGGTGCCGTGACCAGGATCATCCACGAACTTGAAGACGCCGGCTTCTTGAAACACGAGCGCATCGGGCGCAGGAACCGGTACGAGATCGTGGCGGACAAACCGCTGCGCCATCCCCTCGAGGACAACCACACCGTCGCGGAACTCCTCACCACCCTCAACTCGAACCCTTCACCAAATTCCTGATGGTGACTACACCTGACGGTGTTTCCAAGGGGTAGAAGGCACACGATGTAGTTGCCATCAGGCAGAACGGGACGCCTTCCACTCAGCTGAGCGTGTCGACGCCGACGGCCTGGGCCACGCCGTTCAGTTCGTTCACGGTGTTGTCGTCGACCGGAATGCCCTTGGCACGTGCCGAGTGGGCTCGCTGCTCGGGTTCACCCGGAACCAGCACCTCGTCGAAACCTTCTCGATTGGCAGACTGTTTGGTGTACCGAAGCAGCCGTTCGGCGTCGGCGGCCAGGTCGTTGGCGCCGGTTCGTGCGGGGTCGATCACGATCGAAAGCATCGAGTTGATGATCGAACCGTCGGCTCCCTCGTCGACCGTTCGGCCGCCGATAAGGGCGGCACCCAGCACCTCGGCCATGAGGGCCAGTCCGGATCCTTTGTGATCGCCCATCGCAACCAGGGCCCCACCTGGTTCGTCGCCCCACATCACGTTGGGATCGGTGGTGAGACGACCGTCGGCGTCGAGAAGGGTCCCGTGTGCCACCTGCTCACCTTTGTTCTTGGCGATCCGGGTCTTGCCAAGGGCGATGGTCGACGTCGCCATGTCGAGCAAAAGAGCAGGGTCGCCGCCGTCGGCGGAAGGTATGGCGATGCAGACCGGGTTGGTTCCGAAGCGACCGGTAGCGCCGCCGTAGGGTGCGACCATCGGTTCGTGGCCGGCCACGTTGACGAAGTGGATGCTGGCCTTGCCCGCCGCCGCAGCCTGTTCACCCCAGTGGCCAATTCGACCGATGTGAAAGCTGTTCCGCAGACCAACCAGCGCAACGCCGTGTTGGTCGACGCGTTCAAGTGCGGTTTGCATCGCTCGGAAACCCATCACCTGTCCGAAGCCGCTGTTTCCATCCATAACGACGAGCGGGCCGGAGTCGATCACGGTTGTTGGTTCGGCGTTGACGGTCAATAGACCCGCCTCTACCCCCATGGCGTAGTGGGGCAACATCCCGATCCCGTGGCTGTCGTGACCGCACAGATTCGCCCGAACCAACTGATCGGCCACTAGGGTCGGTTCGTCGCCAACCGAACCCAGTCCGGAGACCACCGAAACGACGAACGAGTGCAACCGATCTGGCGAGAATTCCTGCATTGGCCGAGCGTAGTCGCGGGCCCTCATTGTGATGCCATGGGCTTGCGGCCACACTGAACAGCATGAAGACCGAGTCGTGGGTCCAGACGGTCGACGAGTTGGAGGAGCTCTACGACGAGCCCGTGGCGGCGGCGGTAACCAAGGAAGTCGATCAGCTCGTTCCACTGCATCGGGCATTCATCCGTCAGTCCCCGTTCGTCGTCCTTGCCACGAACGGCGAGGGCGGCCTCGATTGTTCACCTCGAGGGGATCCGGCCGGATTCGTACACGTCGAGGATTCCCGGACCCTTCACCTTCCGGATCGCCGCGGGAACAATCGCATCGACTCCCTTCGCAATATCGTCACCGATCCGCGGGTGGCACTTCTCTTCCTTATCCCAGGCATCGGGATGACGCTCCGGGTAAACGGCACCGCGCGACTGCGGCGGGATGAGGCGATTCGGGCCGCCCATTCATTCAGGGGCAAACTGCCCGCGACCGTGGTGGAGGTGGCGGTGCAGACCGTGTTCACGCAATGCCCCAAGGCGCTGATGCGGTCGAAACTCTGGGATCCGGAATCCCAACAAAGCCACGACACGGTGCCCACCGTTGGCCAGATCATGGATCAGATTACGAACGGTCAATTCGGCGGCGAGGAATACGACGCCAACTACCCCGCTCATGCGGAGCGGACGATCTACTGATCCCTTGGCGGGGCGGCGCTTAGTCCTGTTGGATCCACAGCCGGCCGTTTGAGTGGTTGACGGTCCGGACCCCCAGCGGTTCACGCACCGGTTTGCGGGTTGGGGCTCCGTTGTTCAGAAGGTCGAACCGCCCGTTGTGTTTGGGGCATTCGATTTCGCAGCCGAGGATCAGGCCCTGAGACAGGTCGGCGTCGCCGTGGGTGCACTTGCGATCGGCGAGCAGATACTCGCCACTCTCGGTTCGGGCCAGAACGAAATCGACGCCGTCCACTTGAACCGGTCGGATCTCGCTGGGCGCCATATCGGCGGGACCCAGGTCGGTGCGGCCGTCCTGACTGACCCACTGGGTGAGCTGCACGATCTGCGCGCGTCGTCCCGGCACGTCGGGTATCTGCCGGTTCGGAATCTCCCAGTCGGGGTCGACCCGCTGGTGTTTGAACGCATCGATGATTTCGGCGTACGCATGCCAGGTGTTCGGGTTCGGCGGGGCCAACTGGTCCTTGATCTCCTCGTGCAGTTTCGGGAGCGCGTGGTACGGGACCGCCGGGAACATGTGATGTTCCACGTGGTAGTTCATGTTCAGGTACAGAAACCGGAAGATCGGGTTCATCAGAACCGTGCGGGTCGAGTACCGATGATCCAACACGTTCTCCTGAAGTCCGGCGTGCTGGGTGAGCCCGAAGAACACCACGAGCCAGGCCCCATAGATCGTGGGGCCACCGATGAACATCACCGGCCAGATCGACCAGCTGAGGAGCGACCAGACGATCGCACCCGCCCAGATCGCAACGAAGATCCTGGCCTGTCGGATGAAACGGGGGTGGTCTTCCGGCGGAATCAGTTCAGCGGCGACCTCGTCGACCCGGCCCAGAGCGGTCTGGACGGTTGCCCACATCGCCTGCGGTCCGTTCTTAACGTTTGTAAACATCAGGATCGTGCGTCCAAACGATGCGGGACGTTGGAAGACGATCTCGTTGTCGCGGCCTCGCACGATCGTGTCGGTGTGGTGGCGGAAGTGAGACCAGCGCCAGAACATCGCCTGTCTGGCCAGCATGAAACAGGCCGGGTAATACACGAGATCATTCAGGATCGACGTACGAAACGCGGTGCCATGACCGCACTCGTGCCACCGCGCATCGGCGGATCCGCCATACAGCGCCCCGTAGGCGAGGAAGGCAGGGATGGCCCACCAACTGTCGCGCACGTTCCATGCCAACACGCCGGTGCCGACGATCAGGGCAATCCAGAGCAGGGTGTCCACCGCAGCTCGAGCGTTGGTTCGGGCCGACAGTTCCTTGAGCCGGTCGGGGTCGATCTGGGCCTGAAACCACTCACCGTCGGCCATGCCGTCTTGGATCGCTCGGATCGATTCCGCTCCGGTGATCGAATAGTCACGAGCCGTCGTCTCAACTGCAACCATGATGCAACGGTAGTTCCCGCTTGCTCGACGGGCGGAATTGCGGAGCGGGTCCCCGAGGTCCCGTCCGACCGGAATGGTCCGATACCGTTTGCCGGGTGGGCGACGAACGTAAGTCGGAAACTGAATCTGAACTTGCCGACGTGGTCCGTGAAGCGATGAATCGCACGATGGACGGCTCGCTGATCGAGCGCCGCTCCTCATGGTTCTCCCGGCTGCTCACTCGAATCGTGGGTGAGGGTCCGGACCGCTGAACCGCCCGGACACTTCGGGTCCAACACGACAGAACCCCATTGCGTGCACCACACTCGGTGTATCGATGTGATGACACCCGCCGCTCGACACCTGCGATCACTGCTCGCAGTTCCAACCGTGTCGATCGATCGCGTCGTCGCCGCTATCGCCATCGGCGTCGACGATGACGCACCGCCCGAGTTTGAGCCTCTTCAGACGCTCGACCGGCTCGCATCGATGTGTGAGGGAGAGGTGGAAGACCCGACCGATGTGATGAATTTCGTGTTCGGCGTCTTGGGATTCGCTCCGAACACGACGCACTACTACGCGTTGTCCAACTCGCTTCTTCACGTGGTTCTGGACCATCGGAGAGGAAACCCTCTCAGTTTGGCCATAGTTGCAATTGAGATAGGCAAGCGCCTCGGAGTGCACCTTGTTCCGGTTGGTATGCCCGCCCATTTCCTCATGGGATTCTCGAGCCAATCGACCGGCGGACCCGAGCGATGGTTCGATCCGTTCGCCGGCGGTCGTGAACTGACCGCGACCGATGCGAAGGTGATCTTCGACTCCATGACGCCCGAGGCTTCGGAGTTCAGCGTCTTGATGTTGGAGGAAACGCCTCTCCCGTTCGTCGCCGGCCGGGTGCTGGCAAACATCAAGAACGCTGCGGTGCGAGCCGGCGACATCGGTGTCTTCGTGGCGGCCTGTGAACTGGTGTTGGGGATACCGGGTTCAGGAGTCAACGAACACCGGGTTCTGGCCCGGGCCCTCGGTTCCAGTGGCCGTCACGATCGCGCGGCAGAGATCCACACCTGGCTGGCCCAGGGTGATCCCGCCAACCACAGCGAGCACCTCGCCGCCGCTCATCATCACGCCGCTCACCGGAACTAGGGCGCCGGCGCAGCAGGGGTACGAAGCGGCTAGTCGCCTGCGACGAAATAGGACCAGATGCCGTCGGCATCGATACCGGTGCGATGGCCGATGTATCCGATCTCATCCCAGAACTCGAAGTTCGATTCGTCGTATCCGATCGTGAGCAGTTCGTCCCGCATCGCATCGGTGATTTCGTCCGGGAACTTGTTGTGCGCCTGAGGCCAGTAGACGCCGCCCTGCTCGTCGATCGAAGCGATCAGTGTGAGATGGTCGTACAGGGTGGCCAGGATCCCTTCGGAGTAGTTCTCCGAGTCCATCCAGAGCTCCAGTGGATCGGTGCCTCCGAATGAAGCCGTGAAGTCGTCGGGGGTAAGAACATCGAGCTGATCCCAGTTGCACGTCACCAGTGCGTCGACGATCTGAACAAAGGTCTCGGACTGGGCGGGGTTCAGTTGAGCGGGCGGTGCCAACGAGGGCAGTCCGAAACTGGAACACTGCGCCGGTGGATCGAACGCTGCGTTGAACATGCGGATGTCGTCGAGGATTGCGATCGGATCCACATCGAGCACGCCGTTCCGGTAGCGCAATTCCGCAACAACGGTTCGGTCATTGAACCGGTAAACCCGAACGATTCGATTCTCGCTGAAGCCGCCCGAATAGGTGACCTCCAGGATCTCCAGAATGACACCACGGTCGGTGATCTCACCCTGGTTGTTTTCCAGCAACGGAATCGTGAGGTTCCGCTGACCGACCGACGTCTCGTCCGCGTACGGTTCGGTGATGTTGGTGAAACTCGTATCGCCGACGAAGTAGTTGCTCACCTGGAGTCCGGCATCGAAGGACTGGCCGACGTCGCTGAGCGAAACGCCTCGACCCGTTGCGTAGTCCACTTCGAACTGCTCGGGAACGCCGACGTCGTAGTGGAAGAGTTCCGAAGCCGCCCGCTCGGGGTAGGTGGTCTTTTCGTCGACGACGGTGACGACGCCGGTCCCGCTATTGATACGAACCTGTGTCGGCGTCGTGTCGAAGATGGCCGTGCCGACCATGAACTTTTCTACGACGTTCCATGCCACGTTTTCCAGAACGATCGGCCGGGGCGACAACTCGAGTAGAGCGAACGACTCCGCCGGACCGCCCAGTTCAGCGCCGATGCGCATCTCGTTGAACGTGCCGCTGCAGGTGGACACCATGGTGAGGGCTCCCTGTGGTCCCGGCGCGAACTCGAAGGCGCCGAACATGCGCCCGTAGTCCTGAGTGATGACACCATTGGTCGCAAAGGCGATGTCCTTGGCGCCACAGTCGACCTGTTCTACCGGACGGCTCACGTACGATCCATCGGCGACGGCACTCTCGTACAGGACGGTCCAATCCTGATCGATCGCGGTGCCGACCAGCGAGTCTCTCGTTCCGGTCGTGGAAGTGGGCGGAGCTGTAGATGTAGTCGTCACAGATGTTGTGGTTGCTGGCGCCGTCGTGGTCACCAGCGTTTCGGGCACGGTCGAGTCCGTCACCGAATCGACGAGTCCGTCGTCACCGCCCAGCCCGGCAATACCAAGGGCGGCGGCGAAGACGACGGCGGCAGCAGCAGCGGCGATGGCCGAGTATCTTGCGATATGCCGCCGTCCGAAAGGGATGACGTTGTCGGGTGTCTCGGAAGCCTGGGCCGAAAGGCTGGTGCTGAGTTCGTCCCAGAAACCCGCACCGTGCGCCGGAGCGGACGGCAGATCGTTCAGGGCAGATGAAATTTCGGGATCGGGAGTGAGGTCGTTCATCGGTTCGTCCCCTCGGGGTTCGTCGTGGTGTCGTTGAGGGCAATCTTGAAGGCGGCACGGGCTCGGTTGAGCCGGCTCGCCACCGTGCCGGGATTGATGTCGAGTACCAGTGAGGCGTCGTCGTAGGAGAGGCCGTCGCGGTCGATGAGGAGAAGTGTCGCCCGGTGGTCGGGGGAGAGCTGGCTCAGGGCGTTCTGAACGTGATCCCGTTCGGTGGTCTCATCCTCGAAGCTGCGGGGTTCGGCCTGCTCCGGCACGGACTGGAGACCTACCTCCCGGCGCCGGTCTCGGCGGCGGATGTGATCGATGCAGGTCGTGTAGACGATGCGGTAGAGCCAGGTGCTGAACGCGGCGTCGGATCGGAAGTCCGACATCTTGGTGAAGGCCTTGATGTACGCCTCCTGCAGGGCGTCATCCATCGCCGCCTGACTACGAAGCAACTGGTAGCTCAGGCCCCGCATCCGGTCGTCGTTGGCTCGAAGAAGCTCGGTGAACGCCTCGGCGTCGCCTCGTTGGGCGCGTTCGACGAGGGGAGCTGGGCTTCGACTGCCAACCATGGGCGGTCCTCCAGAAGTTGGGGCCAGGGACGTTCGCATGATCGTTTGACGACCGTGCTCACCGAATCCTTCCATCCAAATCGCGCAACGGCGGGATCATGCTGTGCCGAGCCCTAGTGCGGGATCGATCGGAGACGAGACGGCGACACCTTCGAGCCGGTTACCCCTCGTCGGTGTCGGAATCGGTGGTTTGTGTATCGGCCCGCCACGCCCGGGTGATGAGTCGGGCTCCCCGCTGGAACGTGAGGTAACTCCAGGACCAGCTGAACAGAACGATCGCTCGGCTTCGGAAGTTGATGAGGAAGAAGATGTGAACGAGCCACCACGCCATCCATGCGATCCAGCCCGACAGCCGGAATCTTCCGATCACTCCGACCGCAGATGAGCGACCGATTGTGGCCAGTTCCCCTTTGTTGCGGTAGCGGAATGGTGACCGAGGCTTGTCGGAGAGGTCGGCTCGAATCGCTTGCGCTGCGTGCCGACCTCCCTGAAGCGCTCCCTGTGCGACGCCGGGGACCGGCTTGCCTTTGGACTCTGCTGCGGCGAGATCTCCCACGACGAAGAGGTCTGGGTAACCGGGGACCGAAAGATCGGAATCAACCACGATGCGGCCAGCCCGATCGAGTTCGACCCCCATGGTGGCCCCGATCGGCGAACCGGCGTTGCCTGCACCCCACACGACCGTCTTGGACCGGATGGTCCCACCGTTGGTTTCAACGGTGTCCGCCGTGATGTCCTCGACCATCGTTTCGGTTCGCACCTCGACGCCGAGTCGCTCCAACTGACGGAGGGCCTTGCGGCTGAGGGAGGCGGGATAGGCGCCGAGAACCCGGTCGGCGCCTTCGACCAGAATCACCCGGGCCGTTTCGGGGTCGATCCGGCGAAAGTCGCGGGCGACGGTTCGGAATGCGATCTCGGCGATCGCCCCAGCCATCTCGACACCGGTGGGTCCACCGCCGACGACGACGAACGTCAGCTCGGCCTGGCGGTCCTCGTCGGAGTGGGACGCCTCGGCTCGTTCGAACGCCAGTAGGACCCGGCGACGGATCTCGATGGCGTCCTCGACGCTCTTCAGGCCCGGTGCGTGTTGTTCCCACTGATCGTTGCCAAAGTACGAATGACGGGTGCCGGCGGCCAGAATCAGATAGTCGTACGTCAACGTCGTTTCATCCGACAACTCGACCAGCCGGGCCTCAGGGTCGACCGCAGCGACTTCGCTCATCAGCACGGTCACGTTGTCCTGATGACGCAGGATCGCCCGAATCGGCGCCGAGATGTCCGCCGGGTTCAGCCCCGCCGTTGCGACCTGGTAGAGCAGGGGTTGAAAGAGATGGTGGTTTCGGCGGTCGAGGAGAGTGATGTCGACATCTGCGGATGACAATGACTTCGCGGCTTCGACACCTCCGAATCCACCACCGACGATCACGACATGGGGTCTGGTAGCCACAGCTCCACTCTGCCATCAACGCAGCGATCGAGAAACGGATCCGGACGTGTCGTCCACCACTTGGCCGACGGTTCGTTCGTTAGAGGCCGCCCGTCGCTGCCAGGTATCCCACGTACAGCAGGCCAATCACCAACCATGGTCCGACGAGCACCAGCAGCGTGTTCCGCATTATCCTGCTGTCGGCACCCTCGTCGGTGTCCTCGTAGTTCGGGTCAGAGAGGTGTTCGGGCACGCAGAGGTGCACCTCGGGGCGAGGGATCCGGGGGAGATCAGGCACGCCTCCAGTGTGGACCGCAACGACCGGTCCGCAACCTCCACCCGCGCAGCACCGTTACGCTGGGGCGGTGTTCCCACAACGCCGATTGCGGCGACTCCGCCGGACCGACACCCTCCGCCGCATGGTGGCCGAGACAACCCTGACCGTGGACGATCTGATCGCCCCGCTCTTCGTGAGCGAAACGTTGTCAGCCCCCCGGGAGATCCCATCGCTGCCGGGGGTAATGCAGCACACCCAGGACTCGCTTCGGGCCGAAGTGCAACGACTCGGCGAGCTTGGCGTGCCGGCCGTCATCCTGTTCGGGCTGCCCGCTCAGAAGGATGCCACCGGTTCCGAGGCTGCCAATCCCGATGGCGTGGTGCAGGTCGCTCTACAGAATCTGCGGTCCGACGTCGGTGATGACATGGTTCTGATGGCCGACCTGTGCGTGGATGAGTACACCGATCACGGTCATTGCGGGATCGTGACCCCTGACGGGCAGGTCGACAACGACGCAACGCTGGAGCTCTACAGCGATATCGCCGTCGCCCAGGCGGAAGCTGGCGCCGACATCTGCGCCCCCTCGGGGATGATGGACGGCCAGGTGCTCGCCATCCGGGATGCACTCGATTCCGAGAACCACGAGCACGTAGCGATCATGGCCTACGCGGCGAAGTACGCCAGTTCCTTCTACGGCCCGTTCCGTGATGCGGTCGATGTCACGATCGCCGATGGCGGCGATCGCAAGGGGTACCAGCAGGATTACCGGAACGCTCGAGAGGCGATCGACGAGATCAGCTTCGATCTGTCCGAGGGAGCCGACATGGTGATGGTGAAACCGGCCCTCGCCTATCTCGATATCGTCGCCGCCGCCCGGGCGATCACCAACGTCCCGGTCGCCGCCTATCACGTGAGCGGCGAATACTCGATGGTCAAAGCGGCAGCCGCCAATGGATGGATCGATGGCGAAGCGGCCATGTTCGAGATCCTGACCAGCATCAAACGAGCGGGTGCCGATCTGATCCTCACCTATTTCGCCGACGAGGTCGCGGAGATTCTGGCCCGATGAACATCACCTACACCACCAACCACGCAGCCTTCGAGGCATCCAAAGAGGTGCTGGTCGGTGGCGTAAACAGTCCTGTCCGCAGCTTCCGTTCGGTCGGTGGTACGCCGTATGTGGTCGACCGGGCCGAGGGCGCCTACGTCTACGACATCGAAGGCACCGCCTACATCGACTACGTGCAGAGTTACGGCCCTGCGATTCTGGGCCACGCCCATCCGGACGTTGTTGCGGCGATCACCGCCGCCGCCCAGCGGGGAACCAGCTACGGCGCACCCACGGTGGGCGAGCTGGAACTGGCCCAGTTGGTGGCCGAACGTATCGACGGTCTCGAGATGCTTCGGATGACCAGCAGTGGCACCGAAGCGGCGATGTCGGCGATCCGGCTCGCTCGCGGTGCCACCGGTCGTTCGAAGATCGTGAAATTCGACGGTTGTTATCACGGGCATGTCGATGCGTTGCTCGCCGCGGCCGGGTCTGGAGTTCAAAATCAGGGTTTGAGCGGGTCGGCTGGAGTTCCCGACTCCGTCGTAGCCGACACGCTGGTCCTGCCATATAACGTCGTCCCAACCCTCGATGACGATGTTGCCGTGGTTGCGGTTGAGCCGATCGCAGCCAACATGGGGCTGGTGCCCCCGGTTCCGGGCTTCCTCGAAGGTTTACGGTCCGAGTGTGATCGCGTCGGGGCCATGTTGCTCTTCGACGAAGTGATCACGGGATTCCGTCTGGGATATGGCGGAGCGGTCGAATGGTCCGGTGTGCGTCCCGACGTGTGGGCCTTCGGAAAGGTGATCGGTGGCGGCCTGCCGGTCGGTGCCTACGGCGGCTCCCGCGAGGTCATGAGCCACGTGGCCCCGCTAGGCCCGGTGTATCAAGGCGGCACGCTGAGTGGAAATCCACTGGCGATCGCGGCGGGGATGGCGACGCTCAATCTGCTCGGTCGGCCCCAGTACGCCGAGTTGACCGAGAAGGCGGAGTATCTGGCCGCAGGCATCGCCGCCGCATTCGCGTCCACCTCTATCCCGGTGCAGGTACCCCAGGTCGGACCGCTACTCGGCCTCTTCTTCTCCGATCAACCGGTGACCGACAACGAGGGTGCCACCGCCTCGGCTGGCACGGGTCACTTCGCACCTCTGTTTCATTCGTTGTTGTCCCAGGGGATCGCTCTGGCTCCGGGGCCCTACGAGATCCTGTTTCCCAGCCTCGCCCACGATCGCGACATCCTCGATCGAACGATCGAGGCATTCGGCGTGGCTGCCGGGTCGCTGTAACGACGCAGTTCCGTAGCCACAGGTTCTCGACCCTGAGTGCCTCAGGGTGCGCTCAGGGTTCGGCCCCATGGTTGCGCGGGCCTTCGTGCCGCACCATGCCAGTATGAACCGCACGATGGAGATCGACCTGCAGGCACAAAACACTCACCAACGCCCCGGCGGGGAGGTGATCGTGTCGGCCACCAACGTTCACAAGACGTACCGGATCGGTGAGTTGACCGTGCCGGCCCTCCGTGGTGTGAACCTCGACATCCACGCTGGAGAGTTCCTTGCGGTGGTTGGCCCGTCTGGCAACGGCAAGTCGACGTTGGTCAACTGCCTCAGCGGTATCGACGACATCGATGACGGATCGGTACTAATCGACGGTCTCAGTATCCACGATCTCAGCGACCGCAAACGGACCGCTCATCGCGCCGCCCGGATGGGTTTCGTCTTTCAGAGCTTCAACCTCATCCCGGTGCTTAGCGCATCGGAGAACGTCGAGCTTCCTCTGCTCGCCACCAAGACCAAACCGGCTGAGGCGAGGTCACGGGCCATGGATCTTCTGTCCCGAGTAGGCCTGGCCGAGCGGGCCGGCCACAAACCAGGAGAACTCAGCGGCGGTGAACAGCAGCGGGTTGCCGTGGCGCGGGCTCTCGTGTCCGAACCAGCGGTGATTTGGGCCGACGAACCCACCGGAAACCTCGACTCGGCAACTGCGAGTGCGGTGATCGACCTGTTCGGTGAAGTCAACAGCGCCGGCCAGACCGTCGTGATCGTCACCCACGACCCCACCATCGCCGGACGAGCGGACCGGGTTGTAGAGGTTCGTGACGGCCTCATCTCACGAGATGAGCAGCGGTCATGATTCTCTACCTGGCACTCGCCGCCTTGCTGGTGCTTCTTCCACCGGTGCTCTTCGACCTCTTCTTCCGTCCAACGGTTCGCCGGTTGGGCCTTCGAAACGTCGCCCGCCGCCCCGGCGAGGCCAGCCTCGTCATCGGCGGGTCCATGCTGGCGACCGCCCTCATCACCGCATCACTTCTGGTGGGTGACAGCTTCGGCACCAGCATCCGCAGTCTGGGCCAAACGTTCTGGGGACCGGTCGATGAACTCTTCGATGACGCCACGCCCGCTGAGACGGCACAGGCCCTCCGCGATGCCGACGACGAATCGATCGATGGTGTGCTTGCGGCCCGATTCGCTCCGGTCGCCGTCGGCACGGTTGAGGCCGACCCGGTGGTCGTGCCGGAACTGCGGGTTCTGGAAGTCAACTTTGCAGACGCGAAATCGTTCGGAGGAGACGAAGAGGCCACCGGCTTGGCGACGGTTCCCGACCTGCCGGCGGGTTCGGTCGTTATCAACGACGACACCGCTTCGGACCTCGGCGTAGCAGCCGGCGACCGGTTGGAGATCTACGGACCCGACTCCTCGGTCGTGGTCGAGATCGCCGCAGTCGTCGATCGAAGCGGCCTGGCCGGAGTGGGCCAGATCATCGCCAATAGCGGTGAAATCAGCGGTGGTCTCGGTGTGGACGGCCCCGAGGGCAACGTGGTCCTCGTCTCGAACACCGGTGATGTATACAGCGGCGCAGATCGGACCGATGACGCCATAGGCGTGATCGAGTCCGTCGTCGGTCCGGACACCGATGTCGCCGATGTGAAACGAGATCTTCTCCAAGATGCCGATGAAGAAGCGGCCGAGACCACCGAACTCTTCGGCACGATCGGCGGCTTCAGCGTGGTCGCTGGCATTCTGTTGGTGATCAACCTGTTCGTGATGGTCGCCAGCGAACGAAAGACCGAACTGGGGACACTTCGGGCGGTCGGATTGGGTCGAAGCGAAGTGCGTCGAGCGTTTAGCCTCGAGGGCGCGGTCTACGGGATCATCGCTGCGGCGTTTGGCGCTCTGCTCGGGGTTGTTGTCGCCGCGGGTGTGATGCGGTTCGCGGGCGGACTGACCGAAGACGACGGCAATATCACGCTGGCACTGTCGGTCGACTGGCGCAGCCTTCTCACCGGCGGCCTGATTGGACTGGCGATTTCCCAGCTCACCGTCACGTTCACCAGCGGCCGGGTGACACGGCTGAATATCGTCCGGGCGCTGAAAGACATCGCCGAACCACCCTCCCAGGGCCATCCGCTTCGACGCCTCGTCGGCGGGGCGGCCGGCGTCGCCCTCGCTGCGGTCGCTTTCTTCCTGTGGAACGGCACACCGGTCGTAGCGATGTTGGCACCCGTCGTCGGTGCGATCGCACTGATCCCGCTGCTGGGTCGAGTGATCGGCGGCCGGGCATCGGTTGTCATCGGCTGTGCGTTGGCCTTGGCGTGGGCGGCTGCGGTGTTCGGCGTGATGAGCGAGACCATGGACGATCCCGACATCGCACTCTTCCTCCTGCAGGGGGTTCTGCTCGTCGGCCTCGCCGTTGCGATCGTCGCTGCCCTGGACTCGGTATGGGTCGGTCTGGCCCGGCGGATCACCGGCGGATCACTCGCCCCCCGGCTCGGCCTTGCCCACCCGTTGGCCCGACCGGTTCGGTCGGCGTTGCTGGTCGCCATGTACGGGCTAGTGATCTTCACCGTTTCGTTCATGGCCGTCATCAATACCGTGTTCGCTCAGCAGGCGCCGGAGTTCGCGGCCCAGGCGGGAGGTGGCTTCGATCTTGTGATCGACTCGAACCGCACCAACCCGGTCAACTCCGACACTTTGAACGAGCGATCCGATGTGGAACTGGCGGTTCCGATTCAGCGGGGCAACCTGGTCTACGAAGCCCGCAACGAAGACGAGGAACGGTGGGCATCGGTCATCCCCGCCGACTTTCCGGGGGAGCTCGGGATGGTTACTACCGAGAGGTTCGATGAGTTCGAGTCCGACGAAGCCTTCTGGACTGCGATGGCTGCGGGTGAGGACTGGGTCGCCATTCCCGAATGGTTCGAACTGGACCTTGGCGAGGAACTTCTCGTCGACCGGGCCGATGGCTCCAGCACGACGGTGAGGGTCGGCGCAACCACCGACCTGACGTGGGCTATCGGGTCTGGCATATTCGTGAACAGCTCACTGGCCGACGACCTCGTCGACGGCAATGAAACGGTGACTCGACAGTTTGTTCGCACCAACGGCGACAGTGACGTTGTCACGGCTGCACTCAATGACGAGTTCCGGCGGCAGGGGGCCGATGCCCGCACCTTCCTCTCCGTCGCCAATGACGAGGTCGGCGAACAGGAGACGTTCATCAACCTGCTCCAGGGGTACCTAGGACTGGGTCTCCTGATCGGGATCCTCGGTCTGGCGGTCGTGCTCGTTCGTGCGGTTCGGGAACGTCGTCGCCAACTGGGCATGATGCGGGCGGTCGGTGTGATGCCGTCGGTGATCCGTAACACCTTCGTGGTCGAAGCGGCCTTCATCGGAATTCAGGGCGTGGTGTTGGGAATCGGACTTGGTCTCCTCAGCTCCTGGCAGGTTCTCACCCGCTCTACCGCCTTCGAGGACAACCTCAGTTTCGCGGTCCCGACCCTCTGGTTGGTTGGTCTGGCAGTCGTTGCGATCGCAGCCTCATTGGCTGCCGGCGCCTGGCCCGCCCTTCGAGCGGCTCGAACCGCACCTGCGGTAGCGCTGCGAATGAGCAACTAGCCGGGCCGGGACACGGTCCCTGCGATCGTGTCCCGGTGATGGTCGGCCCCGTCGGTCTGATACAACGAAAGCTCTTCAGTCTCGAGAGGTTTCAAGATGCGCTTTGGTGTTAACAGCTCAACTGCGACGTTGTCCGATGTGGCCATGAGGCGACCCGGAGCCATGCTCACCGCCGACAGCGAGACGTGGCACTACGGAAAGGCTCTGGACCCCGAGACGCTGGTGGCGCAGTACGAGGTCTTCGCCGGGCTGGTGAAAGCCAGCGGCGCAGAGATTCACTGGCTCCCCGAGTCCGCCGACGACGGTCTGGCCGATTCGGTGTTTGTGTACGACCCGTCCTTCGTGTTCGAAGCCGGCGCGGTAATCCTGCGGCCCGGGAAGGATCTGCGAATGTCCGAGGCGGACCTTCACCTGGCGTTCTACGAGCAGCACGATGTTCCGTTGCTCGGTGTGGTCGAGGCGCCGGGCACGATCGAGGGCGGCGACTGTTTCTTCCTCGATGAATCCACGCTGGCGGTCGGTCGTGGATTCCGTACCAATCAGAGCGGTATCGATCAGCTGCGGACCCTGGTGGAACCGACCGGGGTGTCGGTGGAAGCGTACGACCTGCCATACCTCCGGGGTCCTGAGGCGTGCCTACATCTGATGTCGGTGATCAGCCCGCTCGATGCCGATCTGGCATTGGTCTACGCCCCACTGGTGCCCACGGCCCTCTACCAGCGCCTCCAGGAACTGGGATACGAACTGCTCCATGCCCCACACGACGAGTTCGAGGCCAGCATGGGCCTCAACCTGAACGTGCTGGCTACCGGCCCCCGACGATGCATCGGGGTGGATGGGTTCCCCGAAACCCAACGACTGATGCGCGAGGCCGGTTGCGAGGTCGAGGTGTTCACCGCCGACGAACTCTGCCTCCCTTGTGAAGGCGGCCCCACCTGCCTCACCCGCCCCCTCCATCGCCAGCGATAACCTGCGAACCCGCCCGAAATGCTCTCACCCATCGTCAACCCGCCCCAATCGACACATTTCATCACTTCAAACGCGTTCACCCAGCCCAACGTCACTTCGGGGTAGCTAGTGGTACCTCGCCCCGCAGCGCATGCACACGAAGCAGTGGGCCCTCGGTGCGTTCGCCCCCGCAGGACCTGCGCACGCCGCGCCGGGTGTACTCCGGTGCGTTCGCCCCGCAGGACCTACGCACGCCGCGCCGGGTGTACCCCGGTGCGAGTCCGCCCGTCAGGCGACCCGTGAAGCGAGCGCCAGCGAGTGAGAACACGGGTCGCCGGAGGAAGGCGATGCCAACGGAACCTGCGTGGAACGCCCCCGCTGGAAGCGAATAGTGGCGAGAACACGGGTCGCCGAGAGGGCGGCGATGCCAACGGAACCTGCGTGGAACGCCCCCGCTGGAAGCGAAGTGATAGTCGGGTTGGGGAGATTTGAACTCCCGACCTCCTCGTCCCGAACGAGGCGCGCTACCAACCTGCGCCACAACCCGAATGTTGCGAAGGGTAAGGCTAGCTGCCCAGACCTTCGAATAGCGTCCCTTTTTTGAGCAGGGTGTTGGCGAGTGATCGAAGCCGCATCGGGTCGAGGGGTTTCACCAGCCACCCGTCGGCCCGGGACTGCTGGGCGATGTAGGTGTCGGATTCCTTGTCCAGCAACAGGGCGACCGGGCGCTCGGCGAGCCGGTCCATGCCTTCCTCCTGGCGGATGGCAAGACAGGAGGCGACGCCGCCCATATTGCCGATCTGGAGGTCGAGGATCACAAGATCGGGATCTTTTTGTTCGACAACCGGTAGGACATCTTGCCCGTTCCGCACCCTCATGACGCGGGTGTCGTCGCTGGCTAGGGCAGCATCGACTGAAGCGAAGAGGTCGTCTGAGTCGGTTGCCAGTAGTACGTCGGTCACCGTGCGCAGGTTACCAGCCCAGACCAGTACCATGTTGCGAGTCGTTGCCCAGAGCAAAGACTAGGAAGTAGAGGCCATCGTGCTCGAGATCAGAGTTGAAGAGAACGAGGACTACACCCTCATTCAGCCCTCAGGGGAACTGGACGCCTACACCGTAGGTACCTTTCGTGAAGCGCTGGCACGGCTCGCCGAGCAGGGAGATCTGCTGATCGACCTGTCTCAGGTGTCCTTCATGGACTCCGCTGGCCTTGGTGCGTTGATCGGTGGCATTCGTCTGTCCCGTGAGGCAGAACATGCGGTGGCGGTGGCTTGCAACAAACCCCAGTTGGTCCGGCTTCTGCACACCACCGGTTTCGATCGGATCGTGCCGGTGTCAGAGAGTGTCGAAGAGGCCGAGGACGCCCTTCTGGCGCCCGACGAAGAAGGCTAGGATCCGGCCGCTTATAGCTGAGTCGACATCTGGATCAGGGCTGCCAACGGGTCTTCCTCGTCGGACTCGTTGATTTCGACGACCTTGTAGCCCTGCACCAGGCCGCTGCTGTTGAGCACCTCGGTTTCACTCTCGGCGAGCTGATTGTGGTCATCGATTGCGGCGACGATGGCGGGATGGGCTGATCGAGGTGCGTTGGCGGAGGGTGTGAGTCGGCGGTTGACCACCAGGCAGTCCGGCACGATGCCCCGGTCGCGGAGCTGATCGCTAAGCCACGTGGCGGTTCGGATCGGTTCAGGCCGACCGATCGTGACGAGCGCGAAGCGAGTGCGGTTCGAGGCCAGCAATTCGTCCACCTCGGCAGCTCGATCGCGGAACCCACGGTCCATTCCTTCGAACAGTGCGAAGAATTCGACGACGTCCGACAGCAGGGAAGCTCCGACCACTTTGCCGATGGCTCGGGCCGCGAGTTGGGTGGCGGCGTTGAGCGTTCGGAGTAACCCTCGCCGAGGTGCGAGCAACGCCCGATAGAGCCGATGGTCGAGCAGGTCGGTGAGGCGGGCGGGAGCGTCGAGGACGTCGACGCCGTTCTGGGCCGGGGGAGTGTCGACGATCACCATGTCGAATCGAGGATCCGCCAGCAATTGTCGGAAACGTTCGGCCGCCATGTATTCGCTGAGCCCTGAGAGCGACGTGACGAGGCTCTGAAACAGGCGATTCCGGTGGATTGCGGCGGCTCGCGCCGGCGATGGTGCGAACTCATCGACGAGTGAGGTGAGGGTGTGGCCGGGATCGAGCATCGTGGCATGAAGCGAGCCCGCACCGGTCACATCCAGCCCTTCGACGGCGACGACCTCGGAAGGGTAGGTGGAGCCCAGGCCCAGCGTTTCCACCAGTCGTTTCGCCGGGTCCACTGTGAGTACGACCACATTGCGGCCCGACGCGGCGGCCGCTATGCCCAACGCGGCCGAGGTGCTTGTTTTGCCAACGCCGCCGGCGCCGAGGAGGACCACCGCATCACCCGAGGCCGCGGAACGGCTGAGTGCGCTCATTTGAAGCCGCCCGCGTAGGCGTCGGCCAGGGTGTTGATGTGGTGGCGGTCCAGGCGGGCGGACAGGATGTGGGGGAGGTGGATCTGGGGGAGCGGCAGGCCTTCGTTCAGTCGCTGGAGCTGCGCCTTTTGGATTCTCGTCGAAGCGATCCGACGTTCGACGACCGCCTCGGCGCTCGGTGGCAGGGACGTGGCGCGCCCGGCGGTGACCAGTCCTTTCAACTGGGCGACCGTTTGATTGACGACGAGCGGTGCAAGCGCCACACCGATCTCGTCCTCGAGCGCATAGGCGGTGTCGATGCACTCGGTAACGGGGGTGACTTCAGGGACACACACCAGCTGAACCCGGCATCGGGACTCATCGGCCAGGAATTCCATGGCGGCCTCGGCCTGACTGTGGACGGGGCCGCCCAGGCTGGCCCGGGCGAGGCCGGCTGGCGTACGCAGAAACGAGATGGCGTGACCGGCTGCGGGTCCGTCGACCACCACCAGGTCGGCTTCTCCGCGGTCGGCGATCTGGCGGATTTTTCCCAACGCCATGAGGTCTCGAAGACCGACGGCTGCTGTGGTCACGACGTCGATGATGCCGGTCACCGAAAGCCGGTCGGTGAACCGGTCGAGACCGTGGGCTCCGAGGTAGTCCATCAGCGCCTCGTCGGGGGTTATTCGACGGCCGAGGACCGAACCACCGGCGTCGTTTCGTTCGATGAGTGTCGTCGGTTCGAAACGCATTTCCGGCGCTCCGAAAAGGGCCGCCAGCTGGCTCTGGCCCTCCAGCTCGATCAGCTGAACTTTTGCTCCGGCCCGAGCTGCCGCGACCGCCACAGTTGCGCCTACCGTTGTCTTTCCGACCCCGCCTTTGCCGGCCACGATCAGGACTCCCGATGCCCCGACAACGTCTTCGACACTCATCGCTCTTCAGGCTAGCGGTCGCCCTGCTGGCCCTGTCCGGTCTGCTCGCAGCCGGATCCTCGGTAGCGGCCGCTCAGGGTGGAGATCGCAATGATGTCCGCATCATCGAGGTTTCCGGACTGCTCGATGCCGTGCTCACCGATTTCCTCATTTCTGAGATCGATCGGGCCGAGGACCAGGGTGCCCTGGCCATCGTTCTTCAGGTCGACTCGCTGGGGTCGGTGGTCGACGACGACCGGTTCGCCGAACTGGCCCGTCGGCTTCGTGACAGCGACGTCCAAACGGCGTTCTGGGTAGGTCCCAGCGGGAGTGCTGCCGAAGGTGGGACCGCCGAGTTGGCCAGCGTGGTAGACATCGTCGGCGTCGCCGGAGGGTCAAGAATCGGAAAAACCGGGGACACCAGCCTGCCGGCCGATTTCGATCCGGCGTTCGGATCGGCCACCGAACGGCTTCGTGACCAAACGGTTGGTGCTCGCGAGGCGATGGATCTCGGAATCGCTGACGAACCCGACGACGCCCTGATCACCGAGATCCCCGACGGCGGTTTCATCGAGGATCCTCTGGTGGCGATCCAGTCGACACTGCCCACGTTCCTCGTGGCGATCGAAGGGTACGACCTGGTCGAAAACGCCGACGGCAACACCGTGAGCAGTGTGAACCAGGAGTTCCTGAAGCTCCCCATCACCAATCAGTTGTTCCACACGATCGGCAGCCCCGAGATCACCTACCTGTTCTTCACCGGCGGTCTGGCTCTTCTTCTGTTCGAGCTGTTTACCGCCGGTGTCGGTGTCGCCGGCTTGCTCGGTCTGCTCATGACGCTGGCTGGCACCTATGGTCTGGCCAACCTGCCGTTCCGGACCGTCGGCGTGGTTCTACTGGTCTTGGCGTTTTTGGCTATGGCCGTCGACGTGCAGACCAATCTGCCGCGGGCGTACACCGTCGTCGGACTGGCGCTGTTCCTCGCCGGCACGATCTTCCTCTGGGACGGCATCACTATGAGCTGGGTCACCGGCATGGTCGGTGTCGTGGGTGCTGGTCTCTACGCCTATCTGGGTATGCCCACGATGGTGAGAACCAGATTCTCCAGTCCGGTCATCGGACGCCGCTGGATGGTGGGAAGCGAAGGGTCCGCGGTGACCACGATCTCTGACACCGAACCGGGTGAGGTGCGACTGGGCGACGCCCGTTGGCTCGCCACGGCCGAGACAGGAACGATCGCTGAGGGTGACCAGGTGACGGTCGTCGGCACCCGTGGAGTGCGTCTCGTCGTCGATAAGAATTGACGGCAAAACGCCTGTTTAGCAGTAAACGAGCCCCCGTCTTCAGGGGTCCATGCGGCAAACACCTGCGGTGATTCAGATATTTATGAAATGGAGTATGCCTGTTTGTGTTATCCGTCACAGCACCTGTAGCGTTGCGCTCACAACCGAAGGGGGGTGCGGATATGTCCGCAGTTACAGCCGTTAGTTCCGTGGCGCGACCACAACCAAAAGTCCAACCAGGTATGCCCGTTTGGGGTGCGGCTGCATGTCGTGGCCCACATCAGGAAATCTTCTTTCCGCCGTCGGTAACAGAAACTCGTCGCTCCAAGCGACGCCGCGAGGCGCGGGCCAAAGAGATATGCACGACATGTTCGATTCAGGGCGATTGCCTCACGGCCGCCCTCAATCGCAACGAGCAACATGGCATCTGGGGCGGGCACACCGCCAAGGAGCGCAGGCTCCTCCTCATCGCCGCCAGCTGAACCCAACGTGGTGTCGTCAGCATCGACGGCTCGCTACAGCCGAGGGCCCGCGATTCGATAATCGTCGCGCCGGCGGGTCCGGCCGTTCTGGTCAAAATGGGCCAGCAGCGCCAAAACAAACTTGCGGCTGGTGTCGAGCATGTCGCGGACGTCGGCAACTGTGACACCCTCGGGTGAATCGTCAAAACGCACCCGCAACATGTCGGCCATGGTCTCCACCGCCTCGGCGCTGAAATAGAGGCCATCGGTCTCGACGACCAGACCCTGTCGCACCATGGTCCGTACTTCGTTGCGGTCGATTCCATCGGGTGGCGGTGGATGGAAGGGGTCGTCATTGAGTTCTACGAGCCATGGGTGGTCGGCCAGGGCGGAAACCGATCGCCCGATCGTGACTCGACCGTCCTCAACAACAACATCGGCGAGGGTGTCGGCCAGAGCTCGCTCCCGCGCCGATAACAGGGCGGCGTCGAGCCCCAGATCCCCGGCGTCGGTAATGCGGCTACGAAGGGCGGCTTCGGTGGCAGCGAGAGCTTCGTCGCTGACGATCCATGGGCCGATCGTGGCCGGCCGCTGTTCACCTGTGAGCCGTGTGAACAGATCGGCCTCGACCCAGCCCCGCTCGGCGATGACGCGGTCCGGATCACCGTCGGGGGTTGCATCCTTGGCGGGCACGATGGGATCGACGTCGAGGAATCGCCCGCCGCCGACCGTCTGCGAGCGGCCGGATTCCCGGAGGATGTACCGGTCGCCGGGAAGGGCCGGGACCGCACGATCCAGATAGAGCCGCACCGTGCCCTCCCGACCGGGCTCGATCGTGTTCTCGCCGCCGAGGATCCGAACCCGGGCCGGGAACTCGCCGGAGCCGACATAGGCCACGAATGCGCCGCGTCGCGTCAAAGGAAGCGGCATCTGGGGCAGTACCCGAATCGATGCATCGATGATCGCAGCCGAATGCCACCGGTCGGGGTGCACCAGCACGTCTCCCCGCCTCACCTCGGCATGACCGACCCCGGAAAGGTTGATGGCTACGCGGTTGCCCGGTCTGATCGAGTCGACCGAGTTGTGGTGGGTCTGCAGCGTTCGGATCCGCCCCTGATCCATTGTGGGGACCACCGTGATCTGGTCACCGACGCTCAGTGTTCCGTCCATGAGGGTCCCGGTCACAACCGTTCCGGTTCCGGTCGGAGAGAACGAACGGTCAACCCACAGACGCGGAGCCTTGCGATCCTTGGCTCGGCCGACCGCTTCGAAGAGTTCGGTGAGAGAAGACTTCAGATCGTCGATTCCGAGTCCGGTGATGCCGGAGACGGGCACGATCGGTGCGCCCTCGGCGAAGGTGCCGGCGACGTGATCTTCGATATCGAGGACCGCCAACTCGAGCAGTTCCTCGTCCACCAGATCGGCCATCGTGACCGCAATCACCGCGTGTTCGATACCTAGGAGATCAAGGATCCGAAGATGTTCCTCGCTCTGAGGTTTCCAGCCTTCGGTGGCCGAGACCACAAAGAGGGTGCCCTGTACTGCGCCGACACCGGCCAGCATGTTGCGGAGGAACCGGATGTGGCCCGGAACGTCGATCAGGGAAATCGAACGTTTACGGGACAATCCCAGATTGGCGAAACCGAGGTCGATTGTGAGGCCTCGTTCCTTTTCCTCGGCCAATCGGTCCGGATCGGTGCCGGTGAGGGCCCGGACCAGAGTGGATTTCCCGTGGTCGACGTGCCCTGCCGTAGCGATAACCGTCATCGAGGTTGGCCCAGGGCCTCACCGATGCGACCGCCGAGCAGTTCGTCGTCGGCGGGGTCCACCGTGCGTAGATCACAGATCGTCCGACCGTCCTGCATGCGAGCCACGATCGGGATATCGCCATTGCGAAGATGGTCCATGATGTTGGCGGAGATTGCGACGCCGCAGCTCGGAATCGTTCGGCCGGGAAGAGTGCCGCCACCGGGCACGGCATCGGTGTCGACCGTAACGACGGTTGGCATCTCACCGGAACCGATCGACGCAACGATTCCTTCCGCCCGGGTTCGCAACGTTTCCACCGGTTCGCTGGCCATCCGCCAGAACGGGATCGATGCCCCATCGCGGGCGATGTACTTCAGCATCGTCTGTTGAAGTGCCTCGAGCACGAGTCCACCCGGCCGGAGCGCCCGGGCCAGAGGATGCCGTCCGCAGGCCTCGACCAGATCACGCCGACCGGCGATGATGCCTGCCTGGGGACCGCCGAGCAACTTGTCGCCGCTGAAGATCACCAAGTCGGCCCCGGCCTCGAGGGTCTGGCGGGCGGCGGGTTCGTCGGCCAACCACGGCGGCGGTGGGCCGTCGAGCCATGGACATGCGGCGTCGAGAAGCCCCGATCCGATGTCGGCCACCACCGGAACGCCGAGCGTGGCCAGTTCCGACACGGGGGTCTGTTCGGAGAAGCCCGTGATCTTGTAGTTGCTCTGGTGGACGCTGAGCACCAGAGCCACATCGGCCACGTCGATGGCCGCCTCGAAGTCCTTGCGGCGGGTCCGGTTGGTCGTTCCGACCTCGATCAGCTGAGCCCCGGATTGGCGCATGACATCGGGGACCCGGAAGGCGCCGCCGATCTCGACGAGTTCGCCCCGACTCACCGCAGCACCGCGCCCGGGAGCCAGAGCCGCCAAGACGAGCATCAGTGCGGAGGCGCAGTTGTTCACCACCAGCGCGTCCTCAGCGCCGGCTGCGAGCGCAACCGTGCCAGCGATGGTGCGTTGTCGCGAGCCGCGTTCGCCGGTGGCGAGATCCAGTTCGACATTCGCATATCGGGCCGATGACTCGATACCCAGCGGGGCCCGTCCAAGGTTGGTGTGCAGCAGGGTGCCGGTGGCGTTGATCACCGGTCGCAGCATCTGCCGGGACCGTTGCCTGGCCATCAGCTGGGCATCGTCGACCCGTTGAGACTCGATCGCCTCCCGGGCGACCTCGACGCAGATCGCATGGGGGAGCCCGCTCGACGTGAGAGATCGTGCCAGCCGGTCGACCGACGGCGGCCGTTCGATACCCATGATTTGAGGATACGACCGCCGTCGGTGATGACGGTTCGAGATCGCCGCCGATATGGGCGTCTGACGCCCTTTGTTTAGGACGTTGCGCACTCCGGTAGACTTGGACTGGATGGGGAAGAGATCAGGACTCGTCGGCGTGGCCGTCCTACTACTACCGGTGCTCGAAATACTCGCACTGGCCGTGGTGGGAAGCTCGCTGGGATTCTTCCGAACGATCGCGCTCTTCATCCTGCTCAGCATCTTCGGCGCCTGGGTGTTCAAGGCCCGCCTCGCAGCGCTCGCTACCACCGCATTCGACCCGCAGGGAGCGTCCGGTGTTCCCGCCAAGGTCGGGTCATCGGTACTGGCCATTCTGGGCGGCGGACTGATCATGTTGCCCGGCTTCATCACCGGAATCATCGGCTTGGCCCTGCAGTTGCCGCCGGTCCGAGCGGCCCTCGCCCACCGGGTTTCCGCCCAGTTCACCACCACCGTCGGCACTGTCGGCGGTCGATTCGGCGGCCGCGGCGACGTGATCGACGTCGATCTCGCCCAACAGCCCGAAGACCCCAATCCGTTTCCGTCATCTTCAGAGCTCACCTGAGCCCTCGTAAACCTCGAAATAACCTGAGGAGTATTTCCGTGCCCATCGAAGAACCAACACCGCCACCACCGATCATCCCCGGCGTTGCTCGGGCGCTGAGCCCCCTCCTTCGACGCATCGCCCACTCAGGGCCCGATGGCGAGCCCGGCCTCAACACCTATCTGGTCGGGATCGATGAGATCGTGATCGTTGACCCCGGTCCCGGCGACGTTGACCACCTCGATGTGATCTGCGGCTGCGGCGGCGATCGGATTCGGTGGATCGTGATGACCCAGACCACCGAGGACTACGCGGCCGGTGCCGTTGCCCTCAAAGAGAAGACAGGGGCCGAACTGTGGGCGGCGCCCGGCTTCCCCGGTGCGGACAAAGAGATCGGCGACGGCGACAAGATCGACGCCACCGAATTCGTCATCCGTGCGGTGGCCACGGGAACCTCCGATGACTTCATCTATGTGCTGGAGCAGGAACGTTCAATCCTGGCCGGTGACCTGTTCAACGAGGGGGTTCCCTCCGAGATCCCCGCTCGGGTGAAGAAGGACCGAATCAAGACGATCGCCCCCGGACACGGTCAGTTCATCGAAGATGCCAAACCGATGCTGGTGATCAAGTAGCCAACTAGCACCGACCCCACCACGCTGGGTGTCATTGTGCTGAACAAACACTGAGAACGTCGTGGGCCGCGTCGTGGGTGATTACCTGCAGCTTCATGGGCCCCTGTACTGGCACTACTACGAAGAGTGGTTCGATCTCACAGCAATCACCTCTCGTGAGGGCCCGTTCGCTGGTGGCGTTGCCACGTTGCGTAATCACGACTTCGCGTGAAAGCCCGCGACAAACGTGCTTAGTTTGCGTCCTGTACGTACCGGCGAATCGCGTCGCAACAAACCAGGAGAGACCAAACCATGCTTGCTGTGGAATTTACCGAACCGATCGAGGAGGCCTTTACAGACCTCTTCAGCTTCCTTCCGAAGCTGATTTTGCTCCTCGTCATTCTTGTCGTCGGGTACTTCGTTGCCCGCTTCATCCGTCGGGCTGTGATCACGCTGCTGCGTCGGATCCGCTTCGACGACTACATGGACAAGGCCGGAATCGGCGGCCCGCTCGAGCGCGCTGGCTTCGCTGACAGCGGCCGCTTCATCGCCATGATCCTCTACTACCTGGTCATGCTGGTGGTCCTGCAGATCGCGCTGAGCGCCTTCGGCGACAACCCCGTCACCGACGTGATCAACGACCTCATCGCCTTCATTCCCAAGCTCATCGTCGCCATCGTGATCATCGTGATCACCGGCCTCGTCGCCAACGCCGTGCGCAACATCATCAGCCCGGCAGTAGCGAACCAGGAGTTCGGAAGCCTGATGTCGACCATCGCTGTTGGTGCGGTCTGGGTCATCGGTGTGTTCGCCGCCCTCGACCAGCTCGAGTTCGCCGCCGACATCGTCGACCAGCTCTTCACCGCCATCATCGGCAGCCTCAGCCTAATCCTCATCCTGAAGTTCGGCATCGGCGGAATCTGGGAAGCCCGCGACCGCTTCTGGCCGGCCGTGTACGACCGGGTGACCGGCACCACCGGCGACCGAAGCGCTCGTTAAGAAGAAACTTCAGAAAGTTCGCGACAAACACCGAACCCCGTTCGTCACTACATAACGAACGGGGCCGGTGGGCGATCCGGCCTTGTAGAAGGAGCCAGGCACCATGCCTGGCTCCTTCATCGTTTTCTCGGAGGAATTGCAGGAAGTGAAACGAACTGGGAACAACTGGGAGCCGACTGTCGCCCCGTACATCCCTTCGGCCGCACGCGACCCACTAGGGTCGAGGTCGATGCCGTTCCTGTTCACAATGCCCCGGCGGGTGCGGCGGCGCCTGGTGATCGGCTGGGCCGTCGAGACGGTCAAACGGGTCGCACAGGCGGCATCGGAGCATGTCGCGGCTGCGAAGGACGCCGAGCCCGATCCGGACGATCTTTCAGCCCTCGTGGCTGAACACGGCGACTCCATCTATCGGGTTGCGCTTTCGGTCGTTCGAGATCCTGCGCTGGCCGAAGACATCGCTCAAGACACCTTGGTGAAGGCGTGGCTGGCCCTTCCGACGTTTCGCGGCGAGGCCTCGCTCAAGTCGTGGGTGCTCCGAATCGCTCGCAATACGGCGATCTCCACCCTCCGGTCTCGACGGGCCGTGGTGATGGATCCCTTCACGATGCCTGAGGAGACCATCGCCCCCGAGCGGTCGGTGGAGAAGCGGGTGGAAAATCGGGAGGCGATGGACGATTTCGTGGTGGCGCTCAACGATCTGGATGACCTGTCCCGGTCGGTTGTGGTGCTTCGTGAACTGGAGGGTCTTGCCTATGACGAGATCGCCCAGGTCCTCGACGTTCCGCTTTCTACGGTCAAAACGCGACTCTTGCGCGCCCGGCGGCGTCTGGGATCAGTACTGGAAGAGTGGGCTCCGTGAGATTTCGACATCCGTCAAAAGATCGTTTGCGGGACTGGCTCAGCGGCGCGGACGACGATCCCGAACTCGAAGCTCACATCGATGGGTGCGAACGGTGTTCGTCGGTGATCGAGGCACTCGGGGACGACGTGCTCGACGAGCCCCTCGGTCTGGCGCTTGCCCAAATCCTTGCTCCGCCATCGGACCTATCGGATCGACTACAACGGCGAGTGAACGATCGACTCTCCGGACGTGAAGCGGTTGGCCTACTGGCCGAGCTGTTCGGAGCGGGTCTTGAAACCGGGCGGCTTCTCATCGTTGAACCAACGCCACCAGTAGTAGTTTCTGAGAAATGAGTGAACAGAAATGACCATGCTCGATTGGATCCTCGTCGGATCCTTCATCGCCGCCGGAATCATCTTCGGCAACATCGCCGGTCGTGTGATCGGCCGGTTGTTGTCCAGCCCGGCCCAGCCCGACGCCATCAAGGACGCCTCGAAGGCGTTGAGCAACCTCGTGATGTATGCCTTCGTGATCGCAGGGTTGATCGCCGCGTTGGGCATTCTTCAGCCCGACGCGCTGGCGGAGATCCCGAAGGATCTGATCGCCTACCTGCCTCGGTTGTTGTCCGCTGCGATCATCATCATCAGCGCCAGTGTCATCTCGTCCTTTGCTCAGGCCGCGTTGGCCGGGATGTTGGGCCGATCGTCCGCCTCGGTGCAGCGCCAGGTCAATCTTGGCGTCAAGGTCCTGATCGTCGGGCTCGCCACGGTGCTGGCCGTCACTCAACTCGGCATCGACACCACCGTGATCAACATTGCGCTCGGAGCCGTCTTCTTCGGTCTCGCCGCCAGCTTCACGCTGTTGGTCGGAATGGGTGGTCAGTCGGTCGCCAGCGAGGTTGCCGCCACCCGGGCCGCTCGCCGTTTGGTGTTCGAAGGTGACCGGGTGTCAGTGGGCGAGGTGTCGGGAGTTGTCGTCGCCGTGCGGCCCACCGCAGTGGAGATCCGCGACGCCGATGGATCCCACATCCTGGTGCCGTCTACCCGTTTCGTCGGTGAACCGGTGACGATCACCCGCGCCGAAACCAGCACAACCACCGCCGACTAGATCTCAGCGTCGCCCTTGCGCTGTCAGTCGAGCGCGTCGAGGGCAGCCTCCACGCTGGCCAGCATCCGTGCGGTGCAACTGGCCATGCTGACCGGTGGGATGAGTTCGTCGATGATGAGTTCGGCGATCGAATGAAACTCGGCCGAGCCGGGACCGTCGCCCACCGCTACCGGTGATCCGTCGTCTCCACCAGCCGACACTGCGGGCTCGATCGGAATCTGGCCGATGAGCGGAACGCCGGCCATCTCGGCCAGGTCCGCACCACCGCCGGAGCCAAACAACGCATGCACCGAACCGTCGGGCGCACTGAACGCCGTCATATTCTCGATCACTCCAACAACTCGCAGATGCGACTTCCGAGCCATCGACACGGCGCGAGCCGCAACCTTCTGGGCACCCTTGGCAGGAGTGGTGACAACGAGCATCTCGGCTCGAGGCAACATGCGGGCCAGGCCCATGGCCACATCGCCGGTGCCGGGCGGCATATCGATGACCACGTAGTCGAGGTCCGACGCCCAGTCGACGTCTTCCAAGAAGTGCTGGACCGCTCGGTTCAACATCAGTCCCCGCCACAACAGCGCTGATTCTTCATCTTCGACGAGGAACCCCATCGACACGACGTCGAGTCGGCCTTCGCCGATGTCGAGGCTGTTCGGGGTGATCTTGGCCGAACCGGATTCGGCCTTCTCGGCGTTGAGACGACCCTCCAAACCGAGCATGCGCGGGATCGAGAAGCCCCAGATGTCGGCATCGATAATTCCGACCTTCATTCCCTGGGCTGCAAGCGCCACGGCGAGGTTGGTGGTCACCGACGACTTGCCGACACCACCTTTGCCCGATGCGATTGCGATGACCTTCGTGCTGGCCGGGATGGCGGTTTCACCGGCCCGTTCGGATGCCTTGCGCCGTGCGATCGACATCGTTTCTGCCTTCTCGGCATCGTTCAGTTCGGTCCAGTCGATCGTGACCCCGCTGACCCCCTCGAGATCTCCGATGCGGCCGCGAGTCTCCGACTGCAGGTGCGCTCGTAGCGGGCAGCCTGCGGTGGTGAGCGCAATGGTGACGGTGACGTGGCCGTCGTCGGCCACGGTGGCGCCCTTGGCCATACCCAGGGTGACGATGTCGGAGCCCAACTCGGGGTCCATGACCGTGGACAGGACCTCCATGATCACGTCGACCGA
>CALGOA010000097.1 GCA_937958015.1 uncultured Acidimicrobiales bacterium | reverse complement strand
CGAGCCCGGCAGGGTGATTTCAAACCAGGCCGATCATTGGTATCCGAGCATGTCCAACGATGGCTCCGTGATCGCTTGGCGTTCACGAACAGGGAACAGCCTAAACGTGCGAGTCGAGGTGTGGCGACGATCGACCGGCAGTGTGGTGGCGCGCCCGATTTCCCTTGGGCCGCTCCCGACTGTTTCCGGGAATGGACGGTATGTCTTCCACCGCTCGGAGTCGAACAGTCACTCGGTGCGATGGGATCTCACCACGGGTCGATCGATCAATCTGCCCGGTAGGGCCGGATGGTATTTCGACGTATCGGACGACGGGAATTCGATCGCCTACGCGGTCCCGTTGGAGGGATCTCCGGTTGCGCACGGTGTTGGAATCTACACAGTGGTCGGCGGTGGCGACAGAGTCCTGAGCGCGCCTGCCGATGAGTTCGGAATCGGACTGGGGTCGATCGTAATGTCTGGAGATGCCTCAACGATCTCGTTCACGACTCGCCAACCGTTGGCGCCGGGCGACAACGACCGTCTGGGAGATCGGTACATCTGGCGTCCGCAGACGGGGGAGATCGATTTCTATACGAACGCCGCCACGATCGTCGACTTCAGCACGGACGGATCCCTCGCTGCAGCTCATGGGAGTACCGAATACGAGTTTCTCGACTTTGCGGTGCGCCCGGGCACGGTGGCAGCGGCGGAGTCGGTTGCGGAGATTCTTACAGCTTCGGACTACACGGCCGCCGACGCGAGCCTCCTTCGGCTGTATCGGGCCTTCTTCGATCGCGAACCGGACGACGGCGGAGCGGTGTACTGGACCCGAGTCTCACGGCAAGGGAGCAGCCTTATCGAGATCGCCCAGTTCTTCACAGCAGTGCCTGAGTATCGCAATGTCTACGACGGCACCACCGACCGGGAGTTTCTGACAGCGGTCTATGCGAACGTGTTGGGGCGCGAGTTCGATCAGGCTGGTTATGACTACTGGCTCGATCTCCTAGAGGGAACGAATATCTACGGCGGAAATCCAATGCTCGAAAGCTTGTCTCGTGGTGCGGTCGTTCGCTGGGTCACCGGCTCGGCCGAGTTCAAGAACAGCTACCCGTTCGCTCCAATCGAGGGTTAACGCCACGACCCCGGCTCCTTCGGGCGAATCGGCTTCGCGCTGGTAAGTCGGTGGTCGCTTCCGTCATTGCCCACCGGTTTTGGGTCGAACGACCTCTTTGGACAAGCACGGATTCGTTCCGAAACTAGACGTGTGCCAACAACCAAACGTCAACCGCTCACCATCCTTCTGCTAGTGCTGACGATGTTGGCCGGCTCGTTGCTTGCGGCATCACCAGCCGGAGCGTCTGATGTGGATCTGGGATCACCCGAGACTCTCGAGGAGTTGCTGGCCTCGCCCGAGTACATCGACGAGCACGCCGATCTGGCTCGTCTCTACCAGGCGTTCTTCAATCGGGTTCCCGATGTTGGCGGCCTCGCCTACTGGATCGATGTCTACGAAGACGGAGCAACGCTGACCGAGGTGTCGTTCTACTTCTCTCGTTCCGACGAGTTTCGTAACACCTACGGCGAAGACCCCGCAAACCCCGAGTTCCTCACTGCGGTGTACTCCAACGTTCTTGGCCGTGACTACGACCAAGGGGGTTTCGACTACTGGCTGGGTCTCATGAACGACGGCCTTCCCCGGCACGAGACGGTGTTCTGGATCGTCGGTGGCGAGGAGTTCAAGACCAATTATCCCTTCCTAGGTACGTTCCCCGACGTCGAGTCAGCGCTACTCGGCCCTGCCGACGTCCCAGCCGACTACACCGACACCGGCACTCTTCGCTACGACCTCACCGAGCAGGAACTGACCGAGGCTCGGACGTGTGCACGACTGCGAGTCCTGCACACGAACACGTATCAGACCTACCTGGGGCGAGAGGACGGTTCCGAATTCCTTCTCCAGGAGATCTACGCATTCTCGTCCGTCGCTGACGCCGAGCGAGTCATCGACAACCACCTTCGCCTGCCATCCGAGTGCAACGAGACGCTGCGCTTCGATAACGGATCAGAATTGACGATCACGCATCGGCTGGCGCCTCCCGGGCCGCTCAACGCACGATTCGTTGATCATGCAGCCTTGCAGGTGACTTGGCAATGGACCAACGGTCCGACATACAACTTCCACCTCATCGTCGGCCGCATCGACAACGTGGTCGTGATCACCGATCTCACCCGCCGAGACGGCCAGCCCTCTTACGACACCGCCGTGCAGTATGCGATAACAACGGGCAATCGAATCGAAGCACTACTCGATTGAACGACGGCCTCTAGTTGGTTCCTGTCGTGCCGACCTACCAAGACATCTAGTCCAGGTGATCTCGCACCGATCGCCAGAAGTTTGCTGCAACGTCGACCGGGTCGGTGTCGGTGGGGAAGTCCGAGACCCGCAGGATCGCACCCGTGAATGAGGGCGCATTCCAGAACGGGTCTGTGGCGTCCACGTCGAGGCGATCGGGCCACCACAGGCTGGCGTACAGGTAGGGCTCGTCGATCGAATCATCCCCGGGGGAGGCTCCGTAGCTGCCCCGGTGGTCCTCGTCACCCAGTTCGATCGCCGGATCGAAATGACCGGGCCACAGTTGCGGCCGAGATGGGTCGACCGAGGTTGCATCGGCCCGTACCGCTTCCAGCGCGGCGAAGGCCATGCCGTACCAGGCGCCAAGGAACTTCGCCGACGCCGAATCCACCAGCAGTGGAGCTTCGGTATCGCCGAGGGCGGGCGAGTCCGACTCGGCCGCCGTGGATGGATCGATGTCACCCTCCAGAAATTCGGCCGCCGCAGCGAGGGTTGTGATCGCAGTGGAGCGGATCGAGTCTCCTCGCTGATCGATCAGGAGGCCGTCGGCCACCCGGACCTGTCGGTCATCACCAAAGAATGGGGTCCCGAAACCGCCGTGGGTGTACCGAAGTCCGAACTTTCCGTTCGCAGCATGGCGAACGGGGGCAACGACGTATGCCGCCAGTCGGTGCAGATCGATGCGGGTTCGAGTGAGGTCTGAGGGAACACTCGGAAGGCGACGAGGCCCGCCCAACCAGCGTGACGCCGCCCACTCGGCGTGCGTCGGGTTGGCGTCAAGCCATGAGGCCCACGATTGGTCACCCCGTCCGTCGGGCCCGATCGTGGGGCCGTCGCCGGGAGGGTTGGCGGGATCGTCGGCGAAGAAGTCGTCGGTGACTGCCGGGGGAGACGGTTCAAGCACGATGGCTCGGAGATCGCTGCCCAGCAGCGCTTCGGCTTCAGCCCGAGGGTTGTTGATCTCAGAGAAGGAAGGCATCGGTCATCACCTCCACCAGTGCTGGGCCCTGATGGGCAAGGCTCTCCGATATCGCGCCATCCAATTCATCGACGCGCGTGACCCGGGTTCCCTTCGCTCCACACAGCTGCGCGAACTGACTGAAGTCGGGATTGTGCAGCGAGGTTTGCCATACGTCCCAGTGGGCGGCTCGCTGCTCCTTGGAGATCTTCCCGAGCTCCCCGTTGTTCATCAGGATGTGGGTGATGTTCATGTCGTATTTTACCGCGGTGGTGAGTTCCATGGCGTACTGCCCGAACCCGCCGTCGCCGCTGACACTCACGACCTGTCTTTCGCCGCCAACGGCAGCCCATGCGCCCATTGCGGCCGGCAACGAGAAGCCGATCGAGCCGAGGTAACCCGACATCAGAACCCGTTGCCCGCCCGACACTTCGAAGTAGCGGCCGAACGAGTAGGTGTTGTTGCCGACGTCGACTGCGATCACGGCGTTTGGATCGACCAGCCGGCTGAGGCTGTCCATCAGGGCGGCCGCCCCCAGGCCGTGACCGGCATCGTCGTGGCGCCGGCTCGCCTTTTCGGCTGTCCAGATTGACCATCGATCGGCAACCTCGTCGGTCAAGTCCGCACATGCGACCGACTCGGGCAGTGCATTCATAATCGCAGATGCGGTGACTCCGATGTCTCCCTGCAGCGGCATATCGACCGGGTGGAACCGACCCAGAGCCATCGGATCGCGATCGACCTGGATGGTTGGTTTGTAGTCGGCGATACCGGTGTGGTTCGAGAAGCTGGCGCCGAACACGAGGAGGAGGTCGGATTCGTTCATGAACCATGAGGCGATCGGTGTGCCCGAGCGCCCCATCACGCCACACCCGAGGGGATGGTCATCGGCGACCAATCCTTTGGCCCGGAAGGTGGTGACGATCGGAGTTCCCAGACGTTCTGCCAGGGCGAGAACATCATCCATGTCCTCGCGGGCGCCGTCACCCACGACGATCAGCGGACGCTTGGAATCTGCCAACATCGCAACCGCACCATTAAGTTCAGCGGACGGAGGTGAGATCTTTCGCGAACCTATGCGACCGACGGGCGAAGATGCCTCGGCTCCTTCGGCGGCCGGCATGTGTTGGACCTCATCGGGGAAGACGAGGTGGGAAACGCGTCGTTCGATCAACGCGGTCTTCATGGCCAGCGTGGCCAGTTCGGCGTGGTCGGACCCTGCTTGCATCGTGGCTGCGTAACCGGCGACACCGGCGAAGGCGGCCTCGAGGTCGGTGTCCTGAAAGGCGCCCCGACCCTTCACCTTCGACGGAACCTGACCCGACAGTGCCAGCACGGGAGCTCGGTCTTCCTTGGCGTCGTACAGACCGGTCAGCAGGTTGGTGCTGCCGGGTCCGGCGATGCCGAAACAGCCCGCCGCCCGCCCGGTCAGCTTGCCGAACGCACTGGCGGCGAAGGCTGCGGCCCCCTCGTGACGGATGCCGATGTAGGTGAGTTCGCCTCGTTCTTCCGCCTTGCGCATGGCGTCGGCAAAGCCCAGATTCGAGTGACCGACCATGCCGAAAACGTGGGTGAGGCCCCAGTTTGTGAGGGTCTCAACGACCACGTCGCTCACCGTTCTTGGGGGCACCGGCTCGGGTTCGAGTTGCACGTAGACCCCGTCGTCGCGGACGTCCACCGGGAAACACGCCGGTGCGTCACTGAAGCCACCCGGAGGTTTTCCGTCGAGAGGGGAGTAGTCGTAGCCATGCCATGGACACCGGAGCCAGCCGTTCTCGATCGATCCTTCTCCCAACGGACCGCCCTGGTGGGGGCAGGCGTTGTCGACACACCCGAACTGGCCGTCATAGTGGCTTACGGCGAACGACCTCGTTCCGATCGAGACCGTGGTGACCCTACCTTCCTCAAGGTCGTCAGCTCCAAGGAGTCGATGCCACTGTGCGGTCGCTGAAGGCTCGTTCATGGACGAACCCTAGTGCTCACCAGCCCGAGGGTCCCAAGAGTGCTGAGCGGCGGTATCGAAATTGCTGATCGCAACTACATCGGAGGCGTTCTACCCCTTACAACTACCGTGGGATGTAGCCCCCATCAGGAATTTGCAGAAATTAGGTGAGTTGGGAGTCGAGCCAGGCGGTGAGTTCGGTGAGGACCTCGTGTTTCTGGGGTTCGTTGAAACACTCGTGCCGCAGGCCCTCCCACGATCGGTAGGTCACGTTGGGCAGCGACTTCAAAGGCAGGCTGAACGCCGGAGGCACCAGTTCATCGGCCGAGCCGTGAAGTACATAGGTGGGCACCTTGATCTTGGCGATCGACGCGGAGACCGCTTCCATCTCGGCAAACAGTGCCTTGCCCAGACCGGCGGTGGAACCGGCAACACCCAAGGGGTCGTTCTCGTAGGAGGTCTGGACCTCTGGATCATGACTGAGGATCGCACCGTCTATCTTCGACGGGATGAAGATCTTGGGAGCGAAACGGCCGATGATCGGCGCCAGAATTCGTTGCCAGGCTGGCACCTCAGCGCCGAGCGCCGGCGCGCTGAGAACGGCGATGTCGGGTTGAGGTCGGGTGCTGACAAGGTACGAACTCACCACCAGACCACCGAGCGAGTGACCCAGCAGCACGACGGGCAGGCCCAGTTCCCGGCGTTCGGCCAGCAGCGCCTCGACATCGTTGGTGTAATCATCGAACGACTCGACGAATGCCCGACGGCCTCCCGACTGACCGAAGCCGACCTGGTCGTAGGCCAGGACGTCGTAGCCGTTGGCGGCGAAGTGGTCGCCCACATGGACATACCGTCCGCTGTGTTCACCGATGCCGTGGACCAGCAGGACCGCGGCCTTTGCGCCGTCGACCGCCCACCGTCGGCGCAACTGCGTCATGCCGGTGGAGTTCTCCGCAAATGTCTGATCCATAGCCACGGGTATCGATGTTACCGAAGGGTCACGGTGCCGAGATGAGTTCACGGATCTTCGTAGCGATCGCGGCGGGCGGAGCGGTCGGTGCACTCCTGCGCGCGGCGGTAGTCGAGTGGCTTCTGGACGGCCAGAGCATTGCGCTTCTTGCCCTCAACGTGATCGGCTCGTTCATCCTTGGGGCTGCCGTTGGTCGACTGGCCCATTCGCACTCGCTTCGGGCGGGGGTGGGAGTCGGGTTCTGTGGCGCACTCACCTCCATGTCCACCTTCGCCGTTGATGTGGCGCAACGGTTTCAGGCCGGAAGGGTCGTCGTGCCTCTGGTGCTGGCTTTGGCGACGATCGCGCTCGCCACGGCAGGTGGTTACTTCGGTCTTCGAATCGGTGAACACGAATGATCCCGGTCGTTCTGCTTGTGATCGGGGGTGCCTCCGGGGCTGGGCTCCGGTGGTGGCTCACCCGCACCGATGAGGCCGTTCCCTGGAGGATGATGGCGCTCAATGTGGCGGCTTCGGCCGTTGCAGCAGCCCTGGTGGACCTCGACGGACAGTGGCGGTGGTTGCTGAATGTCGGGGTGCTCGGTGCCCTGTCCACGTGGTCGTCGCTTGCGGTAGCTGGGGCTGAACTGGGCCGAAAGGGCGAAGTCTCGACCGCGCTCGCCGTGGTTGTTGGCACCGCTGCGGCGTCGATCGCCGCGGCCGCGGTTGTCCTGGCGGTGTAGAGAAGAGGTCGGCTGGGGCTTGGGGGAGTGGGGCGCAGAATGGGCGCTGGGGGCTTTAGGAGCGGGGGTGGGGGCCGACAGGAATGTATGCGCCCCCGATGCCCGCGGTTCTCATGGGAGACTGTCTAGATGCGCCGCAGCCTCTCCGCACTCGTGCTCGGCCTGTCGCTCGTGCTCGGCTCCATCGCGTGGGCCGGCTTCTCGCTCACCCGCACCGCACTTGACCCCGGACGATCGGATGAACTGGCGGACCAGGTCTTCGACAACCCGGAACTGCGCGGTGCGCTGGTGTCGATCCTGGCCGACCGGGTGGAAACCGCTCTTCCCGAAGGGGTCGCGCTGCCCCGTCAAACGCTGGAATCGGTTGCCGACCGCACGCTTGACGACCCGTCTGTCCAATTGATGGTCCGTGAAGGCCTGGTCGAGGTCCACCAAAAGGCCCTTCGGGGTGACGACAGCGACACCGTGCTGCACGCCACCGCCCTGGGCACGGCGGCGCGAAACGTGCTTGTGGCCGAGCGTCCCGAACTCGACGGCCGAATTCCCTCGGCCCCGGCAATGCGGGTGCAGCTCCCGACCGCCGGACTGTCCGTGCTCGGTCAGATCCGGTCCCAGATCGAAGCGGCCAGCATCCTCGCCGCGGTCATCGCCGTGATCGGCGCCGTGGGCGCACTCACCGTGGCCCGGGACCGTCACATGATCTTGCGTCGGGTTTCCAGCTGGGCCTTTGGCACGGCGGCAACCTGGCTTGTGATCGCCCTGGCAATGCCCCGAGTGATCGCATTCCTCGCTCCGACCCAGGGTGTTGTAGCGGGTGCTATCGCCTCGGTGATGTTCGGTGCGATGGTGCAGCCGGCCACGATTCTCGCCGGTGCCGGCGCCGCCTTGCTTGCTGCCAGTTGGACCTGGCGTTCGGCCAGCCGCCGCCGCAGCTCGCGAATGGTCGGCACGCCCCGCCTCCTCCGCAGCTAACCGGGTGAGATAGCGGGTCCCTCGGGGCGGTAGAATGCACCTCTATGCGCGTTCTCCCCAAAGCCAACGAAACCTGCTGGTGTGGCAGTGGGAAGAAGTTCAAACGCTGTCACAAACCAACGCCGATCACCCAGGGCGTGATCACCCCGCTCCGGCCGGTGCCCGACAGCATCGTGAAACCTCCGTGGTCCGACGGTTCGAACCATTACCAGCGATGGGACGAACCCCACGTCAAGAGCGCCGACGTCATCGAACGGATGCGTCGCACCGGCCGCGAGGCCGCCGACACGTTGGCGTTCCTCGGCACGCTCGTGAAGCCGGGTGTCAGCACCGACGAAATCGATGAGGCGTGCCACAACGCCGCTATCGAACGAGGCGCGTATCCCAGCCCGCTCCTGTATCCCGGCTCGAAGGACCCGTTCCCCAAGTCGGTCTGTTCCTCGGTCAACGAGGTGATCTGTCACGGCATCCCCGACAACCGCAAACTCGAAGAGGGCGACATCCTCAACCTCGATGTCACCCTGTTCAAAGAGGGCGTTCACGGCGATACCAATGCCACGTTCTTCGTCGGCGAAGTGGATGCGGTCTCCCAACGACTCACCAGGGTTACCAAGGAGTGCACCGAACGCGGAATCGCCGCCGCCGTCCCGGGGAACCGGATCAACGACATCGGCCGTGCCATCCAAAACCACGCTGAAGCCAACGGCTTTGGTGTCGTGCGCGACTTCGTCGGGCATGGCATCGGCGAGCAGTTCCATACCGACCTGCAGATCTGTCACTACTACCACCCCGACCTGAACACCGTGATCGAACCGGGCATGACCTTCACGGTCGAACCCATGATCACGGTCGGTTCCTGGAAGGGTCGGATGTGGAACGACGGCTGGACGGCGGTGACCATCGATGGTGGCCGCACCGCGCAGTTCGAACACACCGTTCTGGTCACCGAAGAGGGCAACGAGATCCTCACCACCCCCACCGACACCAGCATCCACCCCTACTGGACGCTGTAGTCCGGCGGTAGTCAGATGGGTCGCTCGTACGCCGGTGATCTACTGATCTCGCGACCTGACATGGTCGATCCAAACTTCGACGGAACGGTCACCTTCCTGCTCGAACACGGCGACGACGGCGCGGTCGGCATCGTGCTCAACCGTCCGTCCCAGCTCGGTGTCGCCGACGCGTTCCCCGACTTCGTCGACCTGGCTGGCGAACCACCGGTGGTCTTTCAGGGTGGGCCGGTGCAGACCAACGCCATCATCGCCCTGGGCCGACACCGGCCGGATGCGCCAGCCGAAGGTGTCTTCGACCTTCCCGGTGGGCTGGTGAGCGTGGACCTCGACGAACAGCCGGCCCTCCTACAGGCGGCCGGCCTCACCGAAATGCGAATCTTCGCCGGGTATGCCGGTTGGGGAGCAGGCCAGCTCGAGGGCGAGATAGCGACCGGCGCCTGGTGGGTGGTGCCCGGCTCAACCGACGACGTTTTTGCGCCCGAGGCCGATCGGATCTGGTCGAACACGTTGAACCGGGCGGGGGGAGAGCTGCGCTGGTTCGCCCACATGCCGGCCGACCCGACGTTCAACTGAGGTTCATCGCGGCAGCGTTCGGCTGCACGGTTGATTAGGTGTAGGAACGAGCGATGGGAAGGTGGCGGTGATGGGACACCTGATTGCCACCGGTCTGCTTCGCTCGATACATGGCCTGGTCGGCCTGCTGCAGAATCTCATCGGCGGTGACCCCGAGGGTGGCGGCGGAAACGCCCACGCTGGTTCCCAGCTGAATCACGGCTTCTCCGATTCGTAGCGGTTGAGAGACGGTGCCAACGACCCGCTCGGCGAAGTTCTTTACGTCGATGTCGGTTGAGGTGTCCACGATGATGAGGAACTCGTCGCCACCCAGACGCCCCAGCGCATGGGGACGCTCAACCAGGCGGCTGAGACGGCGACCGACCTCAACCAGCACCTGGTCACCCACGAGGTGGCCATGGGTGTCGTTGGCCGACTTGAAGCCGTCGAGATCGAGGAACATGAGTGACGATTTCGGGTCCTCTCCGAGATGGCCGGGCGCAAGCCGTTCGGTGAGCATCCTCATCAGCTGGGCGCGGTTAGCGAGACCGGTAAGGGCGTCGTGGTCGGCCTCCCAGGCCAGATCCTTCGAGCGCTCCTCCAATCGCTGGACCTCGAGTGCGTTGCCATACGCCGTGGCCACCTGGGTGGCGTAGAGCTGGAAGGACCGAAGATCGTTTGTGTCGAGTGCGTCCCGAGACGTGTCGATCCAGCCTCGAATGACGAGCGACGCTCCGTCGTTCTCGTACACGGTCACCGCCGCGCCCGACCGGTAGTCGTGCAAGTGCAGGACCTGGTCGACCATAAGAGAGGTCCCAAGAGCCACGTGGTAAAGCTCGGTGGTTTCGATGGCCCGGTCGGTGAGGATCTCGGGGCTGGGCATCGGGCGGTCCCCGGTGTGGATCCCGGCCAGGACCCGATACTCCCTAGGGCCGAATCGTTCGATGATCTCCGCATCGGTGAATCCAAAGATCGGGATCTGCTGAACGGCGTGGGCCAGCACTGCGATCGGATCATCGATGTCGGCCATCGACTGGGCCGAGTTGGCGATGGCGCTGAGCTGTCGGCTTCGGCTACGCGCTTCACGTAGAGCGACGTCGGTGCCGTCCACCCGGTCCCGAACGTTCTTCACAACCACACCAACGCCTGAGGCGATGATCAGAAGGGCGAAGAGCTGCTGAATTCCAGCGCCGAGAGCGTCGTTTGCTGCGTTGGTCGAATCGGCGGAGGCGATCGAGAGTCCGAGGTAGGCCAGCGACATCGCCAACCAGGCGATCACCGCGGCGAACGATCCGTAGTGAATGTTGGCCGTAAGCATCGGCATCGCCAGCACCAGCCATGCCAACGGGCCCGCGGCGGTATCGACCAGCAGTAGCACCATTAGCGCCACCAACGTGTCGAGCACGACCCGGGCCAGTGGGTGGAGAAGGCGATCGACGATCGAGTTGTGGCCGCCACGGATTCGAACCCCGATGGCCACGATATAGGTCACTGCGATTGCGACCAGGCCGTATCGGACGTCCTCGCCCACCCGCTGGTCTCCCGCCCCGAAACCCGTCGTGAGCAGGATAATCAGGAAGAACAGGGTAAGAAGGCGGACCGGATCAAGGGCGCGTTCGAGTACGCCAACCGCGGGTGATCTCGTCCCGGTGAGTGCGCGCTCGCCCATCATCGTGAGATCCTGTCGGCCTGTCAAGTGCGGTGTTGAACGCTTTACTTGCGAGCAATTCAATTTCGCGCCGCTACTTCTACGGGTACTCACATTCGGTTTCGGTAGGCCGAAGAGAGTTGAGATGAGCGAGTATGCCGACACCGGTCGGGACGTCACGTCCGAGCGCAAAGAACAGCCGGGTCCCGACTCGGGACCGGTTCTCAGCGACCTCGCTCGGCCGCGCATCCGCAGCCGGTCCGCCCTTCTGGTGGCTTTTGCCGTCGGAATTGCGCTCTTCGTACTCGTTGCCTCCGCCTTTTCGGTTGCTGCGGAATCTCGCGTCGTCGCGACCAAGTCGAACCAACTCCATGGCTTCGACGATGTGCTCCGACTCACCGTCGCCTCCCGATCCGATCTCGGCGCAGCCCTGCAGTTCTCCCTTCTCGACGAACAGCAGGGCACGGACTCCTTCGAGTTGATCGATCAGACGCTTCGCAACGCTCGCGAATCGCTGGACCGCCTCGGTACGGCGGTCGATGGTCTTCCCGACGACGACGCCTCGGCACAAATCAACGAGTTCGCAGCCTCATCCGGGGAAGCGGTTCGCCTTCTGGAGACCGGCGACCCCGACGACCTCATGAGCGCTCGCGAGCGCGTGGTCGGCGATGTCGACCGTCAGTACGAGGTGTTGATCGAGGACCTGCTGGCGGGTCGGGCCGCTCTGGTCCAGGACCTGACCGAGGCCGATGAAAACCTCGGCCGACTCGGAACCCTCGCAACGTTCATCATCGCCTTCTTCGTTCCCACCGTGGCCATGTTCGTCTACCGGCAGATCACCCGGCGCCAGCGCGAAACGATCGAACTCGCCCGACTGCTCAGCGAGGCCCGGGCCGGCGTCGATTGGCGATCCGACCTGATCCACAGCGCCGCATCGATGGCAGACGCCGAGGCCGATGCCCTCCCGGCCTCTTCGATGACCGCCTCCCTTCGCTCGCGCCTTCGGGATCTCGACTTCCTCGTTGGAGCCACCGCGATCGGTCACGGGTACGTGTTCGAGGCTCTGACGATCTCGGAGATCCGAGAGCACGTTCAGAAGCAGTGGCCCGGCCTCGTCAGCATCGCTGGTGACGGATCCGATGTGATGTGGGGCGATCGTGACGCCGTCCTTCTGCTCTGCAACGACATCGTGCGAAACGCCCAACGTCGAGGAGCCGAACGAGTGCTCATCAGCGGTGGGCGGGACAGTGACGGCGTCTGGCTGTCGATCACCGACAACGGTCAGCGAGTGGATCCGGCTGCGGTCCAAGCCATCCTCCAGTCGCCCTCCCTGATCGACGCCACCGATGAACACCTGTCGACCCGGCTCGATTCGGACTCTTCCCTGATGTTGATCTTTGGTCGACTGATAGCGCCGGCGCTCGGCGGCTCCTTCTGGAGTGACACCGTTGGCTCCAATACCCGATGCACGTTGCGACTGCCTGCCGCACGGGTTCGCAAGTCCGCCGGCGCCAAGTTGACGACGGCGAGGTAGTTGATGGCGGGGCGGCTTTTTGTCGGACTGCAGGGCTGGCGGGCACTGATCGTCGGCGTTGGAGTCGCGTTCGCACTCGTGTCGTCCATATTTGCAGGTGCGATATTCGTCGCGGCAATGGGAGCCGACGAAATCGAGGTCCGGGTCTTTGTCGACTCCGTAGGCGACCAACTCCTCGATGGCGTTGTCGGGGATGCGAACAACCCGGTGGCCGCGGGAGTCGAGGTGCGGATCTGGTCGGACGACGGCACCGACGTCGGTCTGGCCGACGCCGGGGACACGTTTGTAGGCCAGTTCACCACCGATGCCACCGGTGAGATCCTGGCTGGCGGGCTTTCTGTCGGACAGCAGTACTGGGTCGGCGTTGATGCTGCGACCGTTCTACCCCCGTCCGGCACGACCGGCGTTGGGGTACCACTAGCCGAGCAGACGTATGGCCCGGCGGGCTCGGTGTCCGATGCTGTCGGC
>CALGOA010000096.1 GCA_937958015.1 uncultured Acidimicrobiales bacterium | reverse complement strand
GGGCCAGCATGAACGGGCCCGCCGAATCGACCATCAATCGGAACTGCGCACCCATGCGGTGGAGTTCCCATGTGGTGAGCCGACCGCCCTGCAGAAGTGGCCTGGTTTCCACCGGCAGAGCTTCGGTCAAGTTGCCGAGCTCGTGTAATCGCTGGATGACGGCCAGTGCAGTGCCGCGTTCCACAGTGGCGAGTCCGCCGGTATTGCAGATGGTCATAGTCCGCACCGGTCCGCCTCCGCAGAGATCCAGGACGAGCTGAGCCCCCGTTTCACCCATCGCGACCGAGGAGTCGACCTCCTGCTGCCGGATGCGGTGGGCTGATGCCAACGCCACCGTGTGCACGTCGTCGCTGGAATTGGCGATGTCGGCCATGACCTCGTCGACTCGTTTCGCAAGGTTGACCGCCGTCGGCCGGGCTTCGCGGATTCGTGAGATCGCATCTGCGAAATCCTGCGGTTGGGTGTCAGGTGGGAACTCGCTGGCCGCAAGTGCTACACCGTAGGCACCCGCAACACCGATGGCCGGTGCTCCCCGAACCGCCAGCCGTTTGATCGCATCGACGAGGACCGCAACCGTGTCGGCCTGCAGAACCTTGAAGGTTTGCGGCAGCAACGTCTGATCGATGAGGTGGATGGATCCGTCGTTCCATTCGATCGTCGGGTTGTCCAGAGAGGTCATCCCGCCAGCATTGCAGGCGAAGGGAACCGATCCAATGTTCGTGACGGGCGGTAGGGCCTCAGACGATGCGGCGCCGAGCGGCCCAGCGGGTCAGCTCGTGACGATTCGATACCTGTAGTTTCCGCAGAACGTTCGAGGCGTGGGTCTCCACCGTCTTGATACTGATGGTGAGGCGGCGTGCGATCTCTTTGTAGGCATAACCACGGGCCAGCAACCGCATCACCTCCTGTTCGCGGGGAGACAGAAGGTCAAGTTCGGGGTCCTCGGGGGTTGGCAGTGAGGCGCTGAATGCGTCGATAACGAACCCGGCCAGTCGTGGCGAGAAGACGGCGTCACCTTCGGCGACCCGGACCACCGCCGCTGCCAACTCGTCGCCGCTGATCGACTTGGTGACATACCCGCGGGCGCCGGCCCGGATTACTGCGATCACATCGTCGGGCGCGTCGCTGACCGATAGCGCCAGAAATCGGACGTCGTCGCCTCCTCCGGCCCTGACGCCGGTGATCACGTCGGCACCGGTGCCGGAGGGAAGGTGAACGTCAAGGAGGACAACCTCAGGAGCCCGGTCCAGGATGACCTCCACCGCCTCCGCCACGTCACCCGCCTCGGCGAGCACTTGCACCCTGTCACCCAGCTGAGCGGCAACACCAGCTCGGACCATGTCGTGGTCATCGACGAGGATGACGGTGGGGGCGTAGGCCACGATGAGTTCCTTCGGATTCGGCTAGGAGGGTTTGGACTGAGCATGGTCTCGATCGAGGGTGAGTTCCACTTCGGTTCCCTCCCCGATCTCGCTATGGATAGCCGATGTGCCACCGGCTCGTTCCATTCTGCCCACTATGGACTGGCTGAGCCCCTGTCGATCCGCGGCAACGGTGTTGGGGTCGAATCCCTTGCCGGTATCGCGGACGAACAGTTCGATGCGCTCTGGGGTGGCCTCCACGAAGATGTCGATTCGGGGCGTGCCGCTGTGTTTAGCTGCATTGACGCAGGCTTCGCGGGCGGCATTGAGAAGTGACTCGATCGGTTCGTCGACGAGAGCGTCGCCGACGGCAACTACCTCGACCGGAACGCCGTGTAGTTCCTCGACATCGCTGACCAACTGATCCAGGTGACCGCGAATGGAACCACCGACCCGTGACGCTCGATTCGGATCCAGCCAGTTGCGAAGCTCCCGCTCCTGACGACGGGCGAGGTTGATCGCAGTCTGGGGATCTTCGGCCTTCTGGATGAGCGCCAGCGTTTGTAGAACCGAATCGTGAATGTGGGCGGCGACCTCGGCTCGTTCATCGGATCGGATGCGGGCCTGACGCTCGGAGTCGAAATCGGTGAGCACCTGATAGAGCCACGGCCCCGCCACAACAACCGTGCCGACCAGCGACACGACCGCAGCTCCCAGGAAGAACGGCACCGCGTTGATCTGGTAGAGGACGATCGCCAACCCCGCCACGACGGCGATAAGCCCACCCGCGAGCTGGCGGATCCGTCGGCGACCCGGCATCTCCGACTGATCCATGGCACTTGTTCGCCAAGCCAGACCGAGTCCCATCAGGACCGTGCCGATGCCGAAGCCGATCGCGGCACTACCGGGCATGATCATCGAGCCACCGACCGCGATGCCCACGGTGATCAGAACGACGGCAAACAGGCGATGCTGCTCGGAGCGGCCGCGTTCACCGACGGGTTCGGTTCGTGCTTCGCCGATATCGGCGACGAACGCCCACCGCAAGAGAGCCCAGAGGCCCACGTACACGAAGGCACCCAGACCACCGAGAGCAAACAGGAACGCGAATGCGAAGCGGATCCAGCTGGTCTTGACCCCAAGCTCGTCGGCGACGCCACTGGCGACGCCGGCAACCAAAACGTCATCATCCCCAAGGGACGGCAGACGCCAGTTGGCGTTGCGAAGCGTACCGACGGCCATCGATCGCTGCGGAGTGGGGGTAGTGGACACTGCCTCCTATTGTCGCACGCTATGCCACCGGGACCATCGGGGTCCTACCCTGAAGTAACCCTGAGCGATTTCAGGGTCGGTTCAAGGTTCTTCCTGATGTCCGGGTGGACCTTCCGGGAGGAGGATCGTGTTATGAACTCCACAGCCCACACCTCCCCTCCAACCAACCTGCCAGCCCCCGAACCCCGCCTCCGTCGCAGCCTCAATGGCTCGGTTGGTGGTGTGGCCCAGGGCCTCGCCACGTTCTTCGGCGTTGAAGCCAAGTGGATCCGTCTGGCCTTCCTCGCCAGCGTGCTCTTTGGCGGTGTTGGTTTCCTCGCCTATATCGCAGCCTGGCTCGGCCTGCCCGACGAAAACGACCCTCGCGGGGCCAAGTTTGCCGTGACTCAGAGTGTCGGCCGGCTGGTCGTCGCCGGAATCTTCGCGGTGTTCGCCATGGGTTCGATTTCCGGTGCCGCCGCAATCTCGAGCGGTCTGCTTCTGCCCGCGCTGCTCGTGGGTGGTGGCGTCTACCTGCTCAGCCAGAACAACTCTGACACCACCGTTCCGACCGTGGGAGGGCAGTACCCAAAAGCACATGACCCGGCGGCTCCGGTGGGGATGACACCTCCGCCCCCTCAGACGCCGGTCCATCCCCAGCCGCCGCATGCTTCGGCACCGCCTCACGCCGCTACACCGCCGCAGACCGAGGCACCGACCCCGGAGCCCGAGGTCGTCGATGACCGGGATCCGCTCCTGATCGAGGCGGAACGCCTGATGAGCGGCGAGGCCTACCTGAAGAACGAAGGGACTCCTCAGCTGCCCACCGAGCCGGCGCACTGGGCGCTCACCCGCACCGAACAGGCGGAACTCACCGCCCGGAAACGTCGTCCGCCGATCGTTCCGTTCGCTCTCGGCGCAGCGGGCCTGGTGAGCTTTCTGATGCTCACCACAGGTGCGGAGGCGCCCTTCTTCGCCTATGCGTTCATCTTCATGGGATTCGCAGCGGCTGGATTCGTGGCCAGCCTCGTGTTCCGACGTCCGGCTTGGGCGTTGATCCCCATCGCTCTGTTGTCGTTCGGCTCTGCGATGATCGGACTCTTCGCCGATGAGGTGATCGTCGATGGAATCGGTGAAGCCAACTTCGAGCTCGTCGACCTGGAGCTGCCCCCAGTTCCCGCAGTGCCAGACGCTCCGGGGGTTCCGAGCGTCGACGAGGATGCCGAGTTCATCGAACTCTTCGATCACGGCATCGGTGAGATGAATGTCAGGCTTGACGATCTCAGCGTCAACCGCGATGTCACGATCGTCGCCGACCTCGGCATCGGCGAACTCGACATCGATCTGCCCGACAACCTTCGAACCGAGTTGGTTCTCGATGGCGAGACGGTCACCTTCCCCAATGGCGAGAGCCGGAGCTTTTCCGATGACACGATCCTCATCCTGAACGACGAGCTCGACGGGCCGACCGTGCGGGTGATCGCCGATCTGGGTATCGGCGAGCTCCTGGTCGACGCAAACTTCGACGAGTTTACGATCCAGCGCTGAGGGTCCTGCTGGGGTTCAATCAAAACGAGGAGGGCCCGGATCTAAAGATCCGGGCCCTCCTCCGTTCCACCTGCGAGTAGGGGACTAACTCAACGAGGCCGCTCGGGCTGGGGCCGGCTCGTCGCCAAGGTCGGTGACGAACACCACCGCAATCACTGCGGCGCCGACGATGCCATAGAAGGCAGCGGTGGTCGTCTCGAAGCTGGCAAGGAGAGCGAGGGCAACGAAGAGGGCGCCCGCTGCGAAGTCGAAGACGAGGTGGAGTTTGAACGGAATCAGTTCGACCGCTCCGAGGCCGTAGTCGGTTACCAGGCTGTAGACGAGCAGGCCGGCTCCGGCTGCGACGCTCAGCCAGTGAGCGAAGTTCGAGTCGGCTCGAAAGTCAAAGACAAACGGGGCGACGATGAGGGTGAGGGCGACGGCGTAGTCGAGTACGCCGTGAATGGACTGGGGGAGGAAACGAATGCTGGACATGATGAGATCCTTTGAGTTGATGAGTTCGTGTACGTCTTATAACCGAACGTTCGGTCAAGCATTCCAACTCTCGGGAAATTTCTCGATTCGTGTCGCGCCTACGGTGTCGTGAGGCGGGCCGCAAGGGCCGAAATCGCACGCTCAAACGCGTGCGTCTGCCCTGACGCAGCTGCGATCACCAGTGCTCCTTCAAGGGTCGCCACCGCATCGAGTGCGACGTTCTTTGCCGCTACCTCATCGGCTCCGGCGTCGCGAGCGATCACCCGAAACGCATCGATCCAGGCATCGATGCAGGGTGTGACCGCCTCTCGTCGTTCCTCATCAGCCATCGATAGCGCCACGATGATGCAACTGCGATTACCGCCGCCGTAGT
>CALGOA010000095.1 GCA_937958015.1 uncultured Acidimicrobiales bacterium | reverse complement strand
AATATTCGCGAAATCCGTCGCCGTGTTACCCGCAACACGATCCGACAACACCTTCGTGATCGCCGCAGTCAACGTCGTCTTCCCATGATCAATATGACCCATGGTCCCCACATTCACATGGGGCTTATTACGCTCAAACTTCTCTTTCGCCATCGGGGCGTGGTCTCCTTGTTGAGATCCGTCGGGTTGGACGGGTTGCTTGCGGGTTGCCACCTACGACCGGCTGGGCCGGTTCACATGATGAGCAGTAGCGACGGTGGGGCTCGAACCCACGACCTCTCGATTATGAGTCGAGCACTCTTACCAACTGAGCTACGTCGCCAAGCGACCGCTACCGGTTAGGGCGGCGATACATGACAGGTGAGGCCACGAGGACCTGCGTGGGTGGAGCCTCCTAACAGAATTGAACTGTTGACCTCTTCCTTACCATGGAAGCGCTCTACCGACTGAGCTAAGGAGGCATCGACCGCGGTTGAGCCAACCGGCTCGTATGCGGACCAGACAAGTCTGCCACGTGTGATCGGTTCGCCCAACCACTTTTCATCGGAATTTGAGCACTGACAGACTGCGCATATCACGGCGCCGCGACTTCAGGTGGCGAGGGTCACTCGCTGACTCGGCTCAGGCATCCGAAGGCGAACGCCGCCCCGATTCCCGACAGCGTTGCGGGGCCGACGATCCCGTACGCCTCGTAGAGGAACCCGCTCGCGATCGACCCGGCGCCGCGGGCGAAGGTGCCGATTGCCACGTTGGCCGCGAGCACCCGACCCCGGGCTGTCGGCATGGCTTCGGAGACGACAGAGAACGAGGTCACGATGGCGTACTCGAATCCGCAGAAGAAGATGACGAGCCCGATCACGCCGACGACGAGCGAATCGGACGTGAAGCCCATGATGACCAGACCGATGCCGACCAGGACCAAACCTCCTCGCGTCGATCGGTTCTTGCCGAGACGATCCGAGAATGACGCCGATGTGGTTGACGACAACAGTTCGACCGCACCGAAACCCATCGCGACGACGCCGATCCCCCCGGTGGACACGTCGAGTTTGTCTTCCAACCAGGTACCGACGATCACGATCGTGGTGAGGCCGGCGAGTGCGATCCCGGCGCTGCCCCCAACGGCGTACCAAGCGTTCGCGTTCAGCCGGACCTTTGGCTCGTTCGGATCCGCGGCGGCTATGCGTTGCGAGCGGTCTTCGACACGAAGGAGGAAGCCGCACGCAACGAAGGCCAGAACACCGATCGCTACGAACGGAGCGCGCCAAGAGATGTACTCGATCATCAGCGCCGCGGCCGGCGCCCCAACCAGGAGGCCCAGTGCCCACGACACCTCGAAGATGCCGATCGAACGCCCGCGGCGACTGAACGAGACGTGACGGGAAATAAAGGCGTGGCCGCCGACGGTGTAGAGCGCAACGCCGAGGGTCAGCAGGAACTGACCGATCGCAAAGACCACCAACGACCCGACGATGGCGAGGATCGTGGAAATCCCCACCAGCGCCATGCCCACGGTCATCACGGCCCGTTCGCGACCCCGGTCGAGGGAACGCCCTGCCGCGAGGGTGAGCAGTCCGGCCAACTCGCCCAGCCCAAGCACCGAGGTGAGCGCAGAGGTTGAGGCCCCCAACGCCCGTCCGAGGTTGGGGAGGAAGAAGGGGATCCATCGCAGGCCCGTATTAGCGATCGTCTTGCCGAGGGTCAGCCCGGCCAGTCCGCCAACAGTCAACGGATCGTGCGACGCCGTGTGGCCCGGATCGGATTGAGTGGCATCCGCAGGTGGAGGCGCGACGTGGGACAAGCGCTCAATCTACCCACTGCCGCGGGGTGACGTTTCGGTTTCGGGCGCAGCGGCCAAGAGGCTTGCCAAAGCCGCTCTCCCCGACCGTATGTGGGTCAAATGGACTATTCCCGGAGGTGGTTTCACTGGGTAGTAGTTCCCAAGGCTCAGGAAAAGGGGCCAAAAGGCTCAAGGAGCATGGTTCGTTTGTCCGAAGCAGTAGGTCATGCGAATCGACCGGCTAGAAGTTGCGACATCGACCGACACGATGGAAATGCGCCTCCATCCCCGCATCACTGTCATCACCGGTCTCGGACAACTCGAGCGCGAGGCGCTCACTGCCGAGGTCGCCACCGCCCTCAGCAACGGTCGACCCGGTCTCAACGTGGAGGTCCTCGAGGACAGCGGACGCATCCTCCTCGTGAACCGCCCGATCGACGGACCGACCCAGGTCCTGGACGCTCTGAATGGAGAGGACGTCACCTCTCAGTTCCAGTCGGCTAGCGGTGTGGCGTCGATCACCGGTTCGCTGGGGCTGCGCCAGAACGACGTTCGCACGTTCCTTCGCCTAGGGGCTCGCAATATGCAGGCCGACGAGCGGGACAACGAACTGATCCAACGACTCGGTCGCCTCGATCAGGACCGACTGTGGGCGGCTGCATTGACCCTGGCCGAGGTGGAGGTCGAGGTAGCGAATCAGTCGGGCGAACCGACGACGTCGGGGAGCTACGAGGCCTACGTGGACGCCATCGAGGACTGCCATCTGGCCGTCGAACGGGCGAACGAACGTATCGAGAACACCCGAGCAGCTCTCACCGCCACTTCCGCTGCACTCGCCCTCCTCGCCTTTATCGCTCTGTTCATCCTGCATCCCCTCGCCGCCGTACCGTTCCTGCTCGGATCGATCGCCTGCGCCGGCGTCGGGTTCTGGAACTACAAGCAGCTCGAGAAGGCCACGGCGGCCGAGGTCCAGATCCTCAACCAGGCCGGACTCGAGTCGTACTTCAACCTTCAGCTCGCACAGGTAGAGGCGCTGACCGCCATGCCCGAGAATCGCAGCGGGGTTATCAAGCTGCATGAAATCCACCGGTATGCCAAGGAGTGCTGGCAGGAACTGGTCGGTGTTGTTCCGCTGGAGTGGGCCGCCGCCCACCGGCGTGAGATCGAAGCCGCTGCCCGCGGCCGCTTTCGGGGTGCCGCCTCGATCACGGACCCGGCCGAGATGGTGGATCAGATTCACCGCCATCTCGACCGGGCCGGGTCACACCTTGGCGAATCCCTTCCCGCCATCCTCGACGATCCGTTCCCCATCCTCGATGACTTCGATGTCGCTGCGGTCCTTTCAATGGTCACCGACCATGCCCACATCGGTCAGGTTCTGATCATGACCGATGACGTCCGGGTCACCGGTTGGGCCGATCAACTGACCGAGCGGTTCGCCGCCGCAGTGCTGCAACTCGGCGACGGCTCTCGGCCCGCCCCTCGGTCGGACACGGCCGAGCTTCCTTCATGGGCGTCCGAGCAGACCGTCCACGCTCACACCTGGGGCTGAATCCGCCGCAGTCCCAGGCGTGCGGGCATCAAGGCTCCGTCGGTCCTAACGGATCGGCGGGGCCTGCCTGTGTTTTGCCTTCACTCGCGGCCCCGGTGGCTCGAATGCGCCCAGCGGAAACCAGCGCGGGTTCGTCCGGCGGCGTCGAGGGAGAGATGTCCCGATCCTCCCCACCGTCGATGTCGCTTGTGGGGACGTCGTCAGCATCGGTGGCAGTGTCCGAGGAGGCTCCATCTGAGAGGCTCCGACGTTTGCGTCGCCGGCGCCAACGGATGAGAAGCGCCGCAATCACAAGGACGCCTACGACACTCGAGACAGCGACGACGACCCGATCGGTGCCGACCTGCTTGGCGTTTGCGTATCCCTCGATCGCAACCTGAGCCTGGGCGACGGCTGCTGTGGGATCCTCGGCGTTGAACAACTGACGCGACTGCTCGTAAGGCATCTCGAAGTCGGTTCGGATGAGCCCGATCCGCTCGATCAGTCCCCGTTCCGCTGCAACCGCTTCGTCCGCCACGATCAGAACCTCAGCGGCGCGTTGAATGTCCCCGAGCTCTACCTCGACGGTCTCGAGCTCTTCGATCGATTCGGAAGTCTCGTATGCGACCTCAGGCGAGGGTGGCATTTCAAGGTCGATCTCGGCGATGGTCCGCAACAGGTCGGACCGCGCCGTCAACACCGCAGCTGACGCCTCGGTGGTGTCATCGGCCTGATCGAACGACCAGTCGCTCATGAGGGTGCGCAGCGCCACAGGCGGCGCCCACGATTCTCCTTGCTGGACAAGTTCAGCGTAGGAATCGCGGCTCCGTGCCCTCCGATCCAAAAGGTCCTTCTCGGCTTCGGTGACTACGTACCGGTCGAAGAGTTCGCTCGCCGTCGTGGAGCCTTCGACCTCCTCAGCCAGATCCAGAAAGCGACGCCAGTTGTCGACGCTCCGATCGACCAACTCAACCTCGACGTCGCCCCGATAGGCGATCCGGTCCGCCTGGGCATCCCGAACGATTTCTGCGACTGCGTCGATGCCGATCTCCTCGGTCAGTTGGTTGATCACAAACCACGACGCGTTGTACCCGTACCGATCGGTGCCCTGTCGCTCCTCGGAATTGACCGCCCCGACCCGCCACCGGTTGAGGGGAAGGCTGTACCTGTTGACGAATGTCGGGCTGGTCGGCGTCTGCGGTCGATCACCTTTGGCTGCGACCGCCTGGGCCGAGAACTCCTCTGCCAACCCCTCGGTGATCCACCGCTCCGCGAACAGGTCACCGTTAAACCATGCATGCGATAGCTCATGAAGAATGAGTTCGGTGTTGAGATCCTCGCTGACTTCGATCCGCTCTTCACTGGGTATGTACCAACCGGCGTACCCCTGCAGCGACGGGTCGACGGACTCGATGATCTCCAGTTCCTCATCTTCGAACGGCAAGCCGATGAGCCGCTTGAGTTCCACGAAACCCGTGTTCAGTTCCTCCTCGACGAAGTCCGCCCATTCCTCGTCGCCGGGCCAGTGCAGGATGCGCACGCTCCGATCGTCGCCGACCGGCACGATGCGCTGTTCGAGCGCATCGTCGTTGCGCGCCACGACGAAGAGGTAAAACTCTTCGGGCTCCACGATGTCGGTTGCTTCATAGATCCGAACGTCGCCTTCGATCGTCGACTCGAACGACGATCCTTCGATCTCGACGTCGTACCCGAGTGGGACCTCGACGCGGACGCTCACGGCATTCGGGTCGCCGATGCCATATGCGCCGAACACCGCATATGCGGGGTTGATCCGAACACCGGAGGTCTCGCTTCTCACTTCGGCCGATGGGATCACGTAGGAAACCGTGAACGTGGTGGTGCTCCGATAGAACACGTTTCGTCCGAACGAGACATCGGCGAAGACGCTGTAGAACCCGTCCTCCGGCTCCTCCAGGGTGAGCGACAGGGTGCGCCCATCGGAGCGCACGGCGGTCACATCGATCGCTTCGGTGGGCACCGGAATCGACAGCCCGGTGTAGTAGTACTGCGTCGTTCCGGTGCGTGTCCTTCGATCCGGGGTGACGTTGGTGACCGAGTACGTGGCGCTAACGGCAATCGTCTCGCTCTCGGGTTGGACGACGAATGTGGTGTCGGAACGGATCGCCAGTCCATCGGCTGCAGCAGCCGGGCGGGCGGGTGCCACCAGCGTGAACAGAACCGCAAGAACCAGAGCGAGAGCGGTTCTGCGAGTGAACCCAGCAGGGAAAACGTTTGTGCTTTGCATCGACAATGATGTCGGATCACAACTAGGGCAGCTTGAAAAATCCCTCAGGCGAGGGTTTCAGATGTGGGTTTCCAAGCGGTCAGGAATCCGCGACCAGGTTGAGGGCCTCGACACCGATGGACGTGCTGTCGCCATGGCCGGTATTCACGACCGTTGCCTCGGGAAGGGTGAAGAGTCGCTTGGTGATGCTCTCAACGATGAGGTCGTAGCTGCTGAAACTGCGGCCGGTTGCACCCGGGCCGCCGTTGAACAGCGTGTCACCACTGAAGAGAACGCCGTCACCCGCCACGTGAAGACAGCAGCCGCCGGGTGAGTGGCCCGGCGTGTGAATCACGTCCAATCGATGATTGCCCACCTCGACGCTCAGACCGTCCCGCAGGACATCGTCGAAACGCCGATGTGGATACTCGACGTCCCACAACATCTGGTCATCGGGATGAAGGAGGATCGGTGCGCCGGTCTCGTCCGAAAGCGCACCGGCCGCGTTGATGTGATCGTTGTGGCCGTGGGTGCACACGATCGCTTTCAGCTTGCGATCACCGATGCCCTGAAGGATCGGGACGTGATCGTGGGCCGCGTCGATGACGATGACTTCATCGTCATCCCCGACCAGCCACACGTTGTTGTCAACTTCAAAGTCTCCGCCGTCAAGGCTGAAGATTCCCGACGTGATAACCCGGTCGATCCGAGCCGCCATCAGATAACCACGACACTTCGCAGGACGCCGCCCTCTTCCATCTTGTGGAAGGCGGCCTCGACGTCGTCGATCGAGATCGTCTCGCTAACGAAACCGTCGAGGTTGAGCCGACCCTGCAGGTAGAGGTCGATCAACATCGGGAAGTCACGACTGGGCAGACAGTCGCCGTACCAGCTGGACTTCAGGGCGCCTCCTCGGCCGAAGATGTCGATGAAGGGAAGTTCGATCTTCATCTCGGGATTCGGCACACCAACCAACACGACGGTGCCGGCGAGGTCGCGAGCGTAGAACGCCTGCTCGTATACCTGAGGTAGGCCGATCGCCTCGATCACCACATCCGCACCGTTGCCGTTGGTGTATTCGCGGATCTTCTCGACCGCGTCTTCCTTCGTGGCGTTGATCGTGTGGGTGGCGCCGAACTCTTTGGCCCACTCCAGTTTCTGATCGTCAAGATCGACAGCGATGATCGTGCTGGCGCCCGCAACCCGGGAGCCTTCGATGGCCGCGTCACCAACTCCGCCGCAGCCGAACACGGCGACCGAGTCACCACGGCCGACCTCACCGGTATTGATGGCGGCACCGAGCCCCGCCATCACGCCGCAACCCAGCAGCCCGGCAACCTCGGGTTTGGCGTCGGGGTTGACCTTGGTGCACTGGCCGGCGGCGACCAGCGTCTTTTCACAGAAGGCACCGATGCCAAGCGCCGGAGACAGCTCGGTGCCATCGGTCAGGGTCATCTTCTGGGTGGCGTTGTGGGTGGCAAAGCAGTACTGGGGTCGACCCCGCAGACAGGAACGACAGTTGCCACAAACCGCTCGCCAGTTGAGGATCACGTAGTCGCCGACGGCAACATCGGTGACGTCTGGACCGACCGACTCGATGACACCGGCGGCCTCGTGGCCCAGCAGGAAGGGAAACTCGTCGTTGATCCCGCCCTCGCGGTAGTGCAGGTCGGTATGACAGACCCCGCAGGCCTGGATTTGCACGACGGCCTCTCCGGGTCCGGGATCGGGGATCACGATCGTCTCGACGGTTACCGGTTCGCCCTTGGCTCGGGCGATGACTCCTCGTACTTGCTGTGGCATCTTCGAAAGGTAGCTCAACCGTCCGGGTTCGTCCTGCTGACCGCACCACGAGTTATCCACCAACTATCCACTCTCACTCTCGATGAACTTTGTTCACTCTCCGGGGTGGAACCGTGGGTTCAGTCTGGGTAGATTCGCCCGAAATGGCGATGTAGACAATCGAGGGAGAACGACCATGGCGGGTCAACGATTCCGACTGGCGCTTGGCGTACTAGTCATCCTTTTTGGGGTGTTGGGCGCAGGCGAGGTGTCGGCCAACAGCAATCGGACATGTAACGGCAAACGGGCAACGATCGTCGGATCGGGGCAGATCAATGGCACCACCGGCGATGATGTCATCGTCGGCTCGAACGGCGACGACCGGATCTGGGGCCGCGGTGGCAACGACACGATCTGCAGCTTCAACGGCAACGATCTGGTCGAGGCCGGTCCCGGCCGCGA
>CALGOA010000094.1 GCA_937958015.1 uncultured Acidimicrobiales bacterium | reverse complement strand
GCGGCAATCCCGTCCCGTTCGATTCGGACCGTAACCGTCATCCCATCCTCGACGAACGACGTCACCTCAGCACCGTTGGCTTTGGCGAGAGATCGTGCTCGTTCCTCACCCTCGGCAGCCCCGGCGAGCGCCGCGACATCTGCGGCCGATTGTGCGGCTGCTCGTTGGGACGCGCGGTTGGCAACACCCACGATGAGCAGACACGACACCATGGCGACGCTGAGCCACAGGGCAAATCCGGCAACTATCACACCACGTTCTGACCGGTCTTGGGGTCCTGACCCACGTTCGGGTAGGTGGGAACGATGAGAGCCGGACTTCATTTCTGAACTCTAGCTAGTTGTTTGCGGTTAATTACTTTTGATTACTCTTCTTCGGAAGAATCGTCCGATACCTCATCGCTGACGTCATCGGAATCAAAGTCATCGGGTCTGGAGTCATCAGAGCTTTCCACCACGACGTTCGGATCGACAACACCATTTGACGAGTCGTGCCCGCTCGTGGCGGGGTCACCCTCGAACTCATCGTCTTCGATGTCCAACTCGGGGTTGTCTGGTGAGTCGAGAATGCGAGCGACTGCAGAAACGTGATCGTCCCCTGCCAGGTTCATGACCCGCACACCGGTGGCGTCTCGACCCTGCTGAGAGATCTCATCAACTCTTGTTCGAATCACAACACCATTGTTCGAGATCAACAGCACCTGATCGGAGTCGGTGACGAACATCGCCCCCGACACGACGCCCTTCTTGTCGTTGACCTTCACCGCCCGAACACCCAGGCCGCCGCGATTCTTCGCGGTGAAGAGTGACGGATCGACCCGTTTGCCGAACCCTTCGTCGGTGACCACCAGCAGATTGGCTTCGGGGTTGTTGACATCCATGGAGACCAACCGGTCCCCTTCGCGGAACTTCATCCCCCGCACGCCGGCAGCGGTGCGACCCATAGCCCGGACCTGGTCCTCTTGGAATCGGAGCGCTTGACCCTTCTCCGACACCATGAAGATGTCGTGGACGCCGTTCGTGGCGACCACGTCGACGAGTTCATCCCCGTCGTTGAGGTTGATGGCCCGCAGACCCGCCTTCAGGTTGCTGTCGTATGCGTTGAAGAGCGTCTTCTTGACCCGCCCCATACGAGTGGCAAAGAACAGATACCGATTGGTCTCGTAGTCCCGGGTATCGATAATCGCCTGGATCTTTTCGTCGCTCTCCAATTGGAGCAGGTTGACCAGCGCCAACCCGCGCGAGGTCCGACTGGTGATCGGCACCTGGTGGGCCTTGATCCGATACACCTTGCCCCGGTTCGAGAAGAACAAGAGATACGCGTGCGCAGACGTCTGCAGCAGGTGGGTTATCAGGTCCTCATCGTCGTCTTTGAGTTTGGCGCCGGTGACACCGCGCCCGCCCCGAGCCTGAGCCCGGAACTCGGTGACCGACACCGACTTCACGTAGCCGCTGGCGGTCAGGGTGATGATGACCTCTTCGTCGTCGATGAGATCCTCGATGCCCAATTCGCCGGGATCGGTGGTGAGGACACTCTGGCGAGGTGTCGCAAACTCTTCCTTGATCTCGAGCAGTTCGGACTTGATGACCTCATCGCGACGGACCGGGTTGTTCAGGATCTCATCGAGTTCGGCCAGCAGTTCGGTCTTCTCGGCCAGTTCACTCTCGAGGTCGATTCGAGCCAGCCGGGTGAGGGCACCGATCTGCATCGAGAGGATGTTGTCGGCCTGAATGTCGGAGAACTCGAAGGGTGCGAGCTGCAACTTCTCCCGGGCTTCGGGACGATCGTCGCTGGCTCGGATGAGGGCGATGATCTCGTCGAGTACATCGCGGGCTCGGATCTGGCCTTCGAGGATGTGGATCCGACGTGCGGCCGCATCTCGTTCGTACTGGGTGCGACGGGAGATGACTTCCCGTTGGTGTTCTACGTAGGCGACCAGAAGTTCACGCAGGTTGAGCTGTTTTGGAACGCCCTGACTGCCGTCGTCCTGACCCACCAGCGCAACCATGTTGGCGCTGAAGGTGCCCTGCATCGGGGTGTGTTTGTACAGGTTGTTGAGCACCACGATGCCGGCGGCGTCGCGTTTGAGTTCAAAAACCAACCGCAGCTGGCCCCGGGCGGACTCGTTGCGAATTTCGCGAATGCCGTCGATGACGCCCCGCTCCACCGCTTCGGCCGCCTTCTCGGCGATCCGGTCGACCGACGTCTGGTACGGGACCTCGGTCACGATGATCTCGGTCTTGTTACCGGTCTCGACGATCTCGGCAACGGCCCGCATCTTGATGCTGCCCTTGCCCGTCCGGTAGGCATCGCGGATACCACCGCGGCCCAGGATCTGGGCTCCGGTGGGGAAATCGGGACCCAACACGAACTCGGCCAGATCGTCGGGGGTGGCCTCGGCGTTGTCGATCAGGTGGATTGCGGCGTCGATGGTTTCGCCCAGGTTGTGGGGCGGAATGTTGGTGGCCATGCCGACCGCGATGCCCTGCGAACCGTTCACCAACAGGTTGGGGAATCGCGACGGAAGAACGGTGGGTTCTTCCTTCTTGCCGTCGAAGTTATCGGTCCTGTCGACGGTGTCTTTGTCGATGCCTTCGACCATCCGCATCGCCAGCGCGGTCAACCGAGCCTCGGTGTAGCGATAGGCGGCGGGCGGATCGTCGGGCGAACCGAAGTTGCCGTGGGGATCGATCAACGTGTGGCGTAGCGAGAAGGTCTGGCCCATACGCACCATGGCGTCATAGATCGCGGTGTCGCCGTGAGGGTGGTAACTACCGATGACCTCACCGACCACGGTGGCGCTCTTTACGTGGGCTCGGGCCGGAGTGTGACCCCGGTCGTACATGGCCCACAGAATCCGTCGATGGACCGGCTTCAGTCCGTCTCGAGCATCGGGCAGCGCCCGGGACACGATGACCGACATGGCGTACTCGAGGAACGAGTTCTCCATCTCGGTTTGGATCTCGATCGGTTCGATGCCCTCGGGCACTCCCCCGCCGTCGGAGTCGAGATCCGCGTCACCGTCGTTGGGTGGTGGAACGTCAGTCATATTCTGCGCCTCTCGCTAGATGTCCAGGAACCGGACATCATCGGCATTGTTCTGAATGAACGCCTTGCGGCTTTCGACGTCTTCGCCCATGAGGATGGCGAAGATCTCGTCGGCCTTCACCGCAGTCTCGACCGTTACCTGAAGCAGGGTCCGCAGCTCGGGATCCATCGTGGTGTCCTGCAGCTCGCTGGCGTCCATCTCTCCCAGGCCCTTCAAGCGGGCGAACTCGGCCTTGGGATTTTCGGCCTTGTAGGCGTCGCGGGCGGGATCGTCCTTCAGGTACACCTTCGAGCGACCAGCCTGACTGCTGTACAGCGGGGGCTGGGCCACGTAGACAAAACCGGCCTCAACAAGGGGCCGCATCTGGCGGAAGAAGAAGGTGAGCAGAAGCGTTCGGATGTGGGAGCCGTCGACATCGGCGTCGGCCAGCAGGATGATCTTGTGATAGCGGGCCTTTTCGAGGTCGAAGTCTTCACCGATCCCTGCACCCAGCGCCTGAATCAACGAGATGATCTCGGTGTTCTTGAAGATCCGATCCGGCCGGGCTCGCTCGACGTTTAGGATCTTGCCCCGGATCGGCAGAATCGCTTGGCTGTAGGGATCGCGGGCGTCCTTGGCGGTGCCACCGGCGCTGTTGCCCTCGACGATGAACAATTCGGACTCGTGAGGGTTCTTGCTCTGACAATCGGCCAGTTTGCCGGGCAGTCCCGCCCCGCTCAGCGCCGACTTTCGGACCGTCTGGCGGGCCTTCATGGCTGCGATTCGGCCCCTCTGGGCCTGGATGGCCTTGTCCACCATCAGGCCGGCTTCTTTGGGGTGTTCCTCGAGCCACTCGGCCAACTTCTCGTTGGTCGCCTTGGTGACCAGGGAACGAACCGACACGTTTCCGAGTTTCGACTTGGTCTGGCCCTCGAACTGTGGTTCACCCAGCCGAACGGAAATGATCGCCGTCATACCTTCCCGGATGTCTTCACCGGCCAGGTTGTCGTCCTTTTCCTTCAGCTTGTTCCGCGACCTCGCGTACCGGTTGACCGTGCCGGTTAACGCCGAACGGAAACCCTCTTCGTGCATGCCACCCTCGGTGGTGGAGATGCCGTTGGCGAAACTGTGAATGCCGTCGCTCTGAAAGCCGGTGTTCCAACTGAATGCAATCTCGACTTCTTCGCCATCGCCGCGTTCGGTGAAGTGCCCGATCACATCGAACAGTTCCTCCTTGGCGCTGTTCAGGTGGCGCACGAAGTCGCGCAGACCGCCGTCGTAACGGAAGCTGACGTCTTCGACGTCGTCGGCCCGATCGTCGTACAGTCGAAATTCGAGCCCGGCGTTGAGGAACGCCATGGTTTGGAAACGCTCCATGAGCGTCTTACGGGTGAAGACCACACCCTCTTTGAAGATGGTGGGGTCCGGCCAGAACCGAACGGTGGTGCCGCGGTGAGGGGTTCCATCGTCGCTGGTTGGGGATGGCCCAACCTCGCGCAGGGTTTCGTCGGGCGAACCGCCGTCTTTAAACGACATGTAGTGACGCCGACCTTCGCGGTCGATCTCGACCTCGACCCGGGTGGACAGCGCGTTCACAACGGACACACCGACGCCGTGGAGCCCGCCTGAGACCTTGTAGCCGGACTCGTCGCCGCCGAACTTGCCACCGGCATGCAACACCGTCAGCACCACCTCTGCAGCGGTGAGGGGCGCGAACTTCGGATGAACACCAACCGGGATGCCGCGACCATCGTCGATCACTTCGACACCACCGTCGGCGAGCAGCCGTACTTCGATGAGGCTGCAGTGACCGGCCATGGCCTCGTCAACAGCGTTATCCACCACCTCCCACACCAGGTGGTGAAGCCCGAGGGGGCCGGTGGAACCGATGTACATGCCGGGTCGTTTACGCACCGCCTCGAGACCCTCGAGAACCTGAATGTTCTCGGCGCTGTATTCCTCTGAGACAGCCGCGATGCTCTCTGCAGATTCGATGGACTCTGGGGCGTTCTGTTCGCTCTCGGGAGCGTCGGAACCGGCCTCTGATTCAGGTGAAGTCAAGGCTCTAATTCTAGCCGCTGGGAGCGCGCTACTGGTGGCGTTGACGGACTCGAATCCCCTGTATTTCCACGCCCGGGAAGCGATCGCGAACCGCGGTGCAGATCGTCTGTTCCATCCACTTCAACTGGGCCGCCCAGGCCGAGTCATCACAGCTCACCAACAACACTCCCGAGGTCAACGAAACCGGTCGCGACACCCCATACAAACGCGGGCCCACGATCTCCTCCCAGGAGGTGCGCAGACCGGTGAGGGTGTCGACCGGAGCCGACTTCAGATGCCGCATGAACCGATCCATGGCGTCGGCGATCGGCACACCGACCGGCCGGTCGAACGGATCGTAGGGATCCTCCCCCATTTGGTCACGACTCTTCACTGCATCACCTGTTCAGCGTGGTTTTCCCCATCGTTCTCCCCATCTGTGGGAATGTGCGCGCTATCGGTCACGGACAGTGGGAATCGGAGGATCTGTTCCGGTTCGACTAACTCGGGCAACTCGGTGGCGCTCGTTATCACGGTCTGGCCGGCCGGCAGATTCGACAACAGGGCGGTGGCACGATCGGCGTCGAGTTCGGAAAGGACGTCGTCGAGCAGCAGCAGGGGTGCCTCCCCCACGTGTTCGGTGACCAGCTCGTGGCCTGCGAACCGCAACGCCAGAGCCAGGGTGCGTTGTTCGCCCTGGCTCGCTTCGGTGCGCGAATCGAAGTCATTGATCCGGAGCCCAACCTCGTCTCGGTGAGGTCCGGTCGAGGTGGTGGAACGGGCAAGGTCACCGGCCCGCCGCTCGGCGACGTCGGTTGCCATGTCGTCCGAGTCCCACGACCGTCTGTAATTCGCAACGATCTCGACGGCTTCTCCGGCCAGAATTCCGTAGGCGATACCGACCCTCGGCATGAGCGCCGAGAGGATGTGTTCGCGCAGATACGTCAGCCTCGTCCCCAGCGTCACCAGCTGCCCGTCGTACACATCGAGCGTCAGTTCCGCACCCTCGTCCAGCTTGCCCCGGGCCTGTTTGAGCAACGTGTTTCGCTGTTTGACCGTTCGCGCGTAATCGCTCAGCAATGCGTCGTTACGGGGATCCAGCGCCACCATCAGATCATCCAGAAACTCTCGACGAACCGACGGTCCCTCCTTTACCAGGGCCAGATCGTCCGGAGCGAAAACGGTGACTCTGAGGGCTCCGAGCAGTTCGCTGTTGCGCTGAAGTTTCTGCTTGTTGACCTGAACGGTGGATCGCCCCGGGCGAATCTCCACCTCGATCAGCACCGGCCGATCGTCGCGGATTCCTTCGGCCCGGACGATGGCGCGTTCGGTGTCACGCCGGAGCAGCCGCTCGCTGGAGGCCCCCCGGAATGACTTGAGTCGCGACAGCACACCGATCGCTTCCAGCAGATTGGTCTTGCCCGAACCGTTCGCACCGATGATCGCGGTGAGACCGGGCGCCAGATCGACCTGGGTTTCTTCGTGCGACCGAAAGTCCTTCAGCCAGATGCGGTCGAGCTTCACCGATCAGGCAGAGCTGTGAATGGCTCAGGACACCCGCACGGGCATCAGCAGGTAGAGGAAGTCCTCCGCTACCGGTGACCGCAACAGGGCCGGCTTCAGTTCGTCGATGGTGTTCAGCGTGACGTTGTCACCCGGAGCCACCTCAAGGCCTTCCCGCAGGAACTGCGGGTTGAACGCGATGGTGAGATCGGCACCGTCGTAGTTCGCCTCGACGTGTTCCTGGGCGGAACCGACATCCTGAGCGATAGCGGCCAGCTTCAAGCCATCGGCCCCCATTTGCAAGCGCACCGGAGTGTTGTCACGGGCCAGCAGGCTGACACGCTTGAGCGCATCCAGCAGCGCGGCGCGGTCGACGGTGAGCACGTTGGGATGATGATCGGGAATCAGACCGCGGTAGTTCGGGAACGTGCCCTCGAGCAGTCGGGTCGAGAGCCGGGCGCCGGGAACCTCGAACCTGGCTTCGCGTTCGCCGAGGTGCAGACGAACACTGTCCCCCCGCTTGAGGAGGCGATTGAGCTCGTTGAGGGCTCGACCGGGGATCAATACCGACGTGCCGTCGCCAAGCACCTGAGCGGCCCCGGAGATGTCTCTCATGGCAAGGCGGTAAGAGTCGGTGGCCACGATGCGAAGACCATCGTCCTCGGCCGATGCGTAGACACCGGTGAGCACCGGTCGGGAGTCATCGGTGCTTGCTGCGGTGACAACCTGCTTGAAGGCATCGACCAGCTCGTTGGCGGGTAGTTCGATGAACTGTTCATCGGCCTCGGCGAGACTTGGGAACTCGTTCGACGAGATCAGTCGAATGCTGAACTCACTACGACCCGCGGAAATGACCATCTCGTCATCCTCGGCCGAACAGCTGACCGCTCCCGCCGGCAACGACTTCACGATGCTCTCGGCGAGCTTCGCGGGAATCACCACTCGACCGTCGTCTTGACCGCTCACCTGCAGCTGAGCAGAGATCGTCAGATCAAGATCGGAACCGGTCAGTTCGAGGCGGTCCCCCTCGAGGGTCGCCTGAATGCCACTGAGGCCAACGCTGCCACTGGAGGATCCGACGGCACGGCCGGCGACTCCCAAGGCTTCGGTTAGCGCATCTCGTTCACACCGAAACTTCATCTTCTCCCATTTCTGCTTTCTACGAGTTCTAACCGAGCACACGCCCTTCGGCAACGCCGACGACGGTGCTCACTACTATCCCGATGCTTTCCTCTATTAGAGCTAGGGGTAGTAATAAGGGCTGGGGATTGTGGATAGGTGACGTTTGTCCTGCGTACGAGAGTTTGGGTTTCCCCACCGCTCGTGTGGTTTCCACCGATGCCTTGTGTGTCATCGAACGGGCCCGGTGTTGTTCCCCACACTATCCACCAGCTGGTCGCACGCTGTGGGGATGGTTTCCACCGGTTATCGACGTCGGCGAAAGCGAGCGTTGGGTTGATGCTTGTCACTCGCCGGCCCGAACCCGGTCCTGAATGGCCTTCTGTACTTTGCAGTACCGGTCGTAGAAGTCGGCTCGTTCGCCCAGACGGTCCTGGCTCGTGTTCACCGCATGGAGCACCGTGGTGTGATCCCGGTCAAAGTACGCACCGAGTTCTGCCAGCGAATGGTTGGTCATGTCCCGTGACAGATGCATAGCGATCTTGCGGTACTCCACCAGTGCCCGTTTGCGGGAGGCGCTGATCAGTTGCTCGACCGTGTAGCCCGAAACGTTGGCTGTCTCCTGGAGGATCAGGTCGACCGAGATCTGGGCCTCGGAGGTTGGAACCAGGTCACGGAGGACCGACTCGGCCAGCTCGGAGGTGATCGGATCGTTGAAAAGGTTCGAGCGGGCATACACCTGCCGCAGCGCACCTTCGAGCGACCGAACGTTGTCGGACACGCGATTGGCGATCAGTTCGCACACGTCGCTGGGAAGCCAGAACCCGATTCGTTCGGCCAGCGAGTTGAGGATCGCCATGCGGGTTTCGATGTCGGGGGGCTGAACGTCGACGACGAGGCCCTGACTGAACCTTGTGCGCAAACGCTCCTCGAGGTCCTGGATGCCATCGGGTTTGGAATCACAACTCAGAACCACCTGTGACCCGAGGTCGTACAGGGTGTTCAGGGTGTGGAAGAGCTCCTCCTGGAGACCGCTCTTGCCGGCGATGAACTGAATGTCGTCGATCAGAAGAACGTCGAGCCGGCGCATCTTCGCCGCGAACGCCGGCACCGAGTTCGAGCTGATGGCAGCAACGAACTGGGTCAGGTATTCCTCGGTGGTGATGAAGAGGCAGCTCTTGTTCGGAAACAGCGAGTTGACGTTGTGGCCAAATCCGCGAAGCAGGTGGGTCTTACCCAGTCCCGACCCGCCGTAGATGAACAGGGGCGTGTACTTCTGGCCGGGAGCTTCCGAAGCGGCCACCGCAGCTGCGTGGGCGAACCGGTTGGAATTACCGATGACGAAGTTGTCGAAGGTGTAGATACCGCCGTCGGTGCGGGTGGGCGGTGCTGCCATCGGTGCGGCAGGGGCCGGCGAGCGTCCGTTGTCGGAGGGATTGTCGCGAAGGTCGATGCCGTCTTTGCGTTGGTCGGTGAGGGCTCCGACGGTGCCACCGGTGCGGTCGTCGGTGTGCAGTCGCATCTGCGCAACCGAGATTCTGACCTGCACGGTCCGGCCGAGAAACTCCGACGCCAGTTCCTCCATTCGCTCGATCAGTTGGCTGCTGATTCGATTTCGTTGAAGTTCGCTGGGGACGGCGAGGTCCACCACCAGTTCGTCGATTTGCAACGGCTGCAGTGGCTGAATGGTGGAGCGGAAAGTACCCGAGGGAACCTCGGCACCAAGTGTGTCTTTCAGGTGAGCTATGACGTTCGTGAGCGTGTCATTTTCGTCATTAAAAGCGAGCGTCATGCGATCCCCGGGTGATCTTCGTTGTCTGCGGCGGCGTGTATGCAGATGAGGTTCGTTGGGGTGCCACGAAGACAAAACAACGTTCGCACACCGACTGCGATCGATAGAAATCTATCGACCGAGAGGCCTACTCACGGATGCTCCACTCCGGTCCCCCGTAGGGAGTGTGAACCTACTCCCCAGAGTTATCCACCGCACCCGAAACGAGAAAAACGGCAAGTGAGCAGCGGATTGTTGGCGCTTGGCCCACTAGCCCGGCGCTGCGTGGGATTCGAACTCGGCACGGGTCTGACTTGGCCAGCCCGACGGTGCCGGTGGGGAGCGATCGAGACGGCCGGTCCTGCCGTGGGAAACGACACCGGTAGGGCCTAGCCTTGTGACGTTGCATTGCGGCGACGTCTGTTGCCGCATTTCCTGCAACCGCTATTCATTGCACGGAAATTGACCAACCGTCGTTTCCGTCCCAGTTCGACCGAGGTGTCCCCGTGTCAAAGAGGACGTTCCAACCAAACACGCGTAAGCGAGCCAAGAAGCACGGATTCCGTCATCGGGCCGCCACTCGGGGAGGCCGCGCCGTACTGCGGGCCCGCCGACTCAGGGGTCGTCACCGCCTGAGCGCGTGATCGTTGCGTTGTCTCATCGAGACGACTTCGAGGTTCTGCGGCGGTCGGGATCGATGCGTCGATCTGGCCCGCTACGCGCGCGGGTTGTCACCGGTGCTTCCGCTGACCAACCGGTGAAGCTGGGTTTCACCATCAGCCGGAAGTTCGGCTCCGCCGTGCAACGGAATCGGATGCGACGCCGTCTGCGTCACTGTGTTCGACAGGTTGCGGCGAGCGGCCCGGTTGACACGTCGCTGGTCTTGATGGGCGCGTCCTCCGCTGCCCTCACCGCACCACACCCCGAATTGCTGGGACATTGCCGAGTACTTCTCGGTCAGGCAGAGCAGTGATGTCCAAACTCATGCTCAAAGTGATCCGGCTGTATCAGGCCACCTCGGTGGCCCGCACGCCGCGCTGTCGGTACCTGCCCACCTGTTCTGCGTACGCAGCCGAAGCGATTGAGGTTCATGGGCCGGCTCGCGGCGCCTGGTTGGCGTTGCGTCGAATCGGTCGCTGCCATCCGCTCGGCTCCCATGGATTCGATCCCGTCCCCGAGGCACCCGCATCATGATCGACAACCTGATTCAGTTCATTGCTCGGCTCATGTCGGGTATCTATGGCCTTCCGATCGTCGGTGGAAGTTACGGCGTGGCCATCATGCTGTTGACCCTCGGCATCATGGTTGTGGTCATGCCCCTCACGCTGCGGGCCACCAAGAGCACCATCAAGATGTCGATGGTCGCTCCCGAACTCAAGCGCATTCAGAAAGAGTTCAAAGACGACAAGGAGAAGCAGAACGAGGAGATGATGTCGCTGTACCGCGAACACGGCATCAATCCCATCGGTGGTTGTCTTCCCGTGCTGGCCCAGGCCCCTATCTTCCTCGTGTTGTTCCAGGTCATCCGGGGGCTCACCCGGCGGATCGAAGATGCCCCGTTCAATAGCGTGGTCTCCAAGGTATTCGAGGCTCGCGGGCAGGCCGACCTGGCTCCGGATCCGCAGCGATTCTTCCCCCGGTACCTCGACCGCAGTTCCGAGATGTTCACCGATCTGATCAAGCAGGACGAGATGACCTTCCTCCGGGTGTTCGATCTGGGCGCCCAGCCGAACGAGATCCTGTCCTCAAGCATCATCAAGGGCATTCCATACCTGCTGCTCATCGTGTTCCTGGTGGGTACGTCGTTCTACCAGCAGCGTCAGATCACCGCTCGACGTGGGCCCGATACCGGGGGCGACGAAAATTCGGTTCTTCAGCAACAGCAGGCGATCCTGAAGTTCCTGCCGTTCATGACCGGTATCTGGTCGTTCTTCTTCCCCACCGGCCTCAGTGTCTACTGGGCTACCTCGAACACCTTCCGTATCGCCCAGCAGGCCTACATCACTCGAACCATCTATGCGAAGAAGGACGAGATGGAGGCTTCATTCAAGGCCACCCTCGACGAGCGCAAGAAGGAAAAGAAGGTCGAAGAGAAGCCGGCCAAAGAATCCACCGCCACCAAAGACTCGGCTGCGCCAAAGGAAAACTCCACCGCAGCGGCCGAGGCTGGCAAGGAAAAGGCCGTTCAATCGAAGGTCCAGCAGCGCCGAGAGCGCGAGCTTCAGCGGAAGAAGGCCCTGCAGGCCAAGGCCAAAGCGAAAGCTCGAAACAACAACTCCGCAAACGGTTCGGCTGGCGGATCGTCAACCCGAACCACCCCCAAGGGCACCAAGCCCCAGCAGCAGCGAAAGAAGAAGAGGTAACGATGGAGTGGATAACGCTCACAGCGCCGTCGGTGTCTGAGGCAAAGGAGCAACTTCTCGACAAACTCGGCGTTCCCGATGGCGAAGCCGAGTTCGTGGTTGAAGATGAAGGGGAATCGAAGTTCTTCGGGCTCCGCAAGACCGAGGCCCGAGTAAAGGCCAGAGTTGTACCCAAGGGACCCGAACCCCGACGCGAACGCAAGCCCCGGCGAAACGATCGTGGCGGCAAGAAGTCGTCTTCGGGTTCAAAGGGCTCGAAGGGTTCGAACAACGGATCTGATTCCGGAAAGTCCAACTCGGATCGCAACAAGAATCGCAATGGCGGCCAGAAGAACACAGCGGCTGCGCCAGCTGCGGAGTCCGCCCCATCCCGGGGACCCAAGAAGGGCCGTCCCAAGGTCCAGAAAGAAGAGATCAGCATGGACCAGGTCACCGAGAACATGCAGAACTTCCTGGACGGTCTCACGTCCGCCTTCGGCATCGATGAAAAGGCCGAGCTCGTACAGGAAGACGAGAACCTGATCGGCCACATCCGTGGACAACACGGCGTCTTGATCGGGCCCAAAGCCCGCACATTGGACGCCATCCAGGAACTCACCAAGATCGCCGCCTTCAAAGGCGGCTCATCGCCGGCTCGTATCAAGGTCGACGTTGGTAGCTACCGCCAGAAGCGGGCCGAAGCACTGTCGGCATTCGCTGCGAAGGCCGCCGACAAGGCGATCAGCGACGACACCGAGGTTGTCCTCGAGCCTATGACCTCCGCCGATCGCAAGGTCGTCCATGACGCTCTGTCGGAGATCGAGGGCATCGAAACCCGTTCGGTGGGCACCGATCCCCGACGACGCGTGGTCATCGCTCCTCTTTCTGAGTAAGACCACACGACGCGGCGAGCCACGATCGTGACCGCTGCCGACAGTAGTACCGCATTACACCGGGTCTTGGAGGAGTCACACCATCGTGGCTTTCTTGGGCCCGGTGCCATTTCCCCCCACATCACCAGTGCACAGGGCTTTGCCGATGCCTTGCGTAGGGCTTGCCTAAAGCGAGAGATATCTCTACTCGACCTTGGCAGCGGCGGCGGTCTGCCGGGACTGCCACTGTTCGTTTGGTTCGAAGGAGCCACCGGCGTGTTGCTCGATGCTCGGTCCAAACGCACCCGCTTTCTCGACGAGGCAGTCGAAGCCCTAGATCTTCAGGCTCGCGTCGATGTAGTGACCGCACGCGCCGAGGAGGTGTTGGATGAACTCGGTCGGTTCGATGTGGTCACCGCTCGCAGTTTCGGTCCGCCTTCTGCGACCCTCGAAATAGCGAGCTCGCTCTTAAACCTTGAAGGGGTCGTATTGGTGAGCGAACCGCCAAATGGACGCCTATGGGCAGCCGATGGCTTGCATAGCCTGGGGCTTGAGCAGGTGTCAGCAGAGGGGTCGCACATCGCCACCTTCAGAAAAGTTGGCCCGGACCCTGCCCGTCGTCGATGGAAACACATCGTGGACCGCCCGCTGGTCGAAACAACGCTGCATTCGCCTCATTCGACCTAGCGGGAAGAGTTTGCGTACCGCTCCCCCTCTGGCCCATGGGCAGCCAATAGAGTCTGCCTACGCATTGCACGAGGCAAGGAGTAGTTCATGGCGCGCATATCCCCCGAACACATTGGCCTGCGAGACGCCGCAGACATGTTTGGCGTATCGATCGACACGCTCCGTCGTCGTATCCGAGACAATCAATTGGACGAGGCCCAGTTAGTACAGGGACCATTCGGCGCCACGTGGGTCCTTCCTCGGGCCGAACTGTCCAGCATCGCCGAGCGTGAGCAATGGGACTTCGAGGGTGTTTCACGTGTTGGTACCCCTGCGCAGCCGGTTGCCAAGGGTGAGGCCGCGCCGCCGGTGATCGATCTGACGACGGACGGGCGCCCGTCGGCAGCGCCCCCATCGCCCCAGCCGGTCGCCGTGGCAGCTCCTGCCATTATTGACGCACTCCCCCGCCAGAGTGCTCCCGTCACCGCGCCCCCGGTAGCGCCGCCCCCGGTAGCCCAGTCGCCCGTTGGTGCGCCGTCGGTTGCTGTGCCGTCGACGGCGGACTCTGGTGCCCCGATACCTGCTGCAGCTGAGGCGTCGAATCCGGTGGCGACGACCGATCTCGCGTCCGAACTTGGGTCGGTGGTTTCTGCCCAGATTGCCAAGGGGCTGTCGGACAATGTCGAGGCCGAACTCCGCGCCGTTCGAGATGCGATCACCGCCGCGGAGGTCCGCGCCGTGGCGGCAGACGCCCGGACCGATGCGTTACGAGCCGAGAAGGGCCGGCTCGAGGCCCAATTGAAGCGGGCAGAGGCCGATATCGAGTACTGGCGCTCACAACACGATCGGCTCGACAAAGACCTGGACCGGGAACGGAACTCCCGTATGACCTCGGACAAGGCGAAGGCCGTCGCCGAGGCCGAGACCAGGGAAGTTCGCACCCAGGTGGCAACGCTCACGGTCGACCTCAGTGAAACCCAGAGCCGCGAGCGAGCGCTTATCGGTGAGGAAGCGCGCCTGCAGTCAGAGTTGGATCAGGCCACGATGGCTATGGGCTGGTGGTCTCGTCGGCGACTCGATCGACTGCGCTCAAGATCCGCTGGTAGCACCCCGCCGCCGCCAGCGGGGGAGTAGGATCACGCAGGGGCACCGCTTCTGGTGCCGGTATGAGTCTCTGCGAAACGTGAAACATTAAATGGAGAACAGTCTCTATATGGAATCGGATGTGCCTCCGGCAACCACTCCCCGTCGAACCCCACGGGTGATAGCGGTAGCCAATCAAAAGGGTGGTGTGGGCAAAACCACAACAACCGTCAGCCTTGGTGCTGCAGCCGCCGAGTTGGGTCATCGGGTCCTGATCATCGACCTCGATCCGCAGGGCAATGCATCGACGGGTCTGGGCATCAACCCTAGAAATCTCCAAGCAACCATGTACGACGTCATCATCAACCAGATTCCTCTGGACGATGCCATCGAAGCGTCAATCGTGAAGAACCTGTTTATCGCTCCGTCCAACCTGGATCTGGCGGGTGCCGAAATCGAGCTCGTACCCGCCATGTCTCGGGAAACGAGGCTGAAATCGGCCATCGCCATGGTGGCCGACGATTTCGACATCGTCCTGATCGACTGCCCACCCTCGCTCGGTCTGCTCACCATCAACGCCTTCGCAGCTGCCTCCGAGGTGCTGGTGCCGATCCAGTGCGAGTACTACGCACTGGAAGGCCTTGGGCAGCTCTTGCGCAACGTGACCCTTGTGCAGCGGAATTTGAATCCGACGCTCGAGGTCTCCACCATCGTCCTGGTCATGTTTGATGCCCGAACCAAACTGGCCGCCCAGGTGGCTCGAGAGGTGCGAGCCCACTTCAACGACAAGGTCTGCCGTACCGTGATTCCGCGGACGGTTCGATTGTCGGAAGCACCCAGCTTCGGTCAACCGATCACGGTGTACGCACCCACTTCGCGTGGTGCCATCGCCTACAGGGACCTGGCCCTCGAGGTGGCCGGCGTGCGGATGCCGGTGTAACCCAATGGCCCACGGAATCCACTCGCTCATCCCACCGCCTCCGGATTCCCTCACTGCCGACCCTCCCGTCGAGGACTCGGTCGATCAACCCAGTGCTGGCCGGCCCTACGAACCTCAGGTTGTCGGCGACCATCAACTGATCCCGATCTCCTCGATCCGGGCCAACTCGTTTCAACCGCGCACCACCTTCGACGATTCAGCCCTGTCTGGCCTGGCCGAATCGATCCGAGCGCTCGGTGTACTCCAGCCGATCCTGGTCCGACGCGACGGTGACGGCTACGAACTGATCGCCGGCGAACGCCGATGGCGGGCCTCTCAACTGGCCGGGCTCACGTCCATCCCGGCCATCGTACGAGAAATCGACGACGAGCGGTCTCTAGGCGAAGCCCTGGTCGAGAACGTGCAGCGACAGGATCTCAACGCAATCGACGAAGCGTTCGCGTTCCAACAGCTGATGGAAGACTTCCAGCTTTCACAGAACGAGATCGCCGCCCGCGTCGGCAAGAGCCGCGCCAGCATCGCCAACACCATCAGGTTGTTGCAGCTGCCGGGTTCTCTCCGCCAACTGATCTCAGAAGGTGAACTCACCGCCGGGCACGGCCGAGCGCTGCTGATGCTCGACGACGCCGACGAACAGCTCCGGCTGGCGGGGGAATGCATCAAGGGTGGTTGGTCGGTGCGCCAACTTGAAGCCACCGTGCGAGGCGACGTTCGAGATCAGGCTGCGCAGGGATCGACCCGATCCAAACCGAAGGCCAAATCGGGCAACGTCGGCTCGAGGGGCTCTTCGGTGTCCTCAACGTCCGCATTGGAAGTAGAAGACCAGCTCAGCGAGCTTTTCAACACCTCGGTGGAAGTTGTGGAGAAAGCGGGCAAACGCCAGCTCGTCATCGACTTCGCCGACTCGGAAGATCTGGCTCGTATCGTTTCGATCGTGACCGGCGCATCGGAATAGATTGAATGATGTTCGGGTTTGACCGTTCAGCTACAAGAGAAAGCACACTGCTCATGTCAGAAAACACAGTCACCCTTACCGCTGAGAACTTCGATCAGGTTCTGGCTGATTCGGACACGCCCGTCGTCGTCGACTTCTGGGCCGAATGGTGCGGTCCCTGCAAGATGATCGCCCCGATCCTCGACGAGATCGCCGAAGAACAAGCAGGCAAGGTCCAGATCGCCAAGCTGAACGTCGACGACGCATCAGAGATCGCAATGCGATATGGCGTCATGAGCATCCCCACCATGATCAAGTTCACCGACGGTGAGGTTGACAAGCGGGTCACCGGCGCCAAAGCGAAGAACCAACTGATCGAAGAGCTCGCGCTGTAATTTCGCCTGCAGCGGGCCCGTTCCACGGAGGTTCCGTTGTCTTCGCTCGTCCTACGCATGACGTGTTCTCACTCGGCGCTGGGGCGCCTCGCTTCACGACATGCTTCGTCCTCGCTCGCACCGGGTGCGTGAGCGTTGTGTTGGGCACTTCTGCAGGGCGGATCTCACTCGCACCGGGTGCGTGAACGGTTCGATGTTCGAGCCGTAGGGGCGGATCTCACTCGGCGCTGGGGCGCCTCCCTTCACGGTCTGCTCCGCATCCCGATCGAACCAGGTTGCGTGAACGGTTCGATGTTCGAGCCGTCGGGGCGGATTTCACTCGGCGCTGGGGCGCCGCGCTCGCACGAGCTGCGTGAACCTTGTGTGGCGCTAGTCGTCGGGGCGTGTGGCCGCAACAAAGGGCCCGGCTGCGATCGTCAGCCGGGCCCTTGGTGTTTTGCTGCCGGAAGTTCTGCTTCCGGTTGTGTCAGTGGTCGCTGGTGTGTAGTTGTGCTTCCGGTTGCGGGGAATCCGCAACGTCTCCCGGCGGGAGACTTCGTTACGCTTCGAGCCAGCGTTCGGCGTCGAGGGCGGCGGCGCAGCCGGAGCCGGCGGCGGTGATGGCCTGGCGGTAGGTTTCGTCCTGAACGTCGCCGCAGGCGAACACACCTTCCACATTGGTCTGGG
>CALGOA010000093.1 GCA_937958015.1 uncultured Acidimicrobiales bacterium | reverse complement strand
AGCGGGCCCGAGATCGTCCGGAGTCGATCGGTGTTGCCGTCGAGGGTTCCGAGTTCGGCGTTGTCGCCACCGATGCCGAACGGTGCGGTGTGGGTTGCAGCACACATGTCCGCCCCAGCGTCGTGCAGGGTGAAGGAGTAGGTGTCGGTATTGCCAGCCGGTACAGCCAGGTCGGTCGAGAGCTCGAGCGAGCCGATACCGCCGCCAGTGGTGTTCTTCAGGTACGCAGCACCCGAGATGCCAGAGGCTGCGATCTCTTCAAACGTCAGGTTGTAGTAGTTGCCGGCATCGGCCGAACCGCCATCACCACCGGTGAGGAGGGCACAGTTGGATGGTTCGGTTTCCTGAATGGTCAGACCGTCGCGGTCTGCCGGGCGGGAGGTGTCGGTCTGACCCTCACGGCCGAGCAGTACCAGTGCGTAGCTGCCGAGGTTTTCTGCCTGCTCTGCGGTCAGCAGGATCGTGGTGTCGATGGCCAGCGCATCCTCGGCCGGTGTTGCTCCAGCGGTCGGAATCCACGGGCTGTTGTCGAAGATGTTTAGGAACGTGTAGTCGTCGGATCGGGCTTCGGTGGAACCAAAGCTGGTCACCGATGCCTCGAGCCCGGTGGTGAGGTTGGCGAACGTTCCGGGCGAGCAGTTGTTGCTGTTGCGCAACACCAGCATGTGCCGTGAGGCCTCGTTGAGATCGGCACCGGTGTAGTCGAGGTTCAGCGTGAGGCGGGTGCCTTCCAGCGTGACCGAACCGTCGGCGACGACGTCGCTATCGTTCAACGACACGGTTTGTGCGCCGTTCATCACGAACGTCTCACTCATGTGCGGAGAGATCTGCGGAGTTGGGGTTGCATCAAGGACGCCACAGGCGATCACGTTGCCGAGGTTGCCGGCTTCGTGAACGTTGAAGTAGACGTTCTCCATATCGGCCGTACCGAGGGCGACGGTCTTTTCTAGAACGAATCGTCCGTCGATGATCTCGACCGCAGCTGCGTCGGGTGCCGATGTCTGAACGCCGGTCACGTCGACGGCGATTGCGCCGGCTGCATCACACGTTGTTCCGTCGTGGAAGTGCATCACCACGGATTCGACGTCGACGTTGTCGAGGAATGCGACAACGTTGAGGTTGGTCCCATCGACGGTTCCCGACACGTTGCCGGTTGCATCAGCGTCTCCTCCGGCTGGCACGTTTGTGCCCGCCAGCGGGAAGCTGTACGCCTGGCCGTCAACGCTGGCCGCTTGTGATGGACTGCTGAATCCGACTGCCGCTACGGCCGCCGTGACGAGGGCTAGTCCAGCCCTCAATGTCCTGCTTTTCATGGATGCTCCTTGGTTGGCTTTACAACGCCCTGAGAAACCTCCACCCCACGGACAGTCACGGTAGACCCTCCAAGCCACCTTGCCTAGGTCACGTCGATGAATTTCACCTACATGTCTTGTGGCAATTTCCCCAGCCCAAACCAGTGAACGGCGCGCCGAAAACGGGGTCCTGTATTCGACGTGAGCAGGCGCTTCCCTAGTGGCTACAGGGTTCGCTCAACGCTGGGGCGACGACGGCCACGGAGGCGAACGCCCCGAAATGGCTTCTTATCGTCGTCACACTGGCGTATAGCCAATCGCAGACTGTCGGCAGCCCGAGCGCCGATTCGACCCCGGTCGGCCCCCGCAACGAAAACGGCGAGGGCCTCGCGAAGCAGCACATCGTTGTGATCACAGGCTCGACACAACTGCGCTGCGACCGATTCGATCGTTGCCGAAGCGTCGGCTGGAGTTGCTGGCTCGTCGCGATTCAGACGGATAGCGAGACGGGCCAACGGCTCCCATCGAGGTGCGCCACCCGTTGTCACTTTGTCACTCGCCTCAACATCAACGCGCCCCCTGCGTCGGCCTGCAACTTGCGGGGCGAACCCTAGAGGGAACATCGAGACCGTCGCAACCGATCTCAACCCTCGACCTCTACCTCGGGATGACGTTGATGCTGGTAGGCGGTGGAAAACCCGTTTGCAGAAACTTTCGTGCGCACCTGCTCGCGCGATACTTCTGCAGTGCGAGTTGGCATCGACACGGGCGGCACGTTTACCGACGCAGCTCTTCTGAACGCCGAGGGTGAGGTGCTGTTCAGCGCGAAGTCGCCCACCACGCACCGTGATCTCATCGGCGGTGTGGCCGGCGCTTTGGATCAACTGCTGGATCTAGCCGAGTCGGCGGGAATCGGTCGGGCGGAAATTGGGTCGGTCGCACTGTCCACCACCCTGGCAACCAACGCGATGGTCGAACGCAGTGGCGTCGGTGCCGGACTGGTGTTGGTTGGATTTGACGGTCCGACCGCGTCGCGGGTCGGAGGTCTCGACCAAGCGTCGGCGGTGGTGCGACTGGAGGGTGGCCACGACGCCCAGGGGCGGCAGCTGCAGGAACTCGCAATTGCAACGTTGGAGAAATCAATCGACAAGATCGGCGATGTGGAAGCGATCGCGGTGGCGTCGCTGTTCGCGGTTCGTAACGATGCTCACGAGCTTGCGGTCCGAGAGTGGCTCGCAACGAACGCTGCCACGTCGCACATCCCGGTGACCTGTTCCCACGAACTCAGCGGCCGGCTCGACGGTCCCAAACGAGCCTCAACGGCTCTGGCGAACGCAGTGCTGACCGCTCCGGTACGGCGACTTCTGGACGCATTCGAACGGGCCGTCGAAGATTCGGGTATCGCGGCTCCACTCGTGGTCGTCCGGTCCGACGGCTCGGTCATGTCGATTCGCCAGGCGAGAGAACGCCCCGTCGAGACGATCCTCTCGGGACCGTCAGCGTCGCTCGTGGGTGGCCTGCACCTCGCCGGTCTCGACGATGCACTCATCATCGATGTTGGCGGGACCACCACCGATGTTGCGATCGTGTCGGATCGGGTCCCGGAGGTGGTCGATGATGGCGCCACGGTCGGCGGTGTATCGACGATGATCCGATCGCCTCGAATCACTACCGAGGGGCTGGGCGGCGACAGCGGGATCGGCTGGGACGATGCGTCGAATGAGCTGACTATCGGGCCTGGCCGGGTCATCCCCTATGGCGTGGCCCAGGTTCGTTATCCGCAACTGGCCGGTCTGCTACGCCGACAGACGGGTCGCCGGATCGTCAACGAAACGGACGGGCTGTTCTTCATCGACGAATCCGATGTGCTGGTGGAGGCCACGGGTGCGTTCGCCACCAGGCGTGATTTCCTGGCCGCCCGGCGTTCGGTGCAGGAGGGAACACTGCGGCTTGTTTCACTTACCCCGACCGACGCGGCGTGGGCGCTGGGCTTGATAGAGGCCGATCGATTCGGTTCCGCCTTTGATGTGGATGCGTCGAACGCGGGTCTCGAACTTTTTGCGGCAATGCTCGACCGGTACGGCGAGCCTCGGTTCGCCGATTCCCAGGAGGCGGCGCGGCAGATTGTAGACAGCGTGTCCGACCGGACCGGAGCTGTCGTTGCCGCTGCCATCGACCTGCCACCCAAGGTCTGGGCCAGTGTTCTCCAGCGATCGAAGCTGTTCAGAGTCGGACTTGAAATCGATCGACCAATCGTGGGGATTGGAGCGTCGGCATCGGTGTACCACCCGGCACTCGAGGAGTTGCTGGGCACCTCCGTGATCGTTCCCGATCGAAGCGAAGTCGCAAATGCGGTCGGGGCCGCCGTCGGTGCGGTACGCATGCAAGTCACAGCGTCGATCACCTCCCCCAAACGGGCTGGGTTTGTGCTGCATCGTCCGGGGGCAACGTGTTCCTTCGAGACGTTGGAAGAAGCGGTGGTGGAAGGCACTCAACGACTGGAGAGGCACCTTCGCGACCGATACGAATCCTCGGGCATCGCCTCTCAGGACGCAGAGGTCGACATTTCGATCGTCCGCCACGACAACATCGTGCGAATCGACGGAGCCGACTTCTTCGTTGAGTGCCTCCTGGAAGGCACCCTTCGGCACGACGTTGGAACCAATCCTGCCTCACCGTCGTCATAGAGGTATGAAGCTGTTCTCACCCCGCTCGATTCTGCGCTGTCTCGCCGCGGCCCTCGTCGCAACGATGGCCGTAGTGGTCGGCGGTGCCTCGCCCGCCGCAGCGTGCAGCTGTATCGGATTCCAGGATGCGGTCGAGGCCGGTCAGGACTTCGGAGCCGTCTTCGTCGGTTCGGTCATCGATCAGCGCGAGGCTGGCTCATCGCAGTTCGGTGAGCAGGAACTGGAGCTGGTTTTTGCGGTGGACGCTCTCTATCAGGGGGAGCTCACGAACCGGGCGCTGGTCTACTCCCACGAGGACAACGGAGCGAACTGTGGTTACTCGGGCGGTGGAGAGGTTGCTGTTCTGGCCTATGTCGACAGCTCCCAGCGGCTTCGGACCGATGGGTGTTCGGTCATGAACGTCGACGCCGGTGGTTCCACGGTGGACATTCTTGAAGCCAGATTCGGAACCGGTGTCACACCTCCTGAATCCACGGTTGATCTCCCCGACTCACCGCTCGACGATGCGGGAGGCGTGCCCTGGGAGGTCGTTGGGCTCGCAGGGTTCGTGGTCGTACTGGGCGGGCTGCTTACCGTGGTGTTGCGCAGCTCGAAATCCGACGCCTAAATCGGCCCGTTTGCGGTGATTGGCGCCGCTACCGTTGCCGCCCATGGAAGACGGTGCATTCGAGTCGGTCGACTTCGTCCGCGAGAAGGTGGAACACGACATCGAGAGCCAGCGGTTCGGTGGACGGGTGCAGACCCGTTTTCCTCCAGAGCCGAACGGGTTCCTGCACGTCGGCCACGCCAAGTCGATCTATCTGAATTTCGGCATCGCCTCCGAGTACGGAGGGGTCTGTTTTCTCCGCTTCGACGACACCAATCCCGAGACTGAAGACACCTCCTTCGTCGATGCGATTCAAGAGGACCTCGAGTGGCTGGGCGTGACGCCAGCGGGCGAGGCGAAGTATGCATCCGACTACTTTGGCCAGCTCTACGATTGGGCCGAGGTGCTGATCAACAAGGGTCTTGCCTTTGTCGACGATCAGGACGCCGAAACGATCTCGGAGCAGCGCGGCGGTTTCGGCCAACCCGGCGTTGAGAGTCCGTACCGAGACCGGTCGATCGAAGAAAACCTCGGACTCTTCCGCGGCATGCGGGATGGCCTTTTCGCCGACGGCGAGAAGGTTCTGCGGGCCCGAATCGACATGCAGGCCGACAACATGTGGCTGCGCGATCCGGTGCTCTATCGAATTCGGCGTATCCCTCATCACCGGACCGGGACCGACTGGATCATCTATCCCACGTATGACTGGGCCCACGGTCAGAGCGATGCGATCGAAGGGGTCACCCACTCGATCTGCACGCTCGAGTTCGCCGACCATCGACCCCTGTACGAATGGTGCCTGTCGCACCTCGATCTTCCCGGCGACACACCCGAACAGACCGAGTTCGCACGGCTCAATATCACCCACACCGTGTTGTCGAAACGAATTCTGCGGACGTTGGTCGAGGAGGGGCATGTCTCGGGCTGGGATGATGCACAAATGCCAACCGTCCGCGGCATGCGTCGCCGTGGGTATCCGGCCGGGGCGCTGCAGGCCTTCGTCGATCGGGTGGGCGTGGCGAAGTCGAACAGCACCGTCGAAGTCGAACTGCTGGAGTCCTTCGTTCGCGATGATCTGAATGCGTCAGCTCCTCGCCGAATGGCAGCGGTGAACCCGGTCAAGGTCGTCATCACGAACTGGCCGACCGGTGAGGTCGAATGGATGGAGGTCGCCAACCATCCGCAGAATCCCGACGCCGGCACCCGGCTGGTTCCTTTCTCCGGTGAGGTGTACATCGAGCAGGACGACTTCCGGATGGAGCCACCCCCCAAGTACTATCGACTCACTCCGGGCCGGGAGGTTCGCCTTCGCAATGCGTACCTGGTAACCGCCGTCGACGCCGAAGTGGATGCCGACGGGAACGTTGTGCAGGTCAACTGCACGTATGACCCCGAGACCAAAGGCGGGAACGCACCCGATGGCCGCAAGGTGAAGAGCACCATGCATTGGGTCTCGGCCGAACATGCACTCGACGCAACGGTGCACCAGTACAACCGGCTGTTCTCCGACAGCCATCCCGGCTCCGACGGTGCTGATCCCCTCGAATCGCTGAACCCGAACGCTCATCAGATCTTCAACGCCAAGGTGGAGCCTGCCCTCGGTGAGGTCGAACCCGGGCAGGTGGTCCAGTTCGAACGACTCGGCTACTTCGCGGCCGATCTCGACGATGCGACCGTCTTCCACCGCACCGTCGGGTTGCGCGATGAATGGGCGAACATTCAGAAGCGCAAGAAGAATTAGCTCTGGTGGAGGGTGAGCGAGAACGGGTCGAACCCGAGCGGGTTCGCATTCGCTGAACTCTGCGCCAGTTCGGCGGCCTTCTGAGCCAGTTCTGCGGCGCGCTCCGCCGAGCTCTTACGTTCGGTCTTCACCTGCTCGTTCACGAAGTAGACCGACGCGACCCGGTCGATCATGCGGGTGTCAAGGACCCGAGCCATGTCCTCGTACTCACAGATACCCAGGGCCAGCTCGCAGAAGTCGACTGCGAGATAGGGGCGGAGTTCCCCGAGATGTTGCTCGGCCTGATACCGAAGCCGTTCGGCGCCCTCGGCGGTGACCTGCAGACCCTTGGCCTGCGAGACCCGGGCCAGAATCCAGTTGAAGGCGTCTTCCTTGATCGCTCCGACGTGCACCTTGTTGCGAAGGCGGCGCAGGAACGCATCGTCGCCGAGCGAGTTGGGGTTGAGGTTCGTCGAGGCGACGAGTTTGATCTCGAAGGGAACGGTGAATTTCGAACCGTTGGCCAGCTTGAGGAAGTCGATGCCGCGGCTCAACGGAATGATCCAGCGATTCAGAAGGTCGGAGGGTCGAATGGCCTGACGGCCGAAGTCGTCGACGACCAGGATGCCGTTGTTGGCCTGCATCTGGATCGGAGCCTTGTAGGTGCCGGACTTCTCATCCAGCTCCAGATCGACCATGTCCAGCGTCAGTTCGCCACCGACGATCACGATGGGGCGGGCACACAGGATCCAACGGGGATCGAGCCCGGGCGGTTGTTCTGCGAGCGGGACGTGGACCGCGGCGTCGAACAGGGTGATGATCTGACTGTCGACCTCGATCGCCTTCGGAATCAGGATCGCATCGCTGTGGATACGAATCATGCGTTCAGCGAGGCTCGTCTTGCCGGTTCCCGGGGGGCCGTACATGAAGATGGCGCCGTCGTTGAGGAACGCCGGACCCAGCTGATCGAGTAGTTCGTCTGCGACCACGAGATCGTTGAAGGCTTGCTTGATCGTCTCGCGGTTGACCTTCAGCTTGGCCTTCTGGCTGTGTACGGTCTGGACATAGAGGCTCAGCGGCACCGGCAACGTGTCGGAGTAGCTGGACTCTCGCATGCTCGCAATCGTCTGGCGGCTGCCTTCTTCGGTCAGGCCGATCATGTAGTCACGGCCGTCGAGGCCGTGGTACTCCAGCAGGTTTCGGCCGCGCAGGTCCTCGGCGATACCGGTGGCAACGTTGAGGCTCAGGCCGATCTCGGCCGCCGCAGCGCGGATGGTCGTGCGTCGTGCTTGAAGGACCCGACGGCAGAACAGATCCTCGACCATTCCGATAGGAATGCCAAGGTCCTCCACGCTTGTGGGCATGCGATAGGCGGCACCGACGAACGGTCCGCCCGCAGAGCCCGGGGAGGGAGCTACCTGCTGATCTACAGCTACTTCATCACTCACCCCGAAATTGTCGGCACGATCCCCCCTTGGCTGTAGATACTCTCCACAGATGATCGACCTGCGGTCCGACACCATGACGACACCAACGCCCAGCATGCGGGAGGTCATGGCAACCGCCGACGTGGGCGACGATGTGTTTGGCGAGGATCCCACGATCAACAGGCTGGAATCGCTGGCGGCGTCGATGCTGGGCAAGGAAACCGGCGTCTTCGTGCCGTCGGGAACCCAGTCGAATCTGATCGGAATCTTGGCCCACTGTGCCCGCGGTGATGAGTACCTCGTAGGCCAACGGGCCCATTGCTACAAGTGGGAAGGTGGTGGAGCTGCGGTTCTGGGCAGCGTTCAACCTCAACCGATCGAAATGCTCGATGACGGCACCATGGACCTCGAGGTTCTGGCGGGTTACATCAAGCCTCAACCGAGCCTCAATCACTTCGCCACCAGTCGGTTGTTAGCCCTGGAGAACACCCACGACGGACAGGTCCTGCCCCAGACCTACGTGAAGGCCGCGCAGGACATCGCTCGCGAGGCCGGCCTCGCCACCCACCTCGATGGGGCCCGTCTGTTTAACGCTGCGGTAGCCCAGAACATCTCCGGAGCTGACATTGCGGAAGGTTTCGACACCGTCTCGATGTGTCTCAGTAAGGGCCTCGGAGCGCCGGTTGGTTCGGTTTTGGTCGGTCCAGAGGAGCTCATTCATCAGGCGCGACGATGGAGAAAGATGGTCGGTGGCGGCATGCGTCAGGCTGGAATCCTCGCCGCCGCTGGGATCTACGCGCTTGAAAACAACGTGGACCGCCTGGCCGATGATCACCGTCGGGCCAACGACCTCGAGAACGGTCTGCAGGCGATCGATCGAGTCTCCGTCGAATATCGGGCGACCAACATGGTCTTCGTCACCGTCGATATCGCAGTCGATGCGGTCGATTCGTTCAACGATGTCCTTACCGACGCAGGAATCGCCGTGCGCGGTGGACCCTCGTATCGTCTGGTGACTCATCTGGGCATCGACGATGAGGCCATCACCTCAACGATCGATGCGTTCGCTCAGGCGGCCGGCTCGGTGTAGGTCTGGCCGGCCGTGAGCCGGAGCAGGCCGTAGAGTCCGACCAGCGCAGCCAGAGCGCCAGCGCCGAAGGCGGCTCGTTCCTGGCCCGTCACGAAGATCACCAGACCCAACACCAGTGGCCCCAAAGCCCCGGCCGCATCGAAGAAGAACCCGAATGATGCGATGGCGAATCCACGTTCGGAGGCTTCGCTCTTGGCCATCACCAGGAGGAAGAGCGCCGGGTAGTTGAACGCCATACCGCAGGCCAGAATCGCCGTACCCACATAGACACCGACCAGTGTTCCCCAGACGGCGACCATTCCAAGTCCCGCCGAGATGAACAGGAACGCAAGAATGCCGCTTCGCCGGGGACCGAGCCGGTCGGGCAGGTCGGCGAGGAAGAGACGAAAGGCGATCACGATGACGCTGTACAGGATGAAGACCGGGCCCGCTGAGCCGGTGTCTTCGCCCCCGCCCAGGCGGTCGAGATAGAGGGCCAGAAAGGTTGTGTACCCGATGAATCCAATCAGGCTGAGCGCAAGCAGGAGGCCGGGGGCAACCGATGCGGGATGCAGGAAACCTTTTCGTTTGGACTGGCGGGGTTCGATGCCGGTGGCGTTAGGGACCGCAAACCCAAGGATCGAACTAACGAACAGAAGCCCGGCCGTGACCGTGGCGACGGCGGTGAAGCCGCTGCGTTTGTCGATCAATTCGCCGAGGAACGGCCCCAGCCCGACGCCCACGTACACGGCCAGGCTGAAGTAACTGGCGGCTTCGCCTCGGCGATGATCCGGGGCCAGGTCCTGCGTGGAGACGGCGGCTCCGATGAACGTTCCGGCCTCGCCGAGGCCGCTGACGATCCGCAGCCCGATGAGGAACGGGATCGAAGCCCACAGCGGATACATCAGGATTGCCAAGCCGCTGAGCAACGACCCACCGACAAGAAGAATCCGTCGTCCATAGACGTCGCCCAGCCGTCCCAGCCATGGACGAACGAGCCCGGCGGAAACACCGAAGACGCCGGCGACAAGACCGACGGCCAGTTCGCCGCCCTGAAGTTCAGACTCGACGTAGCGGGGCAGGGTTGGCAGGAGCATCCCGATTCCGACGAAGTACGCCAGTGCCGACAGTGTGATCAACGCGAAGCGGGGTGTGACCATTGGCGCTGGCGACTCAGCGACGGGTTCGGCGGTGGCGGTCACGCGTTGAAGTTACTCAGGAAGGCCGCCGTGGTTGCCATCCATTCGGTTGGATGTGACGACTATCTCAGGGCTGGAGCGAACGCAGTCCCGACATCGGATACTCCGAAGACTCGACCGGGTCGGCCTCGCCATCGATCCAACGGGTCCGCTCGACCGACGCCGGGTCGCCGATCACTACGTGAACCGTGAGCCCTTCGTCCTCGGTGAATCGCACCCGATGGACCACGTCGGGTTCGATCATGTAGACCTCTTCGGGTTGGACTTCGACTCCGCCAGCTTCGTGTAAGGACCCGTCCTCTTCGGATTCGGTGTAGACATCAACGACCACCGTGCCGGCAAGCACGGCGACAGCCACGGGCAGGTTGTGGCGCTGGGGCACCGGGACAACACCGGGGGCCGCGCGGATGGCGACGACCGTAAGATCGGCGTTCGCCGCCATGGGTGCGATCAGCCCGGTGACCGGGTCCTTGCGAGCCGGATGAAACGGATCGTCGACCAGCTCGATCCCGCCGTCGTCGACGAACTCGCTGACGACCACGGCGACGTCGCGCATCGGTTCTGCCGACTGAGTTGCTCGTCGCAGTCGTTCGACGAACGTGGAGATCGAGGTCATAGGAACTACGAGGCTACGGGGGCGGAAGGCCGACCGGGCGGTACCCTCTTGCCGGATGGGTGCCTATAAGAACCCGATTGTCCTTCTGCACGGAACCGGTCTCACCCAATCCATGTGGGATGGTCTGCGCTCTGCGCTCGTGGCCGACGGAGCCGATGCGGACTCGATCTACAGCCTGGACCTGTTGGGCCATGGCGAAACGCCGCGCCCCAGCCGCCCGCTCCACATCGACGACTATGTGCGGCAGGTGCGAAAGCTGATCCTGCGCAACGATCTTGGTGTGGTCCAGATTCTTGGTCATTCGCTGGGCGGAATCGCCGCGCTGGCGTTCGCTCGAGCTCATCCCGATCTGGTCGAGGACGTTGCGGTAATCGGTGTTCCGTACGGACGTAGCGATGAACAACGCAACGAGTGGCTCGACATCATCATGCAGGCCACCGCCTTGGACGAAGAGGACGAGACCAGCGACCCGGTCGCCGAGGTGGTCCCAACGTTGGTGGACCGATGGTGCGGCGCCGAAGAGGCCGAAAGTCGTGCCATCGTCGCCGATTCGCTGGCCCAGATCGATTCGGTCACGTTCGGTCTCGTCTTCCGGATCTCCATGACCTCCGAAACCGCCGTTGAGGAGATGGCCTCGGAGATTTCGACCCCGGTTCGGGTTGCGGCTGGAAGTAACGACAGTGAGGTCGATGCGGCTGGCGTCGATGAATTGGCCCGGGCCGTCGACCGGGGGAGTGCCGTCATCATCGACGGGCACCATCACCTCAGCATCCTCGACGACCCGGCGCCGTACCTCGAGCTGCTGCAGTAACGTCAGGCTCGCGGAGTAAATCTGGCCAGGTCTCAGACGGGGTAGATGGTCTCACCATCCACCCCGCCTGAGGTATCGATCGTTACCGGTTGTTTGGGCCCTCCTCGACAGCGGTGCCGTCGAGCGAGAACACGCCGCCGTTCACCGGTCCCTTCTGGAACACGTTGGGTCCGTTGCCAGGCACACCGACTCGGTTGTTGCGGAGCAGTGTGTCGGTCACAGTGAGGGTGCCCACCGGTGAGTTCCACAGTCCTCCGCCCTCGTTGGCGGCGAAGTTCTTCACCACCCGGGCGTCGGAGATCGTCACCGTCGAGTTGGCGCTGACGTGGAGACCGCCGCCGTTGCCGGGACGCGGACCAGTTTCGTTGTTCATCAGGTCAACCATGTTGAGGGTTGTGATGCCAACGTTGTCGGAGCCGCCGACAACCTCGATCCCGCCGCCGGCCCGGGCTGCTTTGTTGCCCGTGATCGAGGTGTTCAGCACGTCGAGCGTTCCCTGCTCATTGAGGATTCCTCCGCCAGAGCCCGAGCCTTCCACGGCCGTGTTGTTCCGGATCGCCGAATCGACGATTGTCATGGTGCCTCCGTTAGTGCTATCGGCGTTGCCCTGATTGAACACGCCGCCGCCGCCGTTGTCGGCCATTTCACCAAGCGCAACGTTGCCCTGAATCCCGGTATTTCGAATGTTCATGATTCCGACCGCCGAGTTCCATAGACCGCCGCCCTCATTGGATGCGGTGTTGCCCTGAACAAGGCTGAACTCGATGTCAACGGTTCCGGGCCCGCTCGTGTGGATCGCACCACCGTTGCCGGGCCGGGGGCCAGCCGTGTTGTTGTTCAGCGAGGACCGCGTCACCGAGACGTTGCCAGCGACCGTTTCGATCGCACCTCCGGCGCGAGCGGTCCCATTGTCACGAATCGAACTCTGGTGGATGTTCAGTTCGCCCATGTTGTTGAGGACACCACCACCGGATCCCGAGCCCTCCACGGCCGAGTTGAGGTTCACCGTTGTGTTCGAGACATTCATCGTGCCGCCATCGTTGAACAGGCCGCCACCGCCCTGGTCGGCATCGGTGCCGAGCGCCACGTTGCGACGAACCTGCGAGCCGATGATGTCCATCGTTCCCCCAGCACTGTTCCAAAGGCCTCCGCCTTCGGCCGCAGCCGAGTTTCCGAGCACTCGCGTGTTGTTCACCGTCACGAGCCCCACACCGGTGAGATGTAGTGCTCCGCCGTTGCCGGGCATTGGGCCGGTGTGATTGTCGGCCATCAACGATCGGGTGATCGCCGTGACTCCGGCGTTGGCTTCGATCGCCCCGCCGGCGCGAGTAGCAGAATTGTCCTCGAACCTGCTGGTGTCGACTTCGAGAACGCCACCCAGGTTGGCAACCGCTCCACCAGATGCCCCGGTGCCTACGACCACGTTATTGGATGCGTGAACCTGCAGGAGATTGAGCTCACCGGAGCTGCGGAAGGCGCCGCCGGACTCGCCCTCGGGCGGTGCGCCGTTCGTGACCGTGAGGCGCTCCACCGTGAGGTGGCCACCCCCGCCTACATCGAACGCACGGTCGCCGAAGCTGTCGAGATCGATTGTGGCCGAACTTACGATTCGAACCGTACCGGTCACGTCGATGTCGCCGGTCGCTCCGTTATCTTCAGATGCGCCGACGAGGGTGAGTTTGTAGACGCCACCGCCGAATCGGATAGTGGTGGGTACGCCTGACGCATTGGCTTCCTGAACCGCAGCTCGGATCGAACAATCGCCGTTCGTATCGCTGCAATCGCCATCGCCGGGGTTCGCGTCCACGGTGTCAGACCGGGTATCGACCCTGAATGTCTGCGATCCGTTCGCCGCAGCCGGGGAGGCCAACGCTCCGATTGCAAGCGACACCGCCGCCAGCGCCAGTAGAAGATTTCGTTTCATTGGGAACCTTTCAGAGTTTTGAGCGAGCCATGCACAGGCACGTCACCTTCGTTTATGTCCCCTGCAGGTCGAGTGTCACTTTTCCTCTTTGGGATTTTTCCGAACGTGGTCGCTATTGGTGACAGCGGTGCCCGCCCGAGCGACTCGACAACAGTCGGTAGGAGCATACGAGCTAGGCTCAGACACGTGGGCGGCAGTTCTAGCAGGGCGGCTCGGTTGGATCCGACAACCCTCCGACAGGTTGTGGAGAGGGCGCGCCATCACGATCCAGACGCGTGGGAATCGCTCTATCGCCACTGCTACCCGGCGCTCTATGCGTATGCGGGTCGGCGACTCAGTCCCGCGGTCGCCGACGATGCCGTCAGCGACGCCTTGGCGCGGGCCATTGAACGCATCGACCGTTTCGAGTGGCGGGGTGCAGGGTTCGATGCGTGGATGTACGGAATTCTTCGAAACGTGGTGAAGGAGCGGTATCGGCACGTGACCACGCAGGCTCTCCCCACCGATCCTGCTCAGCTTGCACAGGGGTTAGTGGAAGGCGAAGATGCATCAACTGCACTGCTCGCCCGCACAGAGGCAGCCCAGATTCGGCGAGCCTTCGCCGCCCTGAGTGAGAGTGATCAGGACCTGCTTGAGCTACGGGTGATTGCGGGACTCAGTGCGGTCGAGACCGGACAGTTACTAGGCAAGGAAGCAGGAGCGGTTCGAATGGCTCAGGCAAGAGCTCTCGATCGACTGCGGGCGGCGCTGAGAGGAGGTCTCGATGGGTGATCACGACGCGCCATTCGACGAACCGATTGATGACCCGCTGGCGGAATCGCTGCGACGAAGTCTTGAACCCGATCCGACGTTGGTTCCAAGCGCTGAGCGGGTAGCGGCTGTCCGTCGGGCGGCCGAACGGCGGGCGGCCGAACACGATCGGAATCAGAATGGTCCCGATTCGCTTCGGAACGCCGTTTCATCCCGATCGTTGCGTCCCCTGATTGCTGCCGCAGCGCTCATCGTGGTTGGTATGTTCGCCGCGCTCGGTCTGGATCGCGGACCCGACGGCGACGTGGAGTACGACGGTGACATCGCCGGGCCCGGTGGCGATGGGACGCTGCGGGTCGTTGAGATCGGCATCGGCCGGCTGGTCGACCTCGATACGAGCGACCTGGCAATTCTGCCCACCGGCGAGTACTACGAGCTCTGGTTCGTAGGGCCGGATGATACCCCCGATGCTCCCAACCGGATTTCGGCAGGAACCTTCCATCCCGACGCCGACGGCCGGTCACAGGTGTCGTTCACGGCCGCAGTCAATCCAGAGCTGTTGCCGACCGTCGAAATCACCGCCGAACCCGGCGACGGCGATCCCCGCCCATCGGGCGTAGTGGTGATGTCCGCCACGATCGACCGCTAATGGACGTCGGCCTCGTTGGAGCCGAGCACCACAAGCTCATGTGCGGCCCGCGAGGCGGCGAGGTACACCTCGGCCGGACTCATGCCGGTGCTGTCGACAAGCACTGCGTCGTACTCGATTCCCTTGTGAATCCAGGTGTCCTCGGCGGTGATTCGAGCGAAGGTCGCCCAGCGGCCCTTCAGTCGATCCTCCTCCGGGTCCTGGTTCTCACCCAGTTCGGTGACCTGGATCCCGGTCACCCGAATGCCGATCAGTTCAACCGCATCGATCGAATGTTGCGCTGCCCACCGGTTGAGCCAGTCGGCTATCTCCGCCGACATGCGATACGCGGTTGCCAGTTCGCGAACCGGCGCACCCACCCGTTCGCCGGTCGCTCGAAGCCCCAGACCGTTCGGGGTCGATCGTTGCGCATCGTCGCCGACAAACGTCATGCCGGAGGAGCGGCGCTGAACCGCCCGCAGCTGCAGCGGATCGATGTCCTGGGCCTCGTCCACGATGACATGGCCATAGGTAACGGGGACTCCCTCGAACCGGGCCCGAACCTCGTCGAAAAGACCGCCATCGTTGGGATCGGTCAACCAGTTCTCGATCAGATCCTCGTCGGCCCCGAGTTCCTCGAGGAAGGTTCGCCGGGCCAGCTGTTTCATGACCGCAGCCGCCGATCGGGTGGGCCACACCTTGGTGGTGGCCTTGCTGACCTCGCCGATTGCGAGGCCGTGGGCGTTCGCCAGAATCCGGGTGAAGACCTTGCGTTTCTCTCGCCACGGGAGATTCCGTCGTCTGGCTCGATCGATCGCTTCGGTGACTTCGCCGATCCGAATCCGTTTGTACCCGACCTTGATTTCGTCGGGTTCGATCAGCCCTGCCTCGTATCGGTCGAGCAGTTCCAGCCATCGCTCATCGCCGGAATGGTCCGAACTGGCGCCGAGCAGTCGCTCGAACGTGGTCTGCACGATCCGGGATTCGCCGAGAGTGGGCATGACGGCCGCAACGAATCGAAGAAACCGATCGCTCGGTCCGATGATGAGAATCCGACCGGCGGTCAATCGGGTGTCGTTGTACACCAACCAGGCCGCCCGGTGGAGGCCGACGACGGTCTTGCCAGTGCCAGGCCCACCACGGAGCACCAGCTTTGCAGTCGGGTCGAGTCGGACGAGTTCGTCCTGTTCCGACTGGAGTGTGGCCACCGCCGCCCGCATCTGGGCCCCGCGACTCCGCCCGAGTTCCTGCATCAGCGGCGACGATCCGAGCACTTCGCCGGACTCGTAGTCTTCGACGAACAGATCGTCGATGGAACCGACGTAGGTGATACGTCGGGCCAGCCCCATCGGGTCGTTGAATCCGGACTGATAGAACGCACGGGCCAGTGGGGTTCGCCAGTCCACCACCAATTGATCACCGCTGCGATCGATGCCGTACAGACCGATTCGCCACACGTCGGGGTCGTCGATGCGGCCAAAGACGACCAGTTCCTGCTGCAATCGTTCGACCGCACCCTTGACCACCGAGTCGATGTATTCCTGGGTCATGGCGTCAGCTGCGCCGCCCTCGATTCCGGCCAGTCGGTCCAGCGTGTTTGCGACCGCCTCGCGGGCCTCATCCAGAGCAGCGCGCTCGGTAGCCAGATCGAAGGACATCGCTCGAAGTTACCGGTTCGCTGCCACCTTGGCAGGGAGTTGTGAACGGGCGAAAGCAGCCGAAAACGCAAAAGACCGACCCGAAGGTCGGTCGAATGCTTCTAGGTGTGAAAGTGATCAGCGGCGGCGGCGGCGACGGGTGGCGTCGGTGCGACGGGCGATGGCGACGACCTCGGACAGGCGTTCCTTCATCGTGGCCTCGGAGGTGCTTGCATGGAAGTCGAGTTCGGTGGCGAGTGCTTCCAGGACGGCGCTGACCGAAACACCCTCCTGAGCTGCGAAGGTGTGCCACTGTTCGTGGGCGTCATCGCTCAGGTAGGCGTGGAGGGCTTTTCTCTGTGGGGTAGTAGTTGTCATGGCGGCATCCAATCGTTTTCTGACATACGCCGCTTTTGTTGCGGCAAAATGTCTATCGGCATGTACTAGGCCCAACTTGAGGACCATTGCTGCTTAACCTCAAAGAAGGTGTACGCAGGCGGCTTCTTACGTAGCCATCCACCAATATAGACCAGCTTGTCGCATGACGATGGTTGGACACGTAGGTCAAACTTCTCACTTATCTCGTTTTGAACTAGTTCCCGAATCGGCAATTCTGAAACCATGCCTTCCCGACTCGGTCCCGATGACATCCAGCGGCTGGGGACAGAATTACCCGATTGGCGGGTCGAGGGCGACGAACTCGTCAGCGACTTCAGCTTCGACTCGTTCTTGGCCGCCATGGAGTTCATGAACTCCATGGCCACAGAATCCGAACTGCTGAATCATCATCCCACGTGGACCAACACCTACAACCGGGTATCGGTGCGACTTACCACCCATGACGTGGACGGTCTCAGCGACTCCGATGTTGCATGGGCCCGTGCCGCCGACGAGCGCCGCCGACCGGCATAGACGTCAGTCTGCGGACTGGGTTTCGCTGATCGCCTGATCCAGCGTGTTCCACGCCAGGGTTGCGCACTTGATTCGGGTGGGAAACTTCACCACACCCCGAAGTGCGGCCAGATCGCCCAGCTCTCGAATTTCGGCGGGCGTCGGCTCGGCCAGTTCCTCGCCCTTGTCGGCGATGCTCATGAGGCCTTTGAAGCTCCCCATCAGTTCCTGGGCCTGCTCGACGGTCTTGCCCTTGACGGCGGCCGACATCATGGAGGCGCTGCTCTGGGAGATGGAACACCCCTGACCGCCGATCTTGATGTCGGCGATGGTGTTGTCATCGTCGAGTTGTAGGTACACCACGATCTCGTCGCCACAGAGCGGGTTGAATCCCTCCGCCTTGTGCGCGGGTGGCTCCAACTCGCCCGAGTTCCGGGGAGAGCGGTAGTGATCGAGGATGATCTCGCGGTAGAGGTCTTCGAGGTCAGACATCGCAGATCAGTCTAGGGAGCAAAGAACGACTGGGCGTCGGCCAGAGCATCGACCAGTGCGTCGGCATCGGAGGTGTCGTTGTACAGATAGAAGCTGGCCCGGGCCGTGGCATTTACTCCCAGTTCTTTCATCAGCGGCTTGGCGCAGTGATGACCGGGCCGAACCGCTACACCGTGGCTGTCCAGAATCTGGCTGACATCGTGGGCGTGAACCCCTTCGAGATCGATCGACAGGACACCACCCCGTTCCGATGGTTCCGACGGTCCGTGAATGGTGACCGAATCACCGAGGCGTTCCGAGAGTGCACGCATCGCGTAGGCAGTGAGTTCGATCTCGTGCTGTCGGATCGCGTCCATGCCGATGCTCTCCAGATAGTCGATCGCCGCACCGAGACCGACGGCTTCGACGATCGGCGGCGTGCCGGCTTCGAACTTCGACGGGACCGCGTCAGGCATAAATCCGTCCGTCGTCACATTGCTGATCATTCCGCCACCACCCAGGAATGGAGGCATTTGCTCCAACAGCTCCATCCGACCCCAGAGGACGCCGATACCCGAAGGCCCGAGCATCTTGTGGCCGCTGAAGGCGACGAAGTCGGCGCCCATCTCGGCGACGTTGGTCTCCATGTGCGGGACCGACTGGCAGGCGTCCACGCAGACCAGAGCACCGGCCCGATGGGCGGCCTCGATCAACTGGTCGAGTGGATTGATCGTGCCGAGCACGTTGGACATCGACGCCACGCTGAGGAGTTTCGCTCCATCGAGCAGCGTGTCCAGCTCGGTCAGGTCCAGCTTTCCGTCATCGCCGAGGGGAATCCAGCGGATCTCAAAACCCTTCTCGGCCTGAATCATCTGCCATGGCACGATGTTCGCGTGATGCTCCATCATCGTCAGCACGACGGCGTCGCCAGGCCCGAGATTGGCACGACCCCAGGAGCCGGCCACCAGGTTGAGAGACTCGGTCGCGTTCTTCGTGAAGATCACTTCGGAGGAGTCGGGTGCACCGATGAACCGGGCCACCTTCAAACGGGCCGACTCGTAGGCGTTGGTTGCGGCTTCGGCGAGCCCGTAGACGCCCCGATGAACGTTGGCGTAGGCGTGGGTATAGGCGTAGTCCATCGCATCGAGCACCTGTTGGGGACGCTGCGACGATGCGGCGGAGTCGAGGAAGACCAAGGGTTTGCCGTGGCGTTCGGTTTGAAGGATCGGGAAGTCCTTCTTGAGGGCGGCGAAGTCGGGTGTGGTCATCGAAAGCTCTCGTATCCCTGATCGTCGAGTTGTTGGGCGATCTCGATCCCGCCGCTGCGGACGATGGCGCCGCCGATCAGGACGTGAACGGCATCGGGTTTGAGGAAGGTGAGCAGGCGCTCGTGGTGAGTGATCGCCAACGCCCCGAGATTCGGGCGTTCGTCTCGAATGGCCTGAACACCCTCGCCGACCACCCGGAGGGCGTCGATATCGAGGCCCGAGTCGGTCTCGTCGAGTATCGCCATCTCGGGTTCGAGCACCGCCATCTGGAGGATCTCGTTGCGTTTACGTTCTCCTCCCGAGAACCCCTCGTTGAGGTGCCGCTCCATGAAGCTGCGATCCATTCCCAGGGTGTCCATCCACTCCATCAGGGAAAGGCGGAGTTCCAACACGCTCATGTCGATGCCTTTGCGGGCGCTAAGAGCCTGGCGTAGGAAGTTGAGAACGCTGACTCCAGACACTTCCATCGGGTGCTGGAACGCCAGAAAGATGCCGGCCTTGCCCCGCACGTCGGTGCCCCAGTCGGTGATGTCATCGCCGTTGAAGCGGATCGTTCCCTGGGTGACCTCGTATTCGGGGGAGCCCATCAGCACGTTCGCCAGCGTGCTCTTTCCTGAGCCGTTCGGGCCCATGATGGCATGGACCTCACCGGGCATGATGGTGAGGTTGAAGCCCCGCAGAATGGGGGTGGCTTCGGCTTCGATGTCGGAGGCAACCCGGGCATGCAGATCAACGATCTCGAACAGTGGCGTCGTCATGACACCACTGTATCGAGACCGGTAATTTCTCCTAACACCGTAGGACTAATTGTCGGGCGCTTTGAACCTCAGCCTCAGCCGACCCGGGTCCACTGACCACAGTTGCGGAACTGGATGGCCACATAACCCGTGGTGATCTCGAGGCGCACTCCGCTTCCGGGGAACTGGTCGGTGAAGGACTCGACGATGCTGGAGGGTTCTCCGGTGAGGTCTGC
>CALGOA010000092.1 GCA_937958015.1 uncultured Acidimicrobiales bacterium | reverse complement strand
TTGCACCCCCTCATCGGTGTAGTGAAGTTCGCACATGTTGTTTGCGAAGAACGGTCCCGCTGCCATCTGGATCTGTGGACGGGTTTGCTCACTGCGGACGGATCGGCGAAGGAAATCGCCGATCCGGGTTCCTGCGGCGGTGAGGGTCATTCGCATGACACCGCGTTCGGGAGGGATCAGAGCATTACGAATCGGCGAGCTAACGATCTGCCATACGTCGACCTGCTGATGGAGTTGGCGGGGCAAACGGGCCGCATAGCTGAAGTGGATGTCACCCGACGCCACCACGATGGACGACGGTCCGTCGTCTTTCACGCCGAGTTCATCGGTCAGAGCGCGGAACTGTTCATACGACCGGGCGAAGGCAGACCAATCCTCAAGGTCAAGAGCTCTCCGGATCCTTTCTGCCAGCTTCGCCGGTCGTTTCCCCCAGGCGCCTTGGCAGACCTTCTCGTTCCACAGCTGGAGATCATGCAATCCGTCAGCGACGAATACCGGAACCGACGTCGCAAGAATGAGGTGCCCCTTGGTCTCGTGGGCACGGTCTCGCACCCAGGCCCACTCGTCGGGGCCAACCATCAGACGAGAGTCCTCATCGAGGACCCGTGCGTTGCGGCAGTCGATCACGACAACGGTGACATCGCCGACGGTGCGAGTGAACGAGAACCGATACCCGCCGGGGACCGGGGTGAACTCTTCCGACCGGTCGGCCCAGCGGCCGAGAATCTCGGTTCCGTCACCCGCTTCGACGAGCCGTTCGAGGATCCCCTCGTTGCGGATCTGACCGGGAGAGAGGTTTCCCAGATGCTGATACACCCAGTACGACATCAGGCCGTCCCGAGCGTGTTGTTGCCACCAAGGTTCAGACCGAACGTCCGAGACCCACGAGGCCGAGATGTTCCAGTCGTCGATCATGTCGTGATCGTCGAAGATCATGGCGCTGGGCACGGTCGAAAGTAACCAGCGCTCGAGCGGCAGCGACCACGCCTCCCGGTACAACCAGCAGTACTCCTCGTAGTTCGCCACGATCTCGGCCGGTAGATCCGATGAATCGGGCCGGGAGTTCTCGATCCTCTCCTTGGCGGTGGGCGAAGAGTCGTCGGCGTATATCTGGTCTCCAGTGAGCAGCAGCAGGTGAGGCCACTCGGAGGGTGGCTCGTTCGCCATCCGCTTCGCGTGGGCCCACAACGAGTCGATGCCTCGGCCGTCGTCATCGAGTGCCAACTCGAACGTATATGGAGGCTCGTGAGGTGCAGCTGCCCGGCACGAGCCCACAAGAACTGATACCGGACGATCAGGTGCCGGAGTCCGGATCCTGCTGGGCGGAAGCTTCGAGCCCGATTTGGGCCACACTTGATGGCCATCGAGATCGACCGTATAGGTGTAGTCGTGACCCGGATCGAGGTCTTCGACAATGATGAGTGCGTAGTGTCGATCGAAAACCGTAAATGTCCGGGCGGTTGCACCAAGTACCGATACCTCACATGGCCGCGAAGTTTCCACCCAGATCGTGGCCGAAGACTCGTCCACGTACCGGAGCATCGGCCCGAGTTTCAGCGAGGCGTTGCTCATCCCTTTGCACAATGCTCTGTCGGCCGAACAGTGCCGGGGAGCTGCATTTTCGTCGCCATGTGTGTCATCGGAGCTCCCACGTCGCAGACGCACCGGAACGTCGTCGGTTGATCCCGGACTCTTCGTAGGAGTCGAATGTCTACACCTTGAAACGCGCTGTTTGCAATCCACAAGGCGACTGGGCGCCGAACCTGAGGATTCTCAGATTCGATGTTTGGGATCGCCACGCCGGGGTAGGTCGAAGTCATCCCGAACATCACCGTTCGGCAACGTTCGATCTAAAGGAGATTTACATGCTTTGGTTCATCCTCGTTCTTCTCTTCGTCGGTTTCATCATCGGCGCAGTGGCCCGCTTCCTCGTTCCGGGCCCGGACCCCATGAGCCTGTTTGGCACCTGGGCCCTCGGAGTCGGCGGTTCGCTCGTCGGCGGTTTCCTCGGATACTTCCTGCTCGGCGCAGACGTCAACGACGGACCGGTTCAGGCCGCCGGGTTCATCGGATCGGTGATCGGTGCTGTCGTGATCCTTCTCGCCCTGCGCTTCATGGACAACAGACAGGGCAGCGCCATCTAACCCAACAAATCGATGTGTTGATGTTTCATCCGCCTGACATCAACGCAGCAATACGGAACGAGCGGGGTTCATTCGAGCCTCGCTCTTTCCGCGTTCTAGCACGAGACGGCAGTTTGAGCCGCTGCTGCTAGCGGGTTTTGCAATTCGAAGCGGCCCTCGCTGAAGAGGCGCCTCCCCCTTTGACCAGAACTCTCCACTGCTGTCCGCAGATTCCGAGCTGCGTCAATCGCCTTTCCCGTCTCGTCGGCTGCTCGTGAGGCTGCTCGTACTCTCGCCGTCGGCAGGTCGATTCCGACCACCGATTGGCGGAACGATCGCAATCGCCACGTTGGCTTCCAACACGGATGACCTTCGAGGATCGGCGGCGCAGCAGGCTTTTCACACGTCTTGTTGAAAGCCCACCAAGCCAGTTGCGCAGCGTCAACGGCAAGCAGAGCACTCTGTGTCGGCGGTGCGAATCTTGCAGTCTCTGAACCCGTCCGCAGCCAGCGAGCGTACTGACTCAGGGTCAACGCGCGCTTCTGGGAGTTGTGTCGGTGACACATTGGAATGAGGTTTGGTAGACCGTCTATTCCGCCCTTCGCGAACGCAACCCGATGATCCATCACGATGGGACCCGAACAGATTCCGGATCCCGGTAGGCGAGACGCAATACAAATCGGGTTGCGGCCCCAAAAACTCCTGGCCACTTCCTTGGCCTTTCGGGAACGCCTCGCCCCGGTTGCGGCACGGGTAGCTGCAACTCGCGCCCGTCGAAGCCGTTCAAACCGGTGGAGAGAATTGAGCGTGCCAATACGGCGAGCCGCTTGAAGTACCTGCGTCGGATTGGTGGTCGTGGCAAGTTCTTGAACGTGCGTGCTTGCCGCGTTTCGGACGGGGCGTCGGAGTGTGTCGGTCATGACCTCAGAGTGACGCAGCATCCCCGAGAGCGGTATGGGTTCGAGTCCCCACGCTCACTCGATCGTTCTGCCGAATCGCCACGGAAATGGGGGTCAGTCCCCATCGATGCCGAGTCGCCCGTCTTTGGGGGCGGTCTAACGTTTGAGGCTGTGAAGGAACAAGCAGCACCTCGAATCGTGAACGTCGACGGAACCGTGTCCGCATTGGAGGTGGCCCCAAACCCACAGGGGATAGATGAAGCCTTCATCCAAAGACTCGTGCACGTCTCTCCCGGGATTCTTCCGATCGATGAGATCGGTCCGGCATGGGGTCCACTCGTGTCGCTTGGTCGTGAGATCAAACTGACGGTCGGGTTGATCGACAATCTTCTGATCTCACCACAAGGCGAGATCACCTTGGTGGAAGCCAAATTGTGGCGCAATCCCGAGTCCCGCCGGAAGGTGGTGGGTCAAATCCTGGACTACGCAGCAGCTCTGTCGAAACTCACGTACTCCGACCTTGAAGCCAAGACTGGTGGCTCCTCGATTTGGAAGGCTGTCTCCGGCAAGTTTCCCGGGCAAACGTTGCGTGAGGACCGTTTCCATGACGCAGTCGTTCGTAATCTTCGAGAGGGCCGGTTCCTACTTCTGGTGGTCGGAGACGGAATCCGCGAGGATCTTCGCGGAATGGCCGATCTGCTCAGTGGCCGCGGTGATCTGGGGTTCCATCTGGAACTAGTCGAGCTACGAGTCTTCAATCTTGAGGATGACATTTTGGTCGTCCCATCACTTGTCGGACGCACCAGCGAAGTCGTCCGTGCTGTGGTGCGGGTCGAAGGCGCCGCTTCGGTGAGCGTAGAGATCCCCGAACTCGATGAGGCCGATGGCCTTTCAAGCGACTCAAACCTCGAGTCGATCGATGCGTTCGTCGAGTTGATGGCATCCAACGTGGGCAAGGACTGGGCATCGGCTGCGAGCGAGTTACTCGGCTGGTGGAGCGAACAGGAGGGTGGGATCTACGTCCTAAACCAAGCTTCGATTACTCTCGGCAAGCCAAACCACTGGCACTACTCAAAGTGGTCGCCGATCGCGAGTCTGAAGGCTGACGGCACGTGGCTCATGACGGGGCCGTCATTCGTCGCTCGCAAGTTCATGACGTCGGCAGGCGTTCAGGAGTGGGCGGCGGCCAACGATTTCTCTGCCAGTCGAAACCCGCTTCGCTACCAGCTCGACCTTTCCGATGCGGCCAACTATGAAACGGCCACAAGCGTCTTGATCGACTTGCAACACATCGTTGAACAGGAACCTTCGACCTAGCCGAAGCGCTCCACTAGTGCCGAAACTTCGATCGACGGTGAGCCGTAGCTCACGATGACCACGTCGAGTTCGACGCCAGCGATCGAGCGGCACGCTCGTTCGATTGCATCGATGATCCATCTCTCGTCATTCCCGAACACGCCACCCCCGAGAAGCGTTAGGTAAGCCGTCGGATTGCCCGTCGCCGCGGAGTTCAGAGCGGCTGCCCGAAGCGTGGCTTCGTACGAGGCTTGCAAGATCAATCGGGCGAACACTTCGAAGTTCGCTGGCGAACCAGAGTTGTAGGCGACGGGCAAGGCGGCACAGTAGGCCTGGGACACCGAATGCCCAGTCTTCGAAGTGGTGACCTCGACGTTGTGATGCAGGCCGATCCGGAGCTTGTTGCGAACGTCATCGATCTCCCTCTCCATCAGCGCTGCGAGGACACGATTGAGTCGGTCCAGTCCCGGGTCGTCAAACATCGCATAACCGTTGCGCATCGTCCACGGGATCTCGCCGGTAGGGAAGAGGTGGGTTCCGATGTCTGCGAGGCAGTCGATCTGGCGATCGGCTGTCTGGCCAAGCTGACCGTTCACGTCGGCAAAGTAGTTCCGGTAGACAGTTCCTGCACCGCACGCGATGGCACACACCGGACCCTGCGTTCGGTCGAAGGCGTAGCCGGTCACGCCGGCCTCGGGAGTCACGCTTGGCGACACCATCTCCAGCAGATTGAATTGCGAGGCCGCTTGAAAGAGTGCCCCAGCGTTGGCAGGGTTCCGGTGCAACTCTCCGACGTCCGCGACGATCTGGCGAAGAGTTAGACCGCCGGCGCCGGCACCGAGTCCTTTGGTCCGTGCCCGCAGCTCGCCCAATGAGGCCACGTCGAGCTTTCCGCAGCCAACCTCTCGTCCGTTGACCGACGACGTCATTCGACCGCGATCTACTGACAGCAACCGCCGGACCTGTTCTGCCGACTCCTCTTCGAACCCGAACAGATCTTCAAACCACACGCAAGACTCCTTCGTGAGTCAGAAAGACTGCCGATTCTAGGTCTTCCTTGTTGATGAGTTCATCCCGTCGCTCGAAGACCTGCTTTGTCGAAGCCCAACAAGAATCGAACACGTGGAGGAGAGCGCGTGGCCGTTTCTGGTGACGCGAAGTGCTCGGTGGGCGGGCGGTTTGTGTCGCCGGAATGGGTTTGGCACGAGAAGTTCTTGCTGGGTGGCAGTAACTCGTGCGAGTCAGGTGATCAGACCTCGGCGATGAAATCGACGACCAGTTCGTTGATGCGATCGGCGTCATGATCGAGGGTGGCGACGTGAAAGCTGTCTTTGAGCGGGACCACGGTGGCGGCACCGGTCACCCGCTCGGCAATGTATGCCGCGGTTTCAGGCGGTACGACGTGGTCCTGCTCGCTGTAGATGATCAGCGACGGGCAGGCGATGGCCCCGAGGTCGAGTTTCTCGGTCGCCTCCACCAGTGACAGCAACGGCCGAAGCGGGGTCTTGTCGTACGCAACCTCGACAGCGCCTTCCTTGGCGATGTCATTGCCAATCGCATCCACGGTTTCCAACCCGGCTTCGATAGCGGCGACCACACCGGCCTTACGCTCGGCATCGGGTTTGCCTGCCGAGTTGACGATCGCTATCGCCGCAATCTCCGGGTGTCGGCTTGCCAGCCACAGCGTCAGCGCTCCGCCCATGGACAGGCCGGTCACCACTACCCGCTCACATCGCGAGGCGAGCTCGAGATAGGCCTGATCCACGTGGGCAGACCAGTCGTCCCAGCCGGTGGTCAGCATGTCCTCCACGGTCGTCCCGTGCCCGGGCAGACGGGGCATCTCCACCGTGTGCCCGGCGTCGGCGCATGCCAAAGCGAGCGGACGCATCGACTGCGGTGAGCCCGTGAAGCCGTGGATGACCAGCACGCCCGTCGGCCCTCCGGCCACAGACAGAGGTTCGGCGCCGGCCAGGATTGCAAGATCGCTCATGGGTGAACGCTAGTTGTAGACCCAATGGTTCTGGTGACACAAAGTGCTCGGTGAGTGAGCGGTTTGTGTCGCCGGAAGCCAGCAGCCGGTGACGTCTGGCAGGAGAAGCTCCCACACCGCGGCAACAAGTCGGGCCAGACGGGGGAGTGGGTCGTTTCTTCCAGCGACGCGGCACGGAACTAGCGTGACGCGATGACTGTGACCAACCCGGATCTGACCCACCCGGTCGATTCGGCCCGGTCGTGGATCGTCCTGATCTCGGCGTTCCTCGCGATGTTCACCGTCTTCGGCGTCGCGTACAGCTTCGGTGAGTTCTTCGGCCCCATGGCCGACGAGTTCGGCACCAATCGCTCCGCCACGGCGTTCTTCTTCTCGATCACCACGTTCTCCTACTTCGCCCTCGGCATCTTCAGCGGCCGAATTGCCGACCGGATCGGACCTCGCCCGGTCGTGATCTTCGGGGCAGTCTGCATGGTGATCGGTTTGTTTCTCACCGCCGAGGTTTCCTCTATCCAACTTGGATACCTCACGTACGGACTCGGCGTCGGTATTGGCGTGGCCTGTTGCTACGTACCGATGGTGGCAGCCGTAGGCGGGTGGTTCGTGGAGAAACGAACGCTGGCCCTCGGCCTCGCGGTTGCCGGCATCGGCACGGGCACGCTGGTGCTGGTCCCGATCATCGAGCGGGTCATCGAGGCCAACGGTTGGCGAGATGCCTATCGCCTCTTTGCCGTCATGTCGGCTGTTCTGCTTGCCATCGCAGCCATCGGAGCCCACCGACCACCCGGTTCGGCTGCAGCCCCGAGACCGATCAGAGAAGTGATCAGCGGCCGGATCGATTTCTGGTATCTCTACTTCTCGTCGCTGTTCCTCTCGGTTGCGTTGTTCACTCCGTTCGTGTTCATGGCCGACTACATCGACACCGCCGGCGGCTCCGGTTCGGCGGCTGTGCTGTTGGGTGTGATCGGAATGGCCTCGATTGTGGGACGCCTCGGATTCGGCGCGATCGCAGCCCGTATCGGCATCCTCGGCCTCTACCGCATCTCGTTCCTTGGCCTCTCGCTCAGTTTCATGATCTGGATCGCTGCCGACACTAACTATCCGATGCTGATCGCGTTCGCCGCCATCCTCGGCGTCTGTTATGGCGGGTTCATCGCACTGTCCCCTGCCGTAATGGCCAAGATGTTTGGAACCGTCGGATTGGGTGGCGTACTCGGAGCGCTCTACACCGCCGCCGGATTCGGTGGACTGATCGGCCCGCCACTACTCGGACGGATCATCGACTCGTCCGGCCACACCGCGGCTCAGTGGACTGCGATGGCGTCGGGCCTCATCGGCACTGCTCTGCTGTTCCGTGTTAGGCCCCAGCAATCTGGACTCTGACCGTGGTACGCCACAGCTCACCCGGCGAACGATCGAACCGCGGGGAAATACCGGCGAGACGTCCGAGCATCGGTAGGGTGCGCCCATGAGCGGAGGTGGACAGGGACATCCCAGCCCGTACGACAACGTCGTGTCGTCGGCCACCCGCTTCCTCGTCGAGTTGGTCGCTTGGGTCGCAGGACCGTGGGCTGCGGCTGACCTGACCGGAACATGGCTCGCAGTGATCCCTGTTTTGATCGGGCTCGTTGCCCTTCCGGCGACCTTCAATGCGGCCGGCGACAAGAACACCACCGGCATCACGACGCCGGGTCCCATCCGGATCGCAATCGAAGTGTTCCTGCTGGTGGTGGCGATCGTTTCTGCGTGGGCCGTGTGGCCGACCTGGGCTGCTGTGGGGGTCGTCGTTGTCGGCGTGGCAATGCTGGTCAGCGGTGTGAAGCGATACCGATGGTTGGCCCAGGGTGCACCACCGGTGCCGAAGGGCAAGCGGTAGCTGGACGAGGCCGAGTCGATCTGGTCTCGCCGCCTAGGCTCCGAGCATGGAACCCGCAACCGTCGTCCGGTCGTTCTACGAGCGAATGCAGGACCGCAACTGGGACGGTGCCGGGGAGCTTCTCGCGCCCTCGCTGGTGATCGACTTCACCGAAACCGGAGAACGTTTCGGTCGGGACGGTTTTCTGGCTATGAACCGCGCCTATCCCGAGGGTTGGACGATCGACGTGATCGAGATCCTCGCCGCTGGCGATCGGGTCGCCGCCCAAGTGCGGGTCGACCACACGCAGGATGTCTTCTGGTGTGCGGGCTTCTACGAGGTGATCGACGGACTGATTGTCACCGGTACCGAACACTGGGTAACGGAGGGCTCTCAACCGGCCCCCGAATGGCGATCGCAGTACACCGGTTGATTCGACGCTCGTCCCTTCTCAGATAGGCACCAGCGACGCCCAGCAGCTGCGAAGTGTCTGGCGTTCTGGCGCCGCCGGCTCCGACTCCCTAGTGTCGTCACTATGCCGTACGAGGTTCTTGCTTTCTACGTGGCGCTCGTCGTCTGGATCGGTTTGCTGGTCTTGGCCCTTCGACGTGAGTCCTACCGCTCCTTTCTGTGGTTTGGGGTTGGGATCCTGTTGGTGCTCAATATCCGGTATCTGGTGTCGGGTTCGGCGGTGGGTATCGCCAACTTCATCTCGATCTACGACGTGTTCGACAACCTCGGTCTCGCCAGCGACGAGGGTGCTCCGGCACTGGCCCAGTGTGCCGACAACGCCTGTTCGGTGTGGGGTGATCGTTACCAGTTCCACCCGTCATGGGGCGTAGCCTTCTTCGACCGGTTCGCCAATGGGCCCGAGCTCCGCAACAACCTTCTGTACGGCCACATCTTCTTCAACTCGGTCGCGTTCGTGCTGATGCACATACAACTCTTCAAGCCCGGGACGGGATCGAACCGGTCGATGCACCGCATACTCGGTCGGATCTCGTTCGGAGCTGTGACGATCGGAACGATCCTGGCGATCTGGCTGGCCAGCGAGCACGGTTCGGTTGAGGAGTACGGCGGCAACCTCGCCATGTTGGGCTTCTACTCGATGTCGTTCTTCGTGTACTCCACAGCGGTTCTCGGCGTCGTGACCGCACGACGAGGAGATCTGAAGGCCCACCGCATCTGGATGATTCGCTGGGCCGGGTCGATGTGGGGAGCGTTCTGGCTGTTCCGGGCGATGTTGGTGGTCACCGGTCCGTTGTTCCGCAACTACGAGACCGTCTCGATTCTGCTCTCGATCTGGTTGTCTGCGCCGCTGGGAATTCTGATCGCCGAAGGATTCCGACGCCGGTCCGAGAGCCGGTCGAGTGCCTCGCGAATCAAAACCGCCGGCACGCAGACGGCCGTGGCCTGACGCCGACGAACCGAATTTCGGCGTAATGGGCGAAATCGTTTCGCTGACTACTGCAGTTCCCAGATCTGAAGCGTCGGTCCGTCACCGCTGAGGGTGAACCGGCCGTGGTCCGTCGTAAGGTCTCCGGCCCCGATCACACCCCGGGCCGAACTTGCGCGGAGCAGATCGGCATCCAGTTCGAGCGGTGTCGTTTCGGAACGGGCGCAGCGGATCAGCATGCGTTGTTCGCTGGTCTCGCGCAGGAACACGATGGCGTCGGCCTCGGTGTGAACCCAGCGGAACCCCCCACGCCGCAACGCTGGATGGTCATTGCGGACCGCGATCACCGTTTGATACCAATCCAGGAAGTCCCGATCCCACTCTGAGGTATCCCACGGCATCGTCCGGCGCGCCTCCTCCGAGGAACTGCCGGTGAGCCCGACCTCATCGCCATAGAAGAACGTGGGGGCACCCGGGAGCGTCAACAACAGTCCGAAGCCAGCGCGAGCGGCTTCGTCCGACCGGCACATCGTTCGCCAGCGTGCGGTGTCGTGTGATGACAACAGACTCATGGATCCGATCGTCACCTGCCACGGCATCGCGGCCCGGATCGAGTCCATGGCTGCGGCCATCTGCACCCCGTCGCGCTGAGCTTGGCCGGGTCCCGGCATGAACGCACCGAGAGCGGTGAACTGCCCGAGCCACGACGCGATCGGACGGGTGAGTCCGGCGTAGTTCATGACACCGTGCCATCCGCTGCCGGGCGCGTCCAAGGTTGCATCGAAGAAGTGTTCACCGACGAGCCACTTGTCGTCAGCGTCGGGCTGGCTGTTGTCGACGTCGTCCACTGTCGAGCGGGCCGCCTTGGCCACCTTCTGGTTCAGATCGATCGGACCCAGCCGTCCGGTCATGTTGGCCACGTCGATTCGCCAGCCCGCCATGTTGAACGGCGGTTGCAGGTACCGGCCGAGGATCGATTCGGTTCCGGCATAGTAACGACGGGCCAGCTCGTCACTCCGATGATCCAGTTTCGGCAGGCTGTCGATACCGAGCCACGACTCGTACGTATCCGGGTGGTCGATGAAGTAGTAGAACCCGGCCTCGTCGCTAGTGGGATCGGCCTGGGCTGCCACGAACCACTCGTGCACATCGCCCGTGTGGTTCAGCGTGAGGTCGGTCATGACCCGCAAGCCGAGCCGTTTGGCTTCGGCGGCAAGTTCGATCAGCGCCCGATCCCCGCCGAGGACGGGGTCGACCATGTCGAAGGTCTTGGCGTCGTACCTGTGGTTCGACCGGGCCGGAAAGACGGGGGTGAGGTAAATGCCGCCGATGCCCAGGTCGACCAGGTGCTGCAGGTGTTCGGTCACTCCGGCCAGGTCGCCGCCGTACAGCTGGGTCATGGCCGCCGGACCTTCGGCGACCGGGTCGTCCCATGCCGCCCACTCGGCCCACGAGGTGTCGGTTGGATGCTCGTCGTGTCGGAACTCGCCGGTGGTAGCGAAGCGGTCCGGGAAGATCTGATACCACACGATGTCGGGCACCCACTCGGGTGCAGCGCCGGTTGTCAGGAGTCGGAAATCGTCGCGATCGGTGGGGTCGTAGTCGAGCAACCCTGCCCCGCTCAGCCATCGCGGGCCGGCCTCGGTCTCCAGATGGAAGCGGTAGTTCATGACGTCCTGGGTGCAGGTCAATTCGTACCGGAGGTGATGTCCGTCGGCGACGCCCTCGGCCCAGAACTGCTCGCCGTCACGCATGCCTCGAAGCCATGACGCCGAGATCGGCATCGGGCCGCCATCGAGGCCGGTCGGCGGCAGTTCGACCGTGATCGTGACCGTTTCCCCAAGACTGGGGCGAGGGTTGGAAACGTAACGGGCGGAGGGGTCGTGGTGGGGACGATCCAGCACGTCAGATCCGATCACAAACGAAGGTAGAAGTCACCCGAGCGACAGTACCAAGCATGCCGAGTCCGTCGCGCGGTGGCCGAATTGCTTGAACGACTGCTCAAGCTGGACCTGGAACCACGGGTCCGGGCCGAGGTGTTGGCTCAGGTCGGCGATGCCTACAACCGAGCCGGTCGCCAGCCCCAGGCCCTCGAGCCTTTCGCCCAGACTGCCGAAGCGGCCCGGGAGAACGGATGGTCCGACCTGTTGGTGGCCGCTGCGCTGAGGCGGTGGGGTCAGAGTCCGTTCCGGGCCAGTAGGGATCACAGCGTTCGACCATTACTAGACGAGGCTCTGGCGTTGGAGTCCGAGATCGAACCGGCCACCTATGCCCGATTGCTCGTCAAACGCGCCGCATTCAACCTTTTCGCCGGCGACCTCGTTGAACGAGACGAAGTCAGCGCTCAGGCACTGGAGCTGGTGGGTGAATCCCGCACTCCCGAACGGCTGGAAGTGCTGGAGGCGAGGTGGATGGCGATTGCGTGCCCGGCCACCGTCTTCCGCCTGGATGCGCTGGATGCGGAGATCCACGAGCTCCGGAAGGAGTTGGGCGTGCTCACCACCGATGCGTGTGCGCCCGAGATCAGCCTTTACTGGCAGGGGAACGGCGCTGAACTCGACGAGATCTCGGTGCAGTTATGGGACGACCCACGCCAGCGTCGGGAGGTTGACCAATGGCGAATGGCGGCGCTCTCGGGAATGACGGCGCTGTTCCAGGGGAGCTACGAACTGGCCCGTTCGGAAACCGACCGGGCGTTACCTCTGGGACGCGAGCCGTGGGGTGAAGCTGGGCAGGTCGTCCATGGCCTGGTGCATCTACTGATCGACGTCATCGAGGAGCGTCCTGCCGAGTCGTTGGAGCGATGGCGGTCGGTCGCGGAAATGGTCCCCAGCGATGCGATGCGGGCGACGCAGGCGTGGGTGGAGGCCCTCGCTGGCGATGCCGAAATCGCCAACGGGTTGCTGGATCGCATTCGTCCGAGGTTCTCACGACTGCCGGAAAATTTCATCGGCGGTTTTGGTCTTGTCGGTTTTGCCGAGGCCGCAGTGGTTCTGGACCGGTCCGATCTGTTCGATGACATCCTGGCCGTACTCGACCCTCTCTCGGACCGGATGATGGGGCATCCGTGGGCGCCGAGTTTTGCCGCCGGCGACGTTGCCGCCCGGATCAGCGAACGACGAGGTGACACCAAGGCGGCGAAGCGGCAACGGGCGGTGGCCGCTGAGCTGTATCAGAAGTTAGGTGCGCCCGCCCTGCTCGAACGTATGGACCACTGACGTCGATCGCGTACCGACATTCCGTTCGAAGGTGACGCTCGCCCGCCTGAGCATCTCCGGTACAAGGTGACGGCTGGTCGCCCTGAATCGATACAGGCACGAGAGCCTGAACCAGGTGTGTCGTTCGACGGCGTGCAACCGGTCCTCGTTCAACGGAGCGACGGTCCGATAACTCGCATACAACCGCTCGGCGGCCCGCTCGCCCTGGTGGGAATCACATCCGGCTTGAAGCCCGCGCAACTGCAGATGCACAGCGAGGTTCGCCACGTCGTCGGCCGGGTTGCCAAGGCCGACGCCATCCAGATCGATCAGTCCCACCGAGGGACCGGAGATGAAGATGTTCTTGTCGTGGAGGTCGCCGTGGACCACGACGGATGGATCGGTTGGCAACGACGGAAGCGTGGCGGCGACCGAACACAACTCCGGCACCGCCGCGGGTTCGACCCGCCCCACGGTTGTGATCCACCGGTGAGGGCTGTCGGTGGGCCGTGGACCCATGTGCTGGGGCGCCGGGGTGGCGTGAAGGTCGGCCAGGGCGATTCCGATCATGTCGATCGCAGCGCTGCGGTGTCGATCGGTCGGGGACTGTCGGAGAAGCTGATGAAGGGAACCTCCGGGCACCGCGGTCAGCTCGATCCCGCCGCGTTCGTCGGCGTGAACCACGGCCGGAAACAGCAGGTTCGGACAGGCCCCAGCGAGGTTCTCGTGGGTCTGAACTATCGGGCGCACCCGGCGTGGGCGTACGACCTTGATGAATCCAGCAGCGGTTGCGATCGTGGCCCGCCTCCCCACGCGATAGCTGTTCAGCTTTCCGCGCATCAGGGCGGGGCCCAGACCGGGAAGGCGTGGATCGTGGCTCGGTTCGATCGGTTCGATCGCCCGAGCTTCGGGGTCGAACCGTGCCCACGATGGTCCCGGTCCAACAAGGGTCCAGTCACCGGAGTGTCGTGGATAGGACGTGGGCCAGCGGCCCAAGAACGAGAGTTCGCCGTTCGGTTCGACGAACGACGGATGGACCGTCGGTTTCCTCATCGGACGGCGGAGAGGGTTCGGGGCCGAAGATGGGCGACTGCGGCATCGAGAAGGGCTGCGCTCGTCGCTCTCCAACCCGGCTCCAGGTGTCGGGCGACGAGGAGCGCCTGATCGACGAGCCCGATGGCGGTGTGCCAGCCAAGCTCATCGTCGGCGATCGGAGCGAACCTGGTGCGGTAGGAGTCGATCGTGGAGACGGCGTAGGTCTCCGCAGTGGGAGATTCGCCCGGGGTTCGGATGGCATGAGCGATGGCGTGGGCGTGGAAGTAACCCAGATCGATAGCGACGGGACCCATTGCAACTCGTTCGAGATCCACGAAGACCATCTGTTCACCATCGATCAGGATGTTCTTGGCGTGCAGGTCGCCGTGGAGAAGCACGTCGCTGCTCCTGCTCTGTGGGGCGGTCCGCCGCAGCGCGGCCGCAGTGTTCCTCGCCCTGGAGGCTAGTGCGGGTTCCCACTGCCTCAATCCGCAGAGGCCACCATTGGAGCGTGCGAGCTCGGACTCAGCGCTGCGCTTGCCGATCGTCGACGTCGGTGGCACGGAATGGAAGCGGCCCAACGCATCGGCCAGCGCCGAGCCGTCGACGAGCTGGTCTCGGCTCACGATGTCGCGCAACTGCGTACCGCTGACGAATTCATCGATCGAGACATGACCGTTGGCCAATTGTGCAATGGGCTGCGGGGTGTCGACGCCATATGACCGGAGGTGGTTGGCTACGGCGCCTAGTTCCTTTGCTCGGGTTTGGGTGCTGTAACGAAGGAGCAGCTTTGAGGTCCGACGTTTCGTTGCCATCGTGACCTTCGCAACGACTCGTCGCTCCGGTTTGTATCTCAGAACCTCGACCGAGGTCTTCCGAGCCGAGATCCGCTCACCGGGGGAGGTGAGTTCGGCAAGGGATCGTTTGAGTTTGCGCGGTTCGGAGTACCACCGAAGCTTGCGCAGTCGAGCGTCGTTGGGAAACACGTAGACCACGGTGTGAGCGTCCAGTCGGACCAGACCGGGTCCGACCAACGATGGACGTGGCCGAAACGACATCGCCTTGTTGTAGATGGTGGCCGCTCGTCTCGCGTCGGCCGACCAATGGGCGTAGCCCCAGGTGTGATTCTCGCCCCGGTTCGTCGTGGAGTCTTCGGCGGACGCGGTGAGCCGGAACGCGACGATCGTGGTTTCGCCCGGCTTGTGTCGCACATAACTCGGTTCACATTCGGCGACCGCCATTCCAGCGTCTCGAAACCGGGCGGTCGTCTCGTCACCCTCCAGAAGGCGGGAGACGTTCACCGGCCGGCTCCTTCCAGTTGACGGTCTGGTTCGTGTCGTGGCTTCAGTTCCATCCAATAGTCGGGGCGGAGCTGATCCAGATCGCCGTGGTGGACCACGAGCGTGGTTCGACCGTTGGCGATGTTGGCAATCGCCCGGGCAACGATTCTCTGAGCCTCGGGGTCGAGGCCCGTCAGCGGTTCGTCGAGCAGCAGGATCGATGCGTCTCGCAACGCAGCTCTGGCCAGCATCAACCTCCGTGCCTGACCACCCGAGAGCGATGCCCCGTTTTCGTCCAAGACCGTGTCCAAACCGTCGGGCAGTCCCTCGATCACGGGAGTCAGCAGGGCGATTTCGGCCGCTGCGGCGATCTCATCGTCGGTCGCCTCGGGGCGCCCGAAGCTGATGTTCTCTCTGATGGTTCCACCGAACAGTGCCAGTTCCTGAGGGGCGTAGGCGATCTGATCGCGATAAGAGCTCAGCTGCAGCGTGCTGACGTCGACACCGCCGATTCGAACCTCACCTCGCTGAGGCTGATGAAGTCGCAACAGCAAGGAAAGAAGTGTCGACTTCCCTGTCCCGTTCTCGCCGATGATGGCCACCATCGCGCCGTCGGGAATGCGGACCGAGAGCCCCTCCAACGAGGTTCTCCCGTCGGAATAGGCGTGGTCGATTCCGATGAATTCAATATCGCCGTCCAGGTCGTCCACGCTGGCGCCGAGGGTGGGATCTTCAACCGGCCGATCGAGCAGGTCCATGACCCGGAGAGCACAGGCGGTCGCCTTGGCGATCCGGGCGCCCTCACCGGTCAGCTTGCGGATCGGTTTGTACAACATTCGGGTATAGGAGATCGCGAGAATCAGCTGACCCGGCGACAACGCCCCGCTCCTGGTTCGGGTCGCGCCGTACACCAGCACCAGGCCGACGCCGGCGCCGGTCAGAACCTCGGTCAACCGGGCCATTCGAGCCGCTTGCCGAGCGGCGGCCATCGTGGCTCGTTCGGCGCTCCGAGCATTGCTGCGGAAGCTGTCAGCGGTCCGTTCCTCGGCGGCGAAGGCCTTGATCAACTCGACCTGCTGTAGGGATTGGGCAGCCGCTGCAGCAATAGCGCCTTCCTTTTTCCGTTGTTTGCCGGCCGCGTTCTTGATGGCTGATGAGCCCCGTTCGACGCTCATCCACAGCAACGGAAGCGGGAGTAGTGAAACGAGAAAGAGTCGCCAATCGACGATGGCGAAGACGACCGCTCCACCGACCAACACCGTTCCCCGCTGCAGGAGGCTCAGCCAACTCGGAAACAGAAGGTCCCTGATCATGTTGACGTCGCCCATGAGACGGACCAGAAGGTCCCCGGTGTAGTGCCTCTGGTGTTCGGACAACTCGAGGCGCTGCAGATGTTCGAACACGTCGCTACGGATCCGGACGGTCGCCTTTCTGCTGACCCGGGCGATGACCAGTTGAAGGTGTTCGTTGGCAAACCCGAGCATCGTCGGCACCAAGAACGCAACGAGAGCGAACGCCACAACCGGGGTGAGTGAGACCGACTCGAGCTCGGACGCCCCGACGAGATGGTCGATGATCAGGGTGATCGGCCATGGTTTGAGTAGTTCGAGACCGGTGACCGAGATGGCCAAGGCGACGGCGGTAAGGATCCGTTTTCTCTGACCCCGCAGGGCTGGTCTGAACGCCCGGAAGGCCCTTCGAAGGTCGGACCCGCCTCCGGGGGTGGGCGGTCGTAGCCGAATCCTCACACCGGTCGCCTTACCCTTTGATCAAGGCTGAACATTCCGAGGGCCGTGTCGGCCGCCACGCGATCCCACGTCATGGTGTCCATGGCTCGTTGCCGCCCGTTGGATCCCATCCGCATGGCCAACTCGGGATTGTCCAAAAGTTGGACGACGGCGGCGACCAGTGCCTGATCGTCGCTCGGATCGACGACGACTCCGGCGTCTCCCACCATCGAGGTGATGTCTCCCTGCCGGGTCGAGACGATGGGAAGCCCCGAGGCCAGATAGTCGACGATCTTCAGCGGGCAGAAGTAGAACGGATCCTGTGCTGGGTATGGAGCGAGTCCGATGGTTACGTCGCCAAGACACGAGGATGCTTGATCGGCCGGCAATGCGCCGGTCACGGTGATCTGACCGGCGACACCAAGTTCCTCGGCCCGGGTCATGATCTGGCTGGCGCCGGCCCCGCCGCCGATGATGAGGAGCTGGGGTCGGTGGTTTCGAACTGCGAGATCGGCGAGCAGCTGAGGCAAACGGTCCGCGCCGTGCCAGGGTTTGGGGTGCCCGATGAACCCGAGCACGGGGCGGTCCCACTCGCGCCTGCGAATCGGGAACCACGAAGGTTCAAAGCCGTTGGGGATCGTCATCGTGGGCCCGGTCCGGAACCGTTGGGCCCACCGCGTTAGCTCGGTCGAGACCGTGATCACCAGATCGGCTTGGCCCAGAAGCTCCATCTCCGTTTCCCGGTCTTCGCTCGCAACGGTGTCGGGTCGGTGCGCCAGAGCTTCGTCGACCAAGGGGGCGTTGACCTCGAGCACGAAATTGGCCCCGACCGCCCGGGCCAGCTCAAGGCCGCCTCTGTGGCCGAGCGAATACCGTTCGTAGATCACGTCCGCACTGCTGGCTCGGTCCGGGGTGAGCTTGTGCAACGCGAACACCCGCACGGGAAAGCGACCTTCGGCCCGGCGTTGACTGAAGGTGGTAACGGTGTGCCCCGCTTGGGAGAGCCCTGCGGCGATACCTCGCAGGTGCTGGGCTGCCCCCTTGGTCGAACCCGGGGCAATCCCTCGGTCGGCACAGAGCTGGATGATGTTCAGATGCCTCATGCGACGGGCTCCTTTGCCCCGAAGGCGTCGATCAGTTCTCGAACCGTCTCCGCTCGGTTGAATCGTTGTTCCAACTTCACTGGACCGGCAGCCGCCATCGCTGCCCGGGTGTTGTGATCGTCGAGGAGTGAGGCGGTCGCTCGGCTGAGGGCAGCCGGGTCATCGCAGGGCACGATCAAACCTTCGACTCCGTCGTCGATGATCTCGGTGATACCGGCGACCGGTGTGGTGACGACCGGTAGCCCAGCCCCCAACGCCTCCAACAGCACCGTCGGCAGGGCATCCTGATTTCCGTCGGTGCCGATCCGACACGGAGCGATCATCAGTTCCGCCTTCCGGAGCCAGGTGCTGACCCGATCCTGAGGGAGAGCCCCGAGGAAGGTGACACGATCGGCGATCCCGAGACGAGCCGCCTGTTTCCTCAGGGGAACGCGTTGATCCCCGTCGCCGATGATGACTCCGTGCATCTCGGGTCGAGCGGCAGACAACGGGGCGATCGCGTCCAGCATCAGATCGAAACCCTTCTTCTCCACCAGTCGACCGACGCCGAGTACTAGTCCTCTCGTGCGAGCTTGGACCGGGGACGGCGGTTCCTGAGGGCCGAGACCGTTGTAGATCCGAACGATGTTGCAGTCGGGAAGATCGAGCCGCTGACTGAGGTAGAGCTGGTTGTAGTCACACACGGTCACGATGGCCGATGCTCGGGCGGCGATCTGTCTGGCGAGGTCCCAGTCCACCGAGTGGCGGTAGATGTCTTTGGCGTGCGCGGTAACGGTGTACGGCAGCCCGGTCAGGAGGTGAACCAGGTGGACCGTCTGGGCTGCAACGGTGAGGAAGTGAGCATGGAGATGGTCGATGTGCAGACGCAAAGTTGCGTTGGCGATGTCGATGGCCTGCAGAACGATTCTGGATCGTCGCTCTTGAGGGATTCGATCGAGGAATTCGAAGACCGCAGGTAAACGCTCGGCCCGAAGGTGGGGAAGGGCCCGCAGTGCGTCGAGGAACGCAGCTTTGTCCGGGTCGGCGACGTAATACACGGTTCCTCGAACCGCAGCGATGGCCGGGTGGAATCGGCCTTCGGTTGAGTGGCGGAGCGAGAAGATCGATACGTCGACATCGTTCTCCTCCAGCCCGATGATCTCGTTCAGGATGAAGGTCTCCGACAACCTCGGATACTGCTTGAGCACGTACCCGACTCGCATCGGAGCTGGGTCGTGGTGGTTTTCAAACATGAGCGGGCGTCCTCTCCGGGCTGTTCGAACCGGTGAGGGTTGAGACCACCCGGGCGATGCCGGAGAGGTCGATGCTGGGTTCGGTCTCCCGAAGGGTTCGTTGGTCTCGGGCGAATCGTCGGACCCGATCAGGGCTGAGCTCTTCGATCGGACAGTGCTCAAGTCGGGAGACCGGAGCCAGTCGGCAGGCTCGGATGTGCTGCTCGAGGCGGGGTTTGCATCGCGGTACCAGCAGCGCAGGCGTGCCGGCCGAGAGCTCTTCGACCACCGTGTTGTAGCCAGCCATCGAAACTACGAACTCGGCGGAAGCGATCAACGAACGCATCGAGTCGGAGAACTCGATGAGCTCGACCGACTCGAGCTTCTCGGCCCGAAGCAGCAGCTCGGCCTGACGGCGGGCGGAGAGGAGGGGACCGGTAATCACCACGGACCGGAGGCCCGCGGTTGCGCCCGCCTCCACCGCATCGAGGTAGCGACGCAGAAGCCGTTGCCCATCGCCGCCACCACCCGGTGTCACCAGGACGAACGGGTCTCCCGGAAGGGCTTCGGGCATCGTCGGTGCGACATATCCGGTGTGGGTGACAACGGCTCCTGTGCGTCGCTCGAGGCCGATCTCTTGAGCGGTGGTGCGAACCCGTCGATCCCCGTAAACGAAGATGTCGTCGAACCGGTCGAGCGCAGGCCACACCCGATCGCGGTGCCACGACTGTTCGACCGCCTGACGCTGATCGATGATGTCCCGCAACCCCAGGGTCAAGCGAGGGCGATCTCGACGCCGGTCGAGCATCGACAGGGTGGGACTCAGTTCGCCTCGCATGCCCAACGGCGCATGGTCGACGAGCAGTACCTCGGGCTCAAAGGTCGTGGTCGCCGCAAGGATGATGTCGCGGCGTAGGCGGGTCAGGCGATCGATCGACCCCAGGAGCCGGCGTGGTTGATAGCGGCCGCGTACGTCTTTGGTGGCGGTGGGGAGTTTCACGGTGTCCACGCGATCGGGCAGGGGAAAGGCCTGCGTGCTGGGAGAGCCGGTGATGATCAGCACTTCGTTGTTCGGGTCTGCGCCCACCAGGCCGGTCGCCAGCAGACTGCTGCGTCGAAAGTGACCCAGCCCGTAGGTGTCGTGGCTGTACAACACGTAACGGGTCATGGCTGCGACCAGCGCTGGGTGGGATGGATCGATGCCGAACATGCGAGACCGGCGGACGACGGCGCAGGACGGCGTCGGGTTGGACGACAGCGGTTGCTCTTATGGGCGGAAGAGGCCATGGGCCGAGTGTGAACAGATTCGGCCTAGTCGAGTATTGGACATTGGAACTAGCACTCTTGTGCACAACCGACTGACATGAAAGAACATGAAAGCAGTTCTGAGCTAAACTAAAGAACATGAAAGACAACCCTTTCAGCCCCACCTTCGGCATAAGCCCGCCGGTACTCGCCGGTCGCCAACCGATGCTCGACGCCTTTCGTGACGCATTGAAGGGTGGGGTGGGCAGTCCCGGTCGCGCCACGTTGTACCTGGGCGGGAGGGGTTCGGGTAAGACCGTACTGCTCAACGAGATCGAGGACATCGCGGCCCAGGAGGGATGGATCACGGTGTCAGAAACTGCAGCCCCGGGGGTGATTGACCGGCTGGTGGAGCACCGCCTGCCAGCCGCAGCCCGCAAGGTCAGCGGCGGTGAAACCCCGTCGGTCCGCCTTCGGTCGATCAGTGGATTCGGTTTTGGTGTTGGGCTTCACCACCCGACGCCCGAGACCTCCGAGGGCGATGTGCGGTCGATGATGGAGGCGCTGGCGGCAGAGCTGGCGGAGCGGGGGAACGGCCTTCTTCTGACCGTCGATGAGATCCAGGGTGCGGTTCGTGACGAACTGGCCGAATTGGCCGTTGGTATTCAGCACCTGTTTCGACAGCGGGCGTCGATCGCGGTGGCCTTTGGTGGTCTGCCCGGCGTGGTGAAGGACCGACTGCTGAACGATGGCGTGCTCACCTTTCTCCGCCGGGCCGAGCGGCACACGGTCGGACCGGTGAAGGCGTTCGAGGCCTACGACGTACTGGAAGCGACTGCGAAGATCGGAGGCAAGGATTTCGAACCCGAGGCTCTTCGGCTCGCCGCCGATGCCAGCGCCGGTTACCCCTTCATGATTCAGCTCATCGGATACCACGCCTGGAAAGCGGCGGGCGATCGACCAACGATCACCATGGCCGACATCGACGCCTCGGTTCCCGCCGCCCAGGAACGTCTGGGCGCTCTGGTGCTCGAGCCAGCCCTCGGGGATCTGAGTCCCACCGATCGACGTTTTCTGCTGGCCATGAGCCTTGACGATGGACCCAGCAAGATCGGCGAGCTGGCCGAGCGCCTGAACACCTCGTCCAACCAGGCCAGTCAGTACCGCCTGCGGCTTCTGGACACCCAGATGATCGATTCACCGGCACGGGGCCTGGTCAACATCGCCATGCCCTACCTGCGGCAGTATTTGCGAACCAACGGAGCGCTGGGCGAAACGCTCGACTGACCCGATCTCGCAACTCAGTTGCTGACCTCGGCCGCAGCGGTGATCTTGGTGGGGGTCAGCCGAACCAGCCACTCGCCGGGAACGCCGTTGCGGGCCCCGAACTCCTCGGCTCGATCCTCACCCATGTAGCGACCGCCGATCTTGGTGGCGAACGACCGAACTGCGACGAGGTCGTCTTCGAGCGAGACGGTGGCATCGACCTTCACGAACGAGAACGGTGGTGCGTCATCGTCGACCAGCAGACACGCGACACCGGTGCGTCGAAGCGCCTTGAACTTGCCCGAGTCCTCGTGGGTGTTGAACACGATGTCGTCGCCGTCGAAGGTGAACCAGATCGGAGCGACGTGCGGGCGTCCGTCCTTTCCTACCCAGCCCAGCTTGCCCGTCCGGGTTCCCTCCAGGAGGAACGCTCTCGTTTCGCTGTCGGTCATGGTGCGCATATTCGTCCAACCCCAACCGGGTCATGATGATTCCGAGGAGCCGGTCATTGAGCGAGCGACGTTTCGCCCCGCACCGAAACGTTGTCGACGTACTGTTCGGTATGGACACAACGAAATGGCGCCGACGACCAGCAGCAGAAACGCTCAGTACCGAGCGGGTGCAATTCATCGAAGCTCAACCGATGTTCTTTGTGGCTACAGCAGCCGCAGGCGGCACGGTCAACGTGTCGCCGAAGGGCATGGACACCCTGCGCGTTCTGGCACCGGACCGAATCGCCTGGCTGAACCTGTCGGGCAGCGGCAACGAGACCGCGGCCCATGTTCTGGCGGCGGGCCGCATGACCTTGATGTGGATGTCGATCGGCACGACGCCGATCATCTTGCGGGTGTACGGCCAGGCCAGGGTGGTGTACCCCCGCCACGACGACTGGGACGATCTCGCTCGTCACTTTCCCGAATTCGGTGGGTCGCGTCAGATCTTCGACCTCCATGTGGACAAGACCGCCGACTCGTGCGGAACGGGTGTACCGATCATGTCGGTGGAGGCCGATCGAGGTGTGACCGACCTTGAACCCTTCTACGCCAAGATGACCGAGGAGCGCCTGCTCGGATTCTGGGAGCGGAAGAACACCACGAGCATCGACGGATTCCCCACCAACATCTTCACCGACTGATCCCGGAAACCGCTTTCTCGGATGGGGTCGCTGAGGTGACGCCATGCCAACCTTGTGAACGTGCTGTCGACCTCAGCCGTGGTTGAGGAAATCCGATGAATTCCAGACGCGAGTGTCCAGTCGTTCCTGTACTTCGGAGATGTAGTTCGTTGCCGGGGCGGTGTACCACTCGCCAGCAAACCAGCGTCCGATGCATCCCCACCCGTCACCGGCCGCGTAGTCGCGTCCCCGGGGCGAGTCGTTTAGCCATTGTTCTCCACCCTCGAAGCAATTGCGCCACACCGCATATGCGTAGTCCACGTTGTACGCCGTTGACTGTTCGGCTCCGGGGAAGGCATTTTTGAAGAACTTGTACTTGATCTGGAGGAGGCCGATGCTCTGAGGACACTCGTCTGCTCGGCCATCTGCGCCGAGAGCGTGCCCGGGGGCGCAGTCGGCAGCCGTGGTGGTCCAGTCGCCGAGGAAGCCCTGACGCCAATAGGTTTCGGTGGCCGCTTGAGCGCGAGCAACATCGGCGGGAACACCCCACTTGCAGGACGCCCATTGAATTATCTCGTCAGTGGTGCCGGTCATGTTCCCGGTAACCCGTCCGAAGAGTGGTCCCGTCAGTGTGGGTCCGCCGGCGCGGGCATTCGCGCTGACGTTTCCGGCACGAACTTCGGGTGCGGCTTGGACCCGTGCGGCGCAGTCCGCATCGGAAGGAAGGGCTGAACCGACCGGAGCGAAACCCGACGCGTCGGTAGCGGGTGCGCTGGTCGCTGTGGTCGCTGTGGTTGGTGCGGGGGTGTTTGGTGGTGCCGATGTAGCGGGTGCCGAAGTCGCAGGTGCTGAAGTCGTCGGAGGGGTGGATGTAGGTTCAACGACCGACGTTTCGTTCGGGTCTGAATCACCCGTCGATTGGTTTGCCGGCGCTGCGGATCCTTCGACAGGGGGAAGGGGTTCTGTGGTGACATCCTGGGCATCGACGGGTTCGTTCAATCCGTTTGGTGTCTCAGCATTCACGGAGTCGGAAGACGTTGCATCATCTGCGTCGCCCGCGGGGGTGTTGGCAAGAATCTCGGGTGGATCGACCTCGGTATCGGCCCGGCTGCCAGCGTCGATCGTCGTCCCTGAACACGCCGTGGCTACAGCAACAACAAAGCAGAATGCATAGGTGAATCCGGATCGCCTCATGCTCGACTATCGGCAGTCGGACAGACGAGATGTAGCCAAAAGTCTTCGAATCGCTCCCCGTGATTTCAACGAGTCCGGGCGGGCCGAGGCGGTCGCTGCTTGGGGAAACGAAACATCGGAGCCCGTCCCTACTGTTACGGGTGCGGATGGCGTACGGTTCGGGCGGTGCGAGACGACTCGGCGAAGACCGTGCTGGTGTCCATCGATGGAGTGGCTCCCCGCTTCATCACACCGGAGCGCATGCCGACGCTTACCGGTCTCGCCCGGGACGGGGCCGGCTGTTTCACCGCCCGAACGGTGACCCCGCCGCTCACCCGACCGGTGCATGCGTCGATGCTGCGGGGAGTCGAACCGGAAGTTCATGGCATCGTCGACAACTCGCCGAGCCCCATCGACGCCCACGCCCCGTCGATCTTCGCGGTCGCCAGTCGGGCCGGCCTCTCGACCGCCAGCTTCACCAGTTGGGCGCCGCTCGATTCGTTGATCGAACCGGATGCCGCTGGGTACCGGGTCTCGTTGGACTCGGGCTACGAACCGACCGACGACGAGCTGCTGATCGATCAGGTCACCTCACTGTTGCAACGGCGCTCACCAGATCTGATGTTCGTGTACATCTCCGCTCCAGACTTGGCCGGCCATTCCGAAGGGTGGGGTTCGAAGCACTACCTCCGTTCGCTTGAAGAGGCCGATGCCGCACTCGCCCGATTGCTGGCGGCGTCGAACCCCTTCGACTCGATCCTCGTTACCACCGACCACGGAGGAGCCGAGCAGGATCACTCCGAAGTGGTCGATGATGTGATGGACACGTGGCTTGTGGTTCGTTCTCCCCGGATCAAGCCCGGCGCGATGTGGGATACGGCCTCGGTTTCGGATGTGGCCCCAACCCTCGCCGACCTGTGCAATCTCGAGCCGGATCCTGCGTGGACCGGTCGTTCGTTGCTGGGTGCGGAGCGTCCTCTGATCGACGTAGTGATGGAGACCCTCGCCGAGACCGACGCTCATTCCTACGGCGAAGGCCTGTCCATGTTGGAACACGCGCTCCAGACCGCCCACGTCCTTCGCTCCCGTGGTGCCGATGACGATCTCACCATTGCCGGCCTGCTGCACGATGTGGGTCACCTGCGTGGTGAGGCTGGCACCTATGGGTACGCCGATCATGCGGTCGCGGCCGATCGGTGGTTGGGGCCGTGGTTTCCGCAGTCGATCGTGGGGCCCATTCGTCTGCACGTCGATGCCAAGCGTCATCTCGTTGGATCCGATCCTCAGTATCGAGGCGAACTGAGCGAAGCCTCGGTGATCACACTTGATCAGCAGGGTGGCCCCTTCGACGCGGCCGAATCGGAGCGGTTCCTCGCCGATCCGCAGGCGCCGCGAGCCATCGAACTCCGCAAATGCGATGATGCGGGCAAGTTGCCGGGTGAGGTCGTTCCCCGGTTGGGCGAGTATCGAGACCTGTTGGAACGGGTGCTGGTGGAGGGAGCGACCGATCCGGTCGAGGCACGCGACGCCTGTTCATGTCCCGAGTGTCGGGATGTTGTGTCCGGCCAGCACCTCCTGAGTCAGAGCGACCTCGGCGGGTTCGAGGTCTTGGGGCGGTCATTCGGAAGCGGCGAGCTCCTCGTTGACCTGGTGCGAGATGGTTCGCACCATCGGGCCATCGTGGTGGAATCGACGGCCGAGGTCGTGGAGGCGGCGTCGAGCACCCCGGCAGTCGGCGGGCTACGAGCGCCCGATGATGTTCACGGCATCGCTTCCGATGTGATTCACCACGGGTTTTCCCACGTCGCCGGACTCGGTTCAGCCGAGGGTGAGGTGTTGAGGTTCGCGGCCACGCTCGGGTTTGTGCGCGAGACAAACTATGGCCAGCTGTTCGACGTGCGAACCATTCCGTCGCCGAACAACCTGGCCTATTCGCCGGTGGGGCTGCCGCTCCATACCGACAACCCCTATCGCGACCCCACGCCGTCGGTGCAGGTGCTGCACTGTCTGAAGCCAGCGCATGCAGGAGGGGCCACCCGACTATCCGATGGAGTCGCCGCCGGCGAGTGGCTGCGGGAGAACCACCCGGATGATTTCGAGCTGTTGTGTTCGACTCCGGTGGACTTTCGATTCCGGGACGACGAAGTGGATCTACGGGCCACGCGGAGTGTGATCTCACTGCGGGCGAACGGTTCGATCGGTCAAGTCGCCTTCAACAACCGCAGCCTCGTTACTCCTCAGACCACCCGTTTCGCAACGGCCTTGGGTCGGTTCTCCGATCGCCTGGATTTCGAGGCGATCGAACTCACGCTGAAGTCGGGAGAGGCCATCGTTTTCGACAACCGCCGGGTTCTGCACGCCAGGACCGGCTTCGATCCGTCCTCGGGACGTCACCTGCAGGGCTGCTACATCGATATCGACGCCATCGCCTCTCTCCATGTGCGGTCGTCGCCGATGAGTGGAAGTCCAGCTCGGACGACGTAGCTGCCGCCCAGAACCTACAGTGGCGGGATCGCTGAACGAATCCCGTCCCATGAAGCCCCGGCCCGCTGGATGGACCGGCTCCCCGAGTTAGCTCTGCATGGCATCTACGCCGAGACGATCACCAATCGTTTTCCGGCATTTGGCGTTCGAGAGTTCGAGGATGCCCGGTATGCGATGGCCCAGACCCTCCACACCTACGACGACCGGGCCTCGATCGATCAGACCCTGCTCGACATCATCGTGACTCCCGAGAGTCACGCCCGGTTCACCGAGGACCTG
>CALGOA010000091.1 GCA_937958015.1 uncultured Acidimicrobiales bacterium | reverse complement strand
ATGCTTCGCTCTCCCGGAGCGCGCCGAGCAACCGCCGGTGCCGGAAGCCGAACCCAATCTGGGTCGGGGTCAAACGGTCGCTCGCAACAGTCAAACGGTGGTGGGTACGGATCGCCACCCGATAGTTACTACGATCAGCAGGGCTACGGGCAGGGCGGCTACCAACAACCACCGTCGAATCAGGGTGGGTTTGGTCGTTCGAATCAACGAACCCAACGCCGTCTGCCTGCGGTCGAACTGCTGGCGTTGCAGTTGGCGATCCACGACCCCGATGCGGTTGGGCAATACATCGTTGCCGACACGTTCACCGAAGATCGCCTCGGCGAGCTGTACGTGCAACTGGTTCATCATCGTGACTTCCAGAAGGTCGCCGACAGTGTGGACGACGACGACCAGAGCCTGCTGTACCGCTTGGCCGTCGAGTCGGCGAACGTCGAACCTCTCGATGTCGCCTGTCGTATGTGGTCACACCTGATCGACCGGGAACGCACAAGCCGCCTCCGTAACGCCGATCACTCCTCACCTGAGGATCAGGCCGCCCTGACCGCCGAACTCCGCTGGTTCCAGGAAACGCTCGAGTCATTGACCGAAAGCGAAACGCAAGAGAGCACTGTGGCACAGTTGCTAGCGTGGCTTGGATCGGGATCTGAGGAGGTCAGCCCATAGATGCGTTCGTCGTCATCACAACCGATGTTCAGTCAGGAGCACCGAGACCGGCTGCTCCTACGCGCCAAAGCGGGCCGAACACTCACCCCTGATGACGTTGTGCAGGTAATGCACAACATCGAGCTCACCCCTGAACTGCTGAGCGAGGTTGAAACGTTCCTCGCTGGAAACGATGTCGCCTTCGACCACGACCTGGTCGAAGAGAGCGTCGCCACCGAAACCAGCCAGGACAACCGGCGCCGGCGCCGCCGTCCCGACTCTGCCGCCATCGCCGCCCAGGCCGTGGCCCGGGCGTCGGGTTCGGCCGACCCGGTTCGTATGTATCTGAAGGAGATCGGACGGGTGCCGCTGTTGGCAGCCGACGAGGAGGTCGAACTGGCGAAGCGGATCGAACAGGGCGCCGCCGACTCGGCTCGACAGACCGAGCTCGTGAGGTCGGGTGCATGGGATCGCCTCGAAGCGGCCGAACGTCGCCGAATCCGTCGGGCGGTTAACGACGGTGAGCGGGCTCGTAACGACCTCACGGCAGCGAACCTCCGACTCGTCGTCTCAATCGCTAAGCGGTACACCGGTCGAGGTGTACCCATGCTCGATCTGATCCAGGAGGGAAACCTGGGTTTGATGAGGGCGGTGCAGAAGTTCGACTACGCCCGTGGCTTCAAGTTCTCCACCTACGCCACGTGGTGGATCCGCCAGTCGATCACCCGGGCGATCGCCGACCAGTCACGAACCATTCGGGTACCGGTCCACATGGTCGAGTCGATGAACCGCGTAATCCGCAGCCAACGGGCTCTGGCCCAGCGGCTCGAGCGCGATCCCACCATGGCCGAGATCGCCAAAGACGTCGACATGACCCCCGAACGGGTCGAGGAGATCCTGGGCATCGCTCGCCAAGAGGCGTTCAGCCTCGACACGCCGGTCGGTGACGAAGACGACTCGTCGATGGCCGACTTCATCCCCGACAAGGGTGCTGCCCCCGTCGACGTCGCCGCCCGCCACATGCTGGCTGCAGCGGTAACCGAGGTGATGAAGGAACTGAGCGAACGTGAGGCCGAGGTGGTGAAACTTCGGTTCGGTATCGAGGACGGTCAGCCCCGCACCCTGGAAGAGGTGGGCCGAGAGTTCGGCGTGACCCGCGAACGAATCCGCCAAATCGAAAACAAGACGCTGGCCAAACTTCGCCATCCGCTTCGTTCGGACAAACTCCGCGGCTACCTGGACTAGGTGGACACCAGCGTCCCGGAACGCTCCGTGCGCAGCGGTACCCGGAGGGAAAGAGTGGGGCGGGTGGGACTTGAACCCACGACCAAAGCATTATGAGTGCCGTGCTCTAACCAACTGAGCTACCGCCCCGAGGTTCGGTACTGCGACGCTCCAAGTTGTACGAGCGGGCTGAAAGCTCCGGGGGTGGGGCTCGAACCCACGACAAACCGATTAACAGTCGGTTGCTCTGCCAACTGAGCTACCCCGGATTGGACCTGATGATCGTACCGCGTCCATCGACCCCAATCACCCTCTTATCAAGGTATTGCGAGCGGCGTTTGCGAATCGTCGAGTTCGGTGATGAGGTCCTCGGCGCCAAGACGCAGCGCGTAACCGGCATTCTGCAGATCTGCGGCTGGTAGCGACACAAGCAGCGAGCGGAGAAGTTCCACGATTTGGACGTCGCTGTGGCCGCCGCTGCGCAGTTGGGCTCGTAGCGAACGGGACAGTGCGCCGGCCGACGCCGCCCGCAGAACCAGCAGGCCGCCTCCCGGACCGCGCTGCATAACGGCCACTCCGTGCAGTTCGAGGAGGTGGACCGCTTCGCGCAAGGACGCCCGGCCGGCGCTGTACTGAGCCATCAGATCGGCTTCGGAGCCGAGCAGTTCGATGTTGTCCCAACCCATCTGAGTGAGACTGGTCAGGATGTTCTGGGCGATCTGTTCACCAAGTTTGCCCGAGTCCATGGCGGGCACCGAGGTGGATCCCGACCCGTCGAATCCTTCACAGGCGAGAGCGACGATGCTGTAGATCACGTTGGTTCCGAGTGGGCCCCGGGTGTCCCAGTCGGCCAGGGCGTCACGCAGTCGGGCCGCCGAACGGGGTTGTACGCGCTGTTTGGACCAGGCGATCTGCAGGGAGAGAGCGGCGGGGAGTGGAGTGGGTTTTGCAACCGCAAGCCCGCCGGAACGACCCCGTCGCATGATGGCGACCCCGAGATGTTCACTCAGCCGAATGGCCTGACGGAAGACGCTTCGGCCGACGTCGTACCGCTCCATAAGAGCGGTTTCGTCGCCGACCATCGCTCCGGCTTCCCACTTCAGTTCGCCCACCGATATTTCTATCTGGTCGGCAACCTCAAGCGCTCTCTTGCTCACTCTTCGCCCATCTGATTGTGTCACCCTCGGCTGAAGTGCGTCGTTCCGCGGAGGCATCAGCTAGTCCTGCCGCACCGGCGAGAATAGCGCGTAACAGGTTGTTCACAATAGACATCTCAAATTGCCCCCATCTATGTCGATCGACCGGTGCCGCATCTCGTCAACTACTGGGTCCGGTCCCTCGGGATCTAGTGTCGTGGGAATGACCGCTGAGGATCCTGCGATCACCGCAGAATTGCCAAATCCGATCCGGCCCAAGTTTTGGGTCCGTGACGCAGACGAGATCGATCGCGATCTCGACATGATTCGGGGTTTGGGACTGACGCACTTCCCCGAGCCGTACAGCCAACTGGAAGGGCTAGTCAGTTCGGGTCGGGGCGCCTGGGTTGTCACCGCCCACGATCAGATTCTGGAGGCATCCAGGAACCCACAGATCTTCTCTTCCGCATCGGGGATCACGATGTTGGAGGTGCCGGCCGAATTCAACGAGTTCTTCTCGTCCATGATTGCGATGGACGATCCCCGTCACGCCCGGTTGCGACGGATCGTTTCGAAGGGATTCACCTCCCGAACGATGTCCCGTCTGGAGGACTCGGTGGTGGAGGTAGCGGGAGACATCATCGACGGTGTGCTCGGCTCCGACTCGATCGACTTCGTTGTCGACGTCGCCGCTGCACTTCCTCTGAAGATCGTGTGTGACCTAATGGGCATCCCCGACTCGCAGTACCAATTCGTCTTCGACCGCACCAACATCATCCTCGGCGCCAGCGATCCCGAATTCCGACCCGAGGACGGCGATGTCCTCACCGCCCTGCTGACCGCAGGCGGAGATCTGGCCGATCTCATGGGTGAGGTGGCACAAGACAAGCGGGGCGGCGACGGCACCGACCTGACCAGCCAGCTGGTGAACGCGGACCTGGGGCAGGACGAGCTGACCGATGCCGACGTGGCCAGCTTCTTCATTCTTTTGGTCGTGGCCGGGAACGAGACCACCCGGAACGCCATCAGCTGGGGAATGAAATATCTGACCGACAATCCCGACCAGCGGGCCATCTGGGAGGCCGACGTGGAAGGCCTGGCGAACACCGCCGTGGAGGAGATCGTGCGGCTGGCCAGCCCGGTGACCTACATGCGCCGGACGGTGACGACCGACTACGAGTTCGGCGGGGTGCAACTACACGAGGGTGACAAGGTGCTCCTGAACTACCTCGCCGCAAATCGCGACCCGGCCGTCTTCGATAATCCGCACCGGTTCGACGTGACCCGCAATCCGAACCCGCACGTCGGGTTCGGCGGGCCCGGACCCCACTTCTGTCTGGGTGCTCACCTCGCCCGTCGCGAGATCACGGTGATGTTTCGCGAATTGTTCCGGCGGGTCCCCACCATCCGGATCACCGGCGAACCCGAACTGCTCGAATCCAACTTCATTCATGGCATCAAACACATGGAAGCCACCATCTGAGGGCAGTTCTCGCTCTGCGCGGCCCGGCCTATCAGGGCTTTCGACGTAGAGGTGTCGCTTTGGGGGATCCATCGGGAATGATGGTCCGGTGCATGTCGTAATCGTTGGTGCTGGCGAGATCGGTTTCTATCTCGCTGAGCGACTCGCAGCCGAGAATCACGACATCACCGTGGTCGAGCAGAATCCGGGCCGGGCCGAGGAGGTGGCCGAACGCCTCGACGTTCAGGTTGTCGTCGGCAGCGGATCCCATCCCGATGTTCTGATGGATGCTCAGATCGACCGGGCGGATTTCCTCGCCGCGGTTACCGAGAAGGATGAAGTCAACCTTCTCGCGTCGCTGGTGGCCGAGGAACAGGGCGTCGAGACATCTGTGGTCCGACTTCAGAACGAGGCATTCCGCGGGCTCGCCGCCGAACGGCTGCGTACCCAGGTTGGCGCCACACTTGTGATCGACCCCGACGCCGACACCGCCGACGAAATCCTGGAGCTGGTGCACGCAACCGGTACCGACGAGGTCTATCGAATGGGTGGTGACCTCGTTGTCATCGGTGCCGTGGTGCGGGAAGGGGCTGCGGTCGCCAACCAGACGATCATCGACATTGCAGCCTCGATTGGCACCCGCCTCGACTTCCTCTTCGGTGCGATCACCCGGGGTGGAACCACCGTTATTCCCCGGGGCGATCAAACCATCAAACCCGGCGATCACGTGCGGGTCCTGTGCCGCGAGGTCTACAAGAAGCAGCTCCTCGAACAACTGGGTGTGCCGGGA